>JBAOIA010000011.1:1686765-2024118 GCA_037045145.1 Bacteroidia bacterium
AGCAAATTCATCCTCTTCATCTAATGCGTTTAATTATGGTGTTTCAGGAGAAGCTTTTGGAAACAATTCAATGGTTAATAACTATGGCGGATTTTTTCGAAGTTTAGGAACAGGTTATAGCAACTGTGGTGTTTATAGTATAGCACAAAATGTAAGTCAGCTTAGCTATGGTATTTATACTGCAGCAAGAGGTGGTACTTCAGTTAATTATGGCATTTACGCACTTTCACTTAGCAATAATTGTATTAATGGAAATTGCTCAAGTGCAGCAGGATTTTTTAATGGAAGAGTTTACGCCACCAATAATTATTACCATACCAGTGATTCTACATTAAAACAGAACATTGTTCCTGCACCACAAAGCGATACTTTGCTCAACAATTTATCAATTTATAAATTTAATTACGACACACTCAATAATTATGGTCTTTCATTAGAAGGCGGTACTCATTATGGTGTAATTGCACAGGAAGTACAACAAGTATTGCCACAATTAGTAAAGAATTTCTTGCAGCCTGCCGAGTATGATTCATCAGGTGCAATAATCAGTCAACAGAAAGATATTCTTGCAGTAAACTACACGGAGTTTATACCGCTGCTGATAGCAGGATATAAAAGTCAGGCTAAGGAGATAGACACCTTAACCAGCCAATTAACTACATTGCAAAGCAGGCTCGATTCGTTGGTTATGGCGGTAGCCTCATGCTGCAATGCGCCCTTGTTAAATCAAAACAATAGCAGCAATCAACAAACCATAGAGCTGGATAACACACCGGCAATCATATTGGGCAATGACCCCAATCCATTTGCAGAAAACACCACCATCAGTTGGAACATTCCACAACAGGATACAAAAACAATAAATGCCATGCTTGTTTTTTACAATCAGAACGGCAGCATATTAAAGTCGGTTAAAATACATCAGGCAGGAGCAGGCTCGCTGTTGGTTTATGGCAGCAATCTTTCATCGGGTCAATACAGCTATTCGTTGGTGGTCAATAATAAAACCATTAAAACCAAACAAATGGTAAAGGTAAAATAGTGCGTTTTAAAAACAAACGAGGGCGGCTGCATTCGCAGCCGCCCTCGTTTGTTTTATTGCTGTTTCAACTTATTTTACATTCAGCACTTTAAACTCAGTACGTCTATTTTGCTGATGTTCTTCTTCTGTGCAAGGCACAACTCGTGTCCCCTCACATTCACAATGATTAATCAGTTTTGATTCACCATAGCCTTTGTAAGTCATCCTTGAGGCCTCAACACCTTTTTTAACGATGTATTGTACGGCAGACTTAGCACGTTTTTCGGAAAGATCCATGTTGTATTTGTAACTTGCACGACAGTCGGTATGTGAGCCTAATTCTATCTGCATCTTAGGATACTTTTTCATGATGTCAACTAACTTATCCAATTCTTTTGCAGCATCAGGTCTGATGTTCCATTTGGCTAAATCGTAATAAATATTGTCAACACGAATTACATCACCCTGACAGAAGAATCCAAAGTCTGCTTTTAAAACGGTTGACTTCGTCAATCCAATAGTAGAACGGTCAGCAAAGTTATCAGCGCAATTTTCTCTAAAGGTCATAACTTTGTAGTTAGTCTCCGGTTCTAAGTCAAAATGGTAATTTCCATTTGCGTCAGTAAGCGTTTCGGTTTCTTTATTTGTTTTTAAATTCATCAGTTTAACCGGATGGTTAGTTAATGATGATTTGTCTTCTTCCAAATAAACATGACCTTCAAGAGTAAATGCAGGGATTTTTGATAATGGAATTTTTATTGTCTGTGGCTCATCATTCACACCATTGATAGACACTTTATTTTCTTTGTATTCATTTTTCGATGCAATGAAATCGTAATTCTGTCCTATAGATAAACATGATTTGAATTTACCTTTGTCATCAGTTTGTACTTCGGCAAAGTTATTCCCTCCTTCGTTGATTACAACTTTGGCATTGGCAAGCGGCAGATTGGTTTCTTTGTCATAAACCAAACCATCCAACGGCACACAGTTCTTTTTAAACATGTACAAGTCGTCATTCTCATTTTTTGTGTCACGGTTTGATGTCAGATAACCACACATGTTTTTCTTATCGTAAACATAAGCAAAGTCATCAAAAGTTGAATTGAGCGGGCCTCCAATATTTTCTGCAGTTTTGAATTTTCCGTTTTCAAAAACACATTTAAAAATGTCTAATCCTCCCATGCCACTCCGACCATTTGAAGAGAAGTACAAACTGCCCTCATGATCGATATATGGAAATACTTCATTCTCTGTGGTGTTTACCTCTGCGCCAAGATTAACTGGCTTTTCCCAATCGCCATTTACTCTGTTGCAAACCCAAATATCCATGCCTCCTTTTCCACCCGGCATATCGCTGGCGAAATAAAGTTTATTGCCGTCTTTTGAAATAAATGGATGCGCACAGGAGTAAGCCTTATTATTATATTTAAATTCTTTAAAAGAATCAAATTTTCCGTTAACCTTTGTAGCACTGAATATTTTTAGCCTGACTATTCTATTCTGATCGCGTACAATTTTTCCATTCTCCTCATAATTGCGTGTAATGTACATTTCGTTTCCATCAGAAGAAAATGAAACAGGGCCGTCATTGTATTTTGATTTATCAGCAAGTTCGAGTAAAACAGGAGTGCTGAAATTATTTTCTTTACCCTTGCTGAACCATAATGAAAGATATGGTTTGGATGTCCAGTCCTGTGTTTTGCTTTTGCCTTCTTCGCGCGAAGAGGCGAATACAATTCCATCTTCATAAGGTACAGCACACATATCACTATTTACTGAGTTTATCAATAAACGTTTAACTAGCCATGAGTCTTGAGCCTTGCTGTAAGCGTTGTTTTTTAGCGCCATTAATTGTTCGGCAACTAATTTGTCATCCGGTTTTTTTGCCAAATATTTCTCAAGATGCATTTCGGCTTTGTCTTTTTTGTCAAGACTTATCAGCACTTTGGCATATTGAAGATGTTCGTTATTGGTTGCATTGGTGTCTGCTGTTATTTTCTCATACCATTTTTCGGCATCTTTATATTGATTGTTCTTTCTGTAACAGTCGGCAAGTTTTGAGGCCGTGCCATGATGATATTCTTTGGAGAGAACTTTCTCATAGAGCGGTATTGCTTTTCCATAACTGTACTTGGAATAAAGCTGGTCGGCAAGAACCAAATCATCTTGCTGTGCAAAACTTGCTGTTGTAATTAAAAGTGCTACAACTGCAAAAAATATTTTCTTTATCTGTGGTGCTATCATTGTTCAGTATATTAATTTGGTTAGAAGAAACGAGGGCTAAGCACACCTGTGCGTTTAAGCGGTATGTCATATCCAAGTGTTATCTCATGTGTGCCGGAATTATATTTGTTCAGCTGATTAGTGGTGTAATCATAAGAGTAGCCAAGGCGAAGTTGTTTGGTAAGATTAACTTGTGCAAAAACTGAAGCGGCAGCACCTGTTCTGTAGGTGGCACCAATCCAGAAAATTTCATTGAAGTATGCAGCTAATGTAACATCTGCCTGAATGGTAGCTCCATCTGATGCTTTTATCATAGTCATTGGTTTTAATTTTATTTCAGGACTGATATCAAACACATATCCACCGGTCAGAAAGTAATGAAAGTTCTGATGTGTAAATTTATTTTTAATATCTCCGCCATTCACTGAGTCAATATAGTTTTCTATCAGTCGTGGTATTGAAAATCCTGCATAAAAACGTTTGGTGTTGTAATAGATTCCAAATCCTGCATTGGGAACTAATTTCGATACATTCTGACTGAACTGAATGTCGTTAGGATCATGGGTCACTACATCAAGATAGTTTTCTCGCATGTGGATAAGACCTGCCTGAAGTCCGAAAGCCAATCTGCCATATTCGCTTGTTTGCAAACGATAGGCGTAGTTGGTGAAAAATCCTACTTTCTTTTCTACACCTATTGATTCATTCATGAAAGACAAACCTAATCCCACTTTTTTATTTTTTACAGGACCATGTATGGAAACAGTTTGTGTTTTTGGTGCACCTTCCATTCCCACCCATTGATTTCTGTACAATGCAGTTGCCGATATCTGATCGCGCGAACCTGCATAAGCCGGGTTGATAAACATTTCGTTAAACATGTATTGTGTAAACAATGGGTCGTACTGTGCACTGGCTTTAATGCTGCATATAGAGGTCAGTAATACTGACATAACCCATATTTTTTTTATTGTTGAATACATTGCTATACTGTTTTTATTGTTGTGAATTCTGTTTATTGCTTCTTTCATATTCTTATCGTTTTAGTGTCAGATATCCCTGCATTGGCTTTTTGCCGTCATTCAGGTCGAGTATGAAATAGTATGTTCCATTTGGTAATTGCTGTCCAAGATAAACACCTGCAACATTTGAAGATCCGTCCCATGAATTGTCATAGTCACGTTTTTTGTAAACTAAGTTACCCCATCTGTTATAGATATAAAGCAGATTGCCGGGATATTTACTAAGACCGTCAATCACGTAAGTGTCGTTTACTGCATTACCATCCGGTGAGAAGCCTGTAGGGACAAACAGTGTGTCACAAATAACACTTACCATTACTTCGCTCACAACTTCGCAACCTTCGTTCGAACGAATGGTTACAGTATAGGTTGTTGAAGCTTTTGGTGTTGCAATCGGATTGGCAATTGTAGAGTCATTTAATCCTGCTCCGGGATGCCAGCTATACCATGAACCACCTGTTGCAAAAAGTTGTGCTATCTCTCCGTTGTTAGGACAAATCATCATACCCGGACTCACAGTATATCCACTTACTGAATTTACTTTCACTTCTACCGGTGTAGAGTTAAAGCTGCCACATGAGTTGGTTAGCGATACTGTGTAAACACCTGCTGCAGGTGTGGTGAGTGATGGTGATGTTGCACCAGGCAATATCTGTCCGTTAACATACCATTGATAAGAACCATTCTGAACTACTGTAGCATTTAAAGTTACTTTTCCGCCAACGCAGAACTCAGTAGGTCCATCAGCATTCATGTTGAATACAGAGATGTCAGTTACAACCTGTGTTTGTTGTACAGTACAACCATTAGCATCTGTAATGCTTACAGAGTAAGTTCCTGCACCAACATTGGTAAGACTTTGGTAAGTTAAACCATTGCTCCAGATATAAGCGTAAGGCTGTGTGCCACCTGCAACAGTAAGATCAATGTTTGCTCCATTACCTGTAAGACAGTTGGCCTCATTAGCTGTTGAAGATGCAGTGAGTGCAAATGCAGGTTGGGTTATTGTTACAGTCTGCTGATCAATACATCCTTTCTGATCGGTTACGGTTAATGAATATGTTCCGGGAGTAAGGTTGCTCAATTGTGAACTGCTTGAACCGTTGTTCCACTGATAGGTGTAAGCAGGAGTACCTCCAAGCGTTGTTACACTAATGCTTCCATTGTTCAGTCCATAACATGGTATCTGTGTTGCAGAAATTATATTACTTAGAATAGAATCAGGTTGTGTGATTACAAATACAGTATCTGTTGAGCAGTTGTAACTGTCTGTAACAATTACTTTATAATTACCTGCACTAAGATTGCTGATTGATGGCGTAGTCATTCCATTTGTCCAGATGTAGGAGTAAGGAGGAATACCACCCGATGCGGTTACTGAAGCAGAACCGGTGTTATTACCATGACAATTTATATTGTTTTGTTGTCCCGATAATGCTAAAGCTTGTGTAGGACCATTTATAGTAAAGTTTTGTGAGTATGTACATCCTGCACTGTCTGTAATGGTAACAGTGTATTGTCCTGCACCAATATTAACCAGATTTTCTGTAGTGTCACCATTGCTCCAGCTATAAGAATAAGGTACTGTTCCACCTGTCGGATTCAGAATTATTGAACCTGATGTCAGAGATGAACAGTTAAGATTTGTCACAACAGGGAAGGCATACAGTGCACCTTCCGGAGAAGGAACATATGTTGAAGTCTGAGCAATACAGCTGTTAGAGTCAACAATATATACAGAGTATGAACCGCCTGTTAAGTTAGTCAGGTTAGCAGTAGTATCACCATTGCTCCAATAGTACTGATAGGGTGGTGTTCCACCGGTTACAGTTAAGTTGATTGCGCCTGTACTATCAGCAAAACATCCTACCGGAGTCATTACAATACTTGGAGAAAGTGGGCCATTTGGTTGTGTTACTGTTGTTACAAGACTGAAAGTACAGCCATTTGCATCAGTAATTGAAACGGTATAGTTTCCTGCGGTCAAATTTGATAAGTCTTCTGTAACATCGCCTGTATTCCAAGCATAACTATATGGCATAGTACCACCAGTAACTGTAACGTCAATAGCACCATTATTTCCACCGAAACAACTTACAGAAGATGTCATCTGATAGGTTGCGGCTACGGCAGCAGCAGGTTGTTGTATTTCCATAGAGTCGGTAGCACTACATCCGTTTGCATCTGTAACAGTAACCGAATACCATCCTGAAGCAAGGTTGCTAATATTTTGTGTGTTGTTTCCATTACTCCAGAAGTAGGTGTAAGGACTTGTTCCGCCAACAGGATTAGTATTAATAGCTCCATTATTACCTCCAAAACAGTTTACATTTTGTTGTAGTGAAAGATTGTTGCTTAATGCTAAAGCCGGTTGTGAAAGATTTGCTGAAATTGACCAGGTACAACCATTCTGATCCGTAACGGTTACTTCATATAAACCGGAAGTAATATTATTGAGATCTTGTGTTGTCTGACCTGTGTTCCACAAATATGTATATGGAGTTGTTCCACCGTTAACCGTAAGATCAATGTTGCCACTCGAATTACCAAAGCAGCCAATGTTGCCAATGGAAGATATTCCACCGGATATACTGTCTTGTGGCTGATTAATAGTTGCAGATTGATTAGATGTACAACCATTGGCATCAGTAATAGTTACATTATAATTGCCTGCAGATAATGAAAGTTGGTTTTGTGCTGTTGAGCCATTACTCCACATAATTGTATAAGGAGTTGTTCCGCCTTGTATGTCAAGGTTTGCACTTCCTGTGTTACCACCAAAACAAAGTACTGGCGAAGTAGAAGTAATATTTGACGTGAGCGCTGCAGCAGGTTGCGTTAATGTTATGTTCTGTTGAACTGTACAGTTGTTTGCATCTGTAACAGTAACATTGTATGTTCCGGCTGCAATGTTTGATAAATCTTCTGTGTTTGCTCCATTGCTCCAGTTAAAAATGTAAGGAGTTGTTCCACCTGTTATTGTAAGATCAATATTTCCGGTGTTGTTACCAAAACAAAGTATATTTTGCATGCCGGTTATACTTGAAGACAAGGCTCCTGCCGGTTGCGAAATGGTTACTGTTTGATTGTTGTAACATCCGTTTGCATCTGTTACTGTCACTGTATAAACTCCGGAAGCAAGTCCTGCAATATCTTCAGTTGTTGCTCCGTTACTCCAAACAAATGTATATGGTGTTGTTCCGCCTGATGCATTCAAATCAATTGCACCTGTTGCATTGCTGTAGCAATCTACATTCTGTGATGATTGAATGGATGTTGAAAGGTTTGACGCAGGCTGACCAACATTTTCTGTCAGCGAATATGTACAGCCATTAGCATCAGTAATAGTTACACTATAAGCACCTGTTGCAAGATTTGAAATGTCTTCACTTGTTGAACCATTACTCCAGTTGAACGTGTATGGCATTGTACCGCCATTTACTGTTATGTCAATAGATCCATTACCACCACCTGTACATGATACATTCTGATTTGAGGTAACTGTTGCTCCTAATCCAGCAGCCGGCTGACTGATTGCAATGCCTGCAATTGAGGTAGTACAACCATTAGCATCCGTAATATTTACTGTATAGTTTCCAGCTCCAACACCTGTCAGGTTTTGATTTGCACTTCCATCACTCCACAAATAGGAGTATGGGGTAGTTCCGCCATTAACATTAATTAGTATCGCTGCAGTACTCTGACCATAACAACCAACATTTGTTAAGTTGTTGATGCTTGACGTTAGTGTTGCAGATGGCTGTGTTAAAATTGCAGATTGTGATGATGTACAACCATTGGCATCTGTGATGGTTACCGTGTAAGTTCCTGCAGCTATTGCATTCAGATCTTCTGATGTAGCACCATTGCTCCAGTTGTAATTATATGGTGTAGTTCCTCCGTTTGCCGACAAGTCAATACTTCCTGTTGCATTACCATAGCAGTTAATATTCTGTGATGAAGTGATAGCTGATGATAATGAAGTAGAAGGCTGTGTGATTATTTCAGAAAGTGAGAAAGTACATCCGTTAGCATCAGTAATCGTTACTGCATAGCTCCCTGAAGTAAGTCCTGATATGTTTTGTGATGTAGCACCATTGCTCCAGTTATAACTGAATGGCGATGTTCCACCACTAACATTAAGGCTTATTGATCCGTTATTTCCACCTGTGCAATTCACATTCACAGCGCTGTTTACACTTCCAAATAGTACTGCAGCAGGTTCGCTGATGATGATATTGTTTATTGATGATGTACAGCCATTGGCATCAGTAACAGAAACAGAATATGTACCTGCAGAAAGGCTGCTAAGATTTTGAGTGATTGCTCCATTGCTCCAATTATAAGAGTAAGGAGCGGTTCCACCATTAACATTGAGTGTAATATTTCCGGTGCTTTGTCCATAGCAGTTAACATTTTGAGTTCCTGTTATTGCTGTAGTCAATGCCCCTTCTGGTTGTGTTAATGAAATTCCTGAAAGTAAATTACTGCAACCATTGGCATCTGTGATGGTTACCGAATAGGTACCGGCACCAATGTTAGTGATGTTTTGTGTTGTTGCACCATTGCTCCAATTGTATGAATAAGGTGCAGTGCCGCCATTAACATTTAAGTTGATTGCTCCGGTATTGTTGCCGAAACAGTTGATGTTTTGTGAAGAAGCGACTGATGCGTTCAATGCACCTGCCGGTTGACTCACTGTTATGCTTGCTGAGGTATTGGTACATCCGTTGCCATCAGTAATTGTCACTACATAGGTTCCTGAAGAAACACCTGTAATGTCTTCTGTTGTTGCACCGTTGCTCCAGGTAAAAGTATAGGGTGCAGTTCCACCACTAACGGTAAGATCAACACCTCCAGTATTGTTTCCAAAACATCCTGCATCACTTGTAGTGAAAGTATATGCCAGTGCAGCAGCAGGCTGCGTAATAGTTACACTTCCCGTTGAAGAAGTACATCCATTGGCATCAGTAATTGTTAGTGTGTATGTTCCTGCAGCTAGATTGCTAAGGTTTTGCGATGATGCACCATTACTCCAGTTGTAAGTGTAGGGAGATGTTCCACCGGAAACGGTCACATTGATGGCACCTGTGTTTACATTGTAACAATTGATGTTTTGTGCAGCAAAAGTGTTGCTTAATGCTGCAGAAGGTTGTGTTATCTGAATAGCGTTTGAAGCAGATGTACAGCCATTAGCATCTGTTACAGTCACACTGTAGGTTCCGGCTGCAAGACTGGTTATGTTTTGTGTTGTTGCACCATTACTCCAATTATAGGCATAAGGAGATGTGCCACCGGTAACATTTATATTTATAGACCCTGTATTGTCTGAATAACAATTTACTTGTGTAGGTTGTGTTGTTAATGCTAATAATGCAGTTGGTTGAGTTAATACGATACCACTCATTTGTGTGGTACAGCCGTTAGCATCTGTAATGCTGACACTATAAGTGCCTGCTGTAATATTTGTAATATCCTGTGAAGTTGCGCCATTGCTCCAGTTGTAGGTGAAAGGTGCTGTGCCTCCCGTTACACTCACATCAATACTTCCTGTACTTTGATTGTAGCATAAAATATTTTGTGAAGAAGTTACGCTTGCAGTTAAAGCACCAGATGGTTGTGAAATAACCACTGAAGACTGACTGATACAATTGTTTGCATCAGTAACTGTAACTGCATAATTGCCTGCTGTGAGGTTTGATAAGTTTTGAGTTGTTGCACCATTGCTCCAGCTATAAGTGTAAGGGGCTGTTCCACCAACCACTGATAATGTTACGGAGCCATTGCTGCCACCATAACAAAGAATATCTTGCGATGATGCCACTGATGAAGATAAAGCTCCGGAAGGTTGATTCACTACACCGGTAGCAGCAGCAGTACAGCCGTTAGCATCTGTAATTGATACATTATAAGTTCCTGCATAGAGGCCGGAAATATTTTGTGTTGTTGCGCCATTACTCCAGTTATATGTGTATGGCAAAGTACCACCGGCAACATTAAGTGTTATAGAACCATTTCCACCACCGTTGCAAGCAACGTTTTGTGATGAAGCTACACTTGTAGTTAATGGGTTGTCAGGTTGATTAACCAACACACCGGTAATGGCCTTGCTGCAGTTATTTGCATCAGTAATTGTAACTGAATATGTTCCTGCAGTAATACTTGTAATATTTTGAGTTGTTGCTCCATTGCTCCATAAGTATGAGTAAGGTGCAGTTCCACCACTTACAGCAAGTGTCAGACTTCCGTTGTTGCCACCAAAACAAAGTACAGAAACGTTAGTAGCAACATTGGCATCTAATATTGCAACAGGCTGATTGACTTGTATTGCCGCCTGGCTTGTCGTACAGCCTTGTGCATCTGTTACTGTTACACTGTATGTTCCTGAATTGATATTTGATAAACCTGAAGTTGTTGCACCAGTATTCCAAACGTATGTATATGGAGCAGTGCCACCAGATACTGTTGTTGAGATTGCTCCTGTTGATAAGCCGAAACATAATACATCGGTTGTGTTTATTGCTGTAGCTAAGGCTGCTGCAGGTTGAGAAATTGTTATTGCATTTACTTGAGTAGTACATCCATTGGCATCTGTAACTGTTACAGAATAGCTTCCTGCTGTCAGATCATTAATATTTTGAGTTGTTGCACCATTACTCCATGAGTATGTGTAAGGCGATGTGCCGCCACTAACTGTTAAGTTGATGTTTCCATTGTTTTGTCCATAACAAGAGGCATTTTGGCTATTTGCTACACTGGCTGCTAATGCTTGTGATGGCTGCGTGATAGTTTTAGTTAAAGTTGCCGTACAATTGTTGGCATCAGTAACAGTCACTGTATAGGTGCCTGATGTTATGCCTAAAAGATTTTGTGTAGTAGCCCCATTACTCCAGTTGTAGGAATAAGGAGTAGTGCCACCCGAAATGCTTAATTGAATAGCAGCATTGTTGCCACCAAAGCAATTTACATTTTGCGATGAGGAAACAGATGCATTTAAAGCTTGCACCGGCTGCGAAACTGTTGCTGTTTCAGTTGTTGTACATCCATTGTTGTCAGTTACAGTTACAGTATAGGCACCCGAACTTAAACCTGTAATATTTTGTGTTGTTGCACCGTTGCTCCATGCATAAGTATAAGGTGTTGTACCACCGTTTGCATTAATTGAAACGGCTCCATTAGATAATCCAAAGCAAGATACATTTGTTGATGAAGTTATTGATGCATCCAATTGAGCGGATGGTTGCGTAATAGTTTTGTTTGCAGTAGTGGTACATCCGTTGGCATCTGTTATAGTTACAGTGTAACTGCCAGCAGCAAGGCCTGTAATTGATGAAGTTGCTGCACCGTTGTTCCAAAGGTAAGTGTAGGTAGTTGTTCCACCGGTTGCCGTTACACTCATGCTGCCATTCGGAACATTGTAGCAAGAAATATTTTGTGATGCTGTTACCGATGCACTTAATGCCTGTGCCGGCTGAGTAATTGTTTGTATTGCACTTGTTGTACACCCATTGATGTCTGTAATTGTTACAGAATATGATCCCGCTGTAAGCCCACTGATGTTTTGTGATGTGGCACCATTGCTCCAATTGTATGAATATGGAGTTGTGCCACCGCCAACTGTGATAGAAATTGATGCATTGTTACCCCCAAAACAGTTAACATTCTGTGTTGCCGCTATACTTGCATTCAATGCTTGTGCCGGCTGCCCGATTGCTTTTGTTAAAGTGGCTGTACAATTGTTGGCATCGGTCACAGTAACTGTATAAGTACCTGATGTCAGGTTTAGAATATTTTGTGTTGTAGCACCATTGCTCCAGCTATATGAGTAAGGTGAAGTGCCTCCGGCTACATTAATATTAATAATTCCATTAGCTCCGCCATTACAGCTTACTTCTTCTGATGATTCAAGAGATGCAACTAATGTAGCTGAAGGTTGTGAAACTGTTTTGTTTAATGATGTAATACAGCCATTAGCATCGGTTACTGTAACCGTATAATTTCCTGCAATTAATCCGGAAACATTTTGTGTAGAGGCACCTGTACTCCATATAAAAGTGTAAGGTGAGGTACCACCATTGACAGCTACATTAATGCTGCCGTTACTTAAACCAAAACATGAAACTTCTGTTGAAGCCGAAACAGATGCAGCCAACGCTCCTGAAGGCTGTGAAATATTTTTGTTGATGGTGTAGATACAGCCATTATCATCTGAAACAGTTACTGTATAGTTACCTGCTGTAATGTTGCTGATGTTTTGTGTTGTTGCACCATTACTCCAGATAAATGAATAAGGTGAAGTTCCTCCAGATACTGATAAGTTGATATGTGCATTATTTCCTCCAAAACACAGTACATTTTGAGAAGAAGAAATTGATGCCGAAAGTGCATTGGCAGGCTGAGAAACGGTTCCTGTAGCTTGTAGTTCACAACCTTTAGAGTCAGTGATGGTTACATTATATATACCGGAACTCAATCCATTAATATTCTGTGTTGTTGCACCATTGCTCCATAAATAGGTGTAAGGGGAAGTTCCACCTGTAACAGTAAGATTTAGTGCGCCATTGCCACCACCGTTACAAGAAACATTCTGCATGGATTGAATGTTTGCGCTGATGGCTGCTGAAGGTTGAGACAGCGTTATATTATTGGTCGAACTTGTACATCCTTTGGCATCAGTTATTGTTACTGAATAGGTGCCGGAAGTTAAATTGGTTAGATTTTGTGTAGTGGCACCATTGCTCCAGTTAAATGAATATGGTGTAGTACCACCTGATACAGCAATATTGATGGAGCCTGTTCCGCTTCCAAAACAGTTGATGTTTTGTGTGGCTGCAACAGAACTGTTTAATGCTGCTGAAGGTTGTGTGATACCGATAGCATTTTGTGATGATGTACATCCATTAGCATCTGTAACGGTTACAGTATAATTTCCTGCAACAATGTTTGAAATATTTTGTGTAGTAGCACCATTACTCCATGTATAAGAATATGGCCCTGTACCACCATTAACTGTAAGCGAAACAGCGCCAGTTGCATTGCCAAAGCAGTTTACATTGGTGCCAGTGGCAGATGTGGTTAATGATGCAGAAGGTTGAGCTACATTGATTGAGTTTTGCGATGAAGTACATCCGTTTGCATCTGTAACAGTGACACTATAAACACCGGCAACTATGTTGCTTAAGTTTTGTGATGTTGCACCTGTATTCCAAGAATAGCTGTAAGGTGATGTTCCGCCATTAACAGTTACATTTATTGAACCTGTTGCGTTATCGAAACAATCAACTGCAACCGGATTTGCGGAAGAAGTTAATGCAGCTGAAGGTTGTGTAACAGCAATAGAAGCTTGTGTTGATGTACATCCTTTAGAGTCTGTTACGGTAACCGTATAGTTTCCTGCTGCAATGTTGCTGATGTTCTGTGATGTTGCGCCATTGCTCCATGAGTAGGAGTAAGGTGCTGTGCCACCCGAAACATTAAGGTTGATTTCACCTGAAGCATTTCCAAAACAATTAACATTCACTGCCGTTGGTGTTGCAGTTAAAGCTGCAGCCGGTTGACTGATGTTTATTGAGGTTTGAGAGGTTGTACATGCGTTGGCATCTGTAACAGTCACAGTATAGTTTCCTGCTGTTAATCCGGTAACCGATGCACTGGTTGCGCCTGTGTTCCATAAATAGGTATATGGTGATGTGCCACCGGATGCTGTTACCGAAATTGATCCGTTGTTTCCACCATAACAATTTACATTAACCTTAGAATTGCTTAATGATAATGCTGCTGATGGTTGTGTAATTCCAATTGAACTTTGCGTACTTGTACAGCCTTTTGAATCTGTAACTGTAACAGTATAGTTGCCTGCTGTCAGTCCGGTGATGTTTTGTGTTGAGGCGCCATTACTCCATGTGTAATTATACGGAGCTGTTCCACCATTAACAGTAAGATTAATTGAGCCTGTAGCACCACCAAAGCAGCCAACACCTGTCGCACTTGCTGATGCTGATAAAGCTGCTGCAGGTTGTGTTAATGTTGCTGTTGCTGTTGCACTGCAATTTTGTGAACTTGTAACGGTAACTGTATAAGTGCCGGCACCAACATTATTTAAGTTCTGCGAAGAGGCACCATTGCTCCATGAGTAAGTATAAGGTGCTGAACTGTTGGAAACACTTGTAGTAATTCCACCGGTCTGCTGACCATAGCAATTAATGTTTGTTCCGGTTAAACTTACTTGTGGTGATTTGCGAAGATTTACAATTATAGTGTCTTTTACATTTGTACAAACATTTTTTGGCCCCATAACTAGTGTTACAGAACCTGCATTAATGTCTGCTGCAGATGGAATGTAGTATCCGTTTTTAACTGTATCACTTGGGCTAAACTGACCCGTTCCTGAGGTTGTCCATTTTACTGCACCGGTAAAGCTTGATTGTGAGTATGCAATGGTTCCATTAAATGATATTGAATCTTGTCCACCTCCTTTGGTGCAGACATTTTTATCTGTTCCTGCACTGTTAACTAAATAGTCTGGCAGGTTGATAATTGTTTTTGAACTTAGTTTATGTGCAAACCACCAGGTATTAATGGTGTTGCTTTCACCAATAGTATTTTGGTCAGAGTTGGCAGGGCTTGATGTCCACGTATGGCAAGGTGATGGGCAACCACCAAGGTTTGTTAAACCACCAATCAAAACGTCATCATAGAATAATGAATCCACAAACTGAGCACTACCCGGACGAATTACCGACATAGAGAATCCTGTTTCATGATTTTCTACATCATACATTGGCAGGTTTACCAATCCTGATTCAATACTTAATATAACTGATACGGGATTTCCAACAGGAATTAAATTTCCTAAGCCATCTTTTCCATCCCAATACAGACAGCTGGAGCCTGAAGGGACTTGTGGAAAGAATAATTTTCGATCTGCTGTACCGGCATCATATTTATTATTGTTATTTCTATCAATTACAACTGTAACGTCAGATGTTTTTATTAAGCCAACATTGATGCAAATAGAATCTCTGACGCAGCGCTCCAATGTTGGAGGCCCTGTTAAGAACGACATTGAGCCATTAGGATATGCTATAATGTCCGGATCGGTAAGAAATAGACGATATTCAACCGGAACAGAAAATCCGGTTTTAGACCTTCTGTCATTTGTTGCATTTCCTGTATTGGTTGTACCAAAGCGGTTGCAGGAAACACGAAATTTAAATGGTTTGATACCATTCAGGTCAACTTTGGTAACCGAGCTATCTTGTCCATAAATAAAGAATGATCCGAAAAACGGATTTGAATAAGATTCGGTATTGAAACCCCAGTTTTTTGAAAATAAACGACCGGTTATTTTAGTGTTAGTAGAAGTATTAACAACTGTTACATCAAATATACCCAAGCTTAATTCAGTGTTATTGCTTGTAGTGGTTCCATTATCTTTATTGAACTCTATATAATATGCGCCTGATAGGCCAACGGTAGGATTACAAACAAATCCATTATATCCTGCAGCATTAATTACATTTGGCCCGGCAATTGCCTGTGAGTGATATCTGATGAACCCTTGTGCATTACTGGTCGGTAATAGCTGAGGTCCAAAAATGATATTTCCGTTGGGGTCTTTAATACGCACATACCAATTTGTGTTTGTTGAGCGCTGTCCAATACCAAAATAGATTTTTTCTTGTGCGGGATTATTTATCCGCACATAGAGCCTGTTTTCATCATTGGCCGAATAGCCTGCAAATGTACCATAGGTAGTTTGTGTATTTAGAATCATAAGATTCGTTGCCTTTGTTGTATCTGGCTTAAACTGTGGCGATCCGTCAGCATATACTTTATCATGGCTGACCATTAAAAACAAAGCAAATAACAGCGATGCTGTCATCAACTTTAATTGAAATTTCTGAATCATTTTGTTTATAAAAGTTAACATCTTTCCCATAAGTTGGTGCGATTTTAAAACACTGATATGGGCATTCAACGTGAATGTGCAATGTAAGGTTACAGGGTATTTAGTTTTGTAATGCTATTTGAAAAATATTATTGAATTTGATGTAACCTTGTTTGAAAAGTGCCGTATTAACCGGAAAAACATTATCAAGTTTAAATATTCCAGAAATGAAAAAGATTATATTCAGTTTGTTTTTTGTCATTGCTGCATTTGCAGTAAAAGCACAAACCATTATCGGTAAAGTTGATGTAGATGGTATTCCCCAATTTACAGCAGCAATATCTGATTGCAAAAGCGAACTACAAAAAATATCAAGTAATAAAGGATCGTTTGCTTCCATAAAATTGCAGGATATCACGTTTTCTCAAATGTCAAAAGGTCAATATTGTTTAACAGCTTATGAGAAAGATGCAACAGGAAAAGTAGCACGTGGAATCAGAGTTGAATGCAAACAGGATGATGAGAATAATTTAATCATCACTCCGGCTTCAAATGTTGAAACTACAACAGGTAAAGCATTTGCAAAAATTAACACTTCGATACAATAATATTGTAATTTGGAATAATAAAAAAGGGAGCCCGTAAGCTCCCTTTTTTAATTTTAATCTATTTTATTTTTGAAGTTTTTTCTTCAGATTGGTATCAATGACGGAAAGAAAATCTTCAGTATGCAGATAATGTTCCGGCTTTGTTTCATTACCATAAATACATACTGCAAGGTCTTTAGTCATCTTGCCGTTTTCTACGGTTTCCACACAAACTTCTTCTAATGCTCTGGCAAAATTTATTAGTGCAGCATTGTTATCTAATTTACCTCTGAAATCAAGTCCTCTAGTCCAGGCAAATATTGAAGCTATGGGATTTGTAGATGTAGGTTTTCCTTTCTGATGTTCGCGGAAGTGGCGTGTTACAGTTCCATGTGCGGCTTCTGCCTCCATGGTTTTTCCATCTGGTGTAATCAATGTTGATGTCATCAGGCCAAGTGAGCCAAATCCTTGTGCCACTGTATCGCTCTGCACATCTCCATCATAATTTTTACATGCCCAAACAAAATTGCCATTCCATTTTAAAGCACTGGCAACCATATCGTCAATCAAACGATGTTCATAGGTGATAGTTTTTGCTTCAAACTTAGGTTTAAATTCCTTCTCATATACTTCTTGAAATATATCTTTAAATCTTCCATCATATTTTTTAAGAATGGTATTTTTTGTTGAAAGATATAATGGCCATCCTTTTTGTAGTGCCACATTAAAACACGATTGTGCAAAACCTCTAATGGATTCATCTGTATTATACATTGCAAGTGCAACGCCATTGCCTTTGAAGTTAAATACTTCATGTTCGATAGTGCCATCTTCACCTTCAAACTTGATGGTGAGTTTGCCTTTGCCTTTTGTCAGAAAATCTGTTGCGCGGTACTGATCACCAAATGCATGACGACCAATGCAGATTGGCGCTGTCCAGTTTGGCACCAAGCGTGGAATATTTTTACAAACTATTGGCTCACGAAAAACAGTCCCGTCAAGAA
Source organism: Bacteroidia bacterium (assembly GCA_037045145.1). NCBI lineage: Bacteria > Pseudomonadati > Bacteroidota > Bacteroidia > Bacteroidia bacterium. Next base: position 1,704,516 of record JBAOIA010000011.1, read on the forward strand.
TGTTTCTGATAGTGCCATTAGGCGATTTCCACATTTGTTTCAGACTAAATTCTTTAACACGTGCTTCATCGGGTGTAATAGTGGCACATTTTATTCCTACATTATATTTTTTAATTGCCTCAGCAGCTTCTACTGTTACTTTATCATCAGTAGCATCGCGATGTTCCATGCCAAGGTCGTAATATTTAATGTCAATGTCTAGGTAGGGTAGTATGAGTTTATCTTTAATAAACTTCCAGATTACTCTTGTCATCTCATCGCCATCCAATTCAACTACAGGATTTAATACTTTAATTTTCTCCATTCGATTAACTATTTTAAAAATGAGCGACAAAAATAATGTTTTATATTTCTATTTTTTTGCCTGTAACCTATTTTATCAGCCTGATTTTATGTATACCAATGATTTGAGATTTGCTGTCAGGTGTAATAGTTTATTGCTCCATAAGCTACCAAAGAAATGAAAAATCGCTATCATTGTAAGTGACACATTTTCAATGATAACGGTATAGTTTAATACTAAATAAATGAAAAAAATTAAGACCCTGTTACATTCCTGCTTATTACAACTTTTGATATAGCTTATTTATTTAGATTTGCCACCCTAATTATAAAATATGAAGCTATTTTCTACAGTCAGTTTTTTCCTGACTTTATTGATTCTTCCTTTTCTTTCCTCTGCCCAGTCAGGAGTTTTAAAGGGGGTTATTTTAAATGAGAACAGTGTCCCGATGGCAGGCGAGGTGGTTGTGCTCAACGGCACTAACTTTCAATCAATCACAGACAAAGACGGAGCATTTACTATAAGTGGTGTTACTTATGGCACCTACTCTCTTTCTGTGCAGGATGTTGCATACAGCGGTTTTAAACAAGAAGTAGTTGTGAACGCTGAGACTGTTGATGTAGGCACTGTGAAATTGGTTTACAGTCCCGGAACAGCTACAACAGAGGCCGACATTCCTGTTGTAACGCTTGACGATGATGAATTACAATCTAACTCTGCACAGTCAAGTGTTTCCAGTGTTTTAGGAGCATCTCGTGATGCCTTTACATCGGCTGCTAATTTTAATTTCAGTGTTGCACGATTCAAAACCCGTGGTTATGACACAGAAAACTTCCCTACATTAATGAACGGCATTGCTGAAGAAGACTTAACCAATGGCCGTACTGCATTTTCAAGTTGGTCGGGTTTGAATGATGTTCTCAGGTCAAGAGAATCAACTTCAGGATTAAATCCTTCAACTTATTCTTTTGGAGGTATTGGAGGTTCATATAGTATTGACTCTCGTGCCGGAAGACAACGTAAGCAGATACAGGCTACATATTCATTAAGCAACAGAACCTATGACAATCGTTTTATGTTGACCTATGGAAGTGGATTTAACAAAAAAGGATGGGCTTATTCAGCTTCTATTTCTAAAAGATGGGCTAAAGAAGGTTTTATCAAAGGAACCTATTATGACGGTTTTGCTTATTATTTAGGTGTTTCAAAAGTTGTCAATAAACATGAGTTTGATTTTACAATCTTAGGCAGTCAATATGAAAGTGCACGCTCATCATCTAATACTAAAGAAGTTTATGATATAGCAGGTGATCATTATTATAATTCAAACTGGGGGTATCAGAATGGCGAAATACGGAATGCTAATATTGGACGCAGTCATCAGCCTGTGTTTACGTTAAATCATGAGTATAAAATTAGTAATAATACAACCTGGTTTTCTGCCTTATCATATACAACGGGCAAACGTGAATCTACTGCATTGAATTGGTTTGCTGCTGACCCTCGTCCAACATACTACAGAAATTTGCCATCATGGCAAACAGATTCTGCAGCAGCAGCACAGGTTTATAATACACTGAAAGCAAATCCTGATTTATTACAAATCAACTGGGATAATATGTTACTTGCCAACGATCAAAATTTTCAAACAGTAAATAATGCCGATGGTGTTGCAGGTTCAGCAGTTAGTGGTAAGCAAGCATTATATTTAATCGAGAATCGTGTAATTCAAACAAGCCGATTGAATTTTAATACTACATTTAATACTATTTTAAATGATAACATTACTACAAGTACAGGGTTATCTTTCCAGAAACAAACTTCGCGCTTTTATAAAGAAGCAGAAGATTTATTAGGTGCAGAGTTTTTTGTTGATATTGATAAATTCGCTAATCAGGATTTTCAGGATGAGCAATTAAGTCAGAGCGATTTAAATCACCCAAACAGAATAGTTCGTGAAGGTGACCGCTTTGGTTATGACTACGAGGCACACATTACTCATGCACAGGCATGGACACAAGCTGTTGCCAAATACAATAAAATAGATATATTCGGTGCTATTCAGGCTGCTTATACTTCTATTTATAGGGAAGGTAACTATAAGAATGGATTGTTCCCGGACGACTCTTATGGTAAATCAAAAACTTACGTGTTTCCTGATATTGGTGTGAAAGCAGGTGCTACTTATAAAGTAAATGGCCGCAATTATGTTTTTGCAAATGCAGGTTATCTGACAAGAGCACCTTTCTTCAATAACATGTACTTGTCACCACGCTCAAGAAATACATCGGTAGCAGATATCACAAGTGAAAAGATTACATCTGTAGAAGGTGGTTATTTGCATATTGCCCCAAAGATTAAAGGTAAACTTAAATTATACTATACCAATTTCAGAGATGGTATTGAAAACCGCTCCTATTATCTGCAAGGATTTGGTACTAACAGTTATGTGAACTACACATTAACTGGAATTGAAAAAGTACATACAGGAACAGAAATTTCTGTTGATGCTAATCTGGGAATGGGTCTTTCTGCAATGGCAGTAGCTTCAATTGGGCAGTATTATTATAGCTCACGACCTACGGCAACTATAACAGTAGATAATACCAACACTGTTCAATCATCAGGCGAAGTGGTGTATATGAAAAACCTTCATGTTGACAACACACCTCAAAATGCATTTACAGTAGGATTGAACTACCGTTCAAAAAAATTCTGGTATGTTGGTGTTAATGCCAATTGTTTCTCTAATTCTTATGTAGAAGCAAGCCCGGCAAGACGCACCGGTGACATCATTGATGGTGTAGATGAAAACAGTCAGGCATGGGAAAAAATATTGGGACAGGAGCGTTACGATTCACAAATGACTCTCGATTTGAGTGCAGGATGGTCAATTAAAATGAACAACCATATCAAAGCTTTAAAGAGAAATACCTTCTTCCTAATTAACCTTAACATCAATAACCTGCTCGATAATAAAGACATTATCACAAATGGATATGAACAAGGCAGACTGGATAAATCTGCTGTTCTTTCAGGAAGACCTGATGTATTTGCTTCAAAATACAGTTATGCTTTTGGCAGAACGTATATGATCAGCTTTATTTTAAGAATGAATTAATAACTAAATTAGAAATATAATAAAACAATGATAAAGAATATAAAAATCACAACAGCATTTGCAATTCTTGCAATTACTTTAAGTACTGTTTCCTGCGTTAAAAAGGATGATTTTGACAATGCACCTACTACTAATGTTGATCCGGATATTATTACCAATGCAACAGTATCAAGTGTTGTAACCTTAGCTAATGCAACCGGGCCGGTTCAGATAACTTCTGATTTAACTTTCTCTGCTGTTATAGTGGCAGATGATAAATCTGGTAATTATTATAAGGAGATGATTATGCAGGATTCGACAGCAGGTATCAGTATATTACTTGATCAACCGTCATATTTTACATCTCTGTTTATTGGAAGAAGAGTTTTTGTTAAAGCAAAAGGCTTGTATATCCAATCCGTAAATGGTACTCCTAAAATGGGTATCTTAAATGCCGGTGCAGTGGATGCAATTCCTGCTGCTGAAATCGGGAACTATCTTGTAGGCGGTAAATGGGGATTAACTGTTGTTCCGGCAAAAAGAAAGCTAAATGCATTAACAGATGCCGACTTAAATACACTTGTTCAGTTTGATAGCGTTGCATTTGCATCAGCAGAAGTTGGTTTGCCATTTGGCGATGCTGCAAATAAGTCAACTGTTAACCGAAATATTCAGGACTGTTTTGGAAATTCATTAATTGTGAGAACAAGTGGCTATGCCAATTTTGCAACTACTCTTATTCCATGCAAAGGTGGTTCAATAACTGCAATTTATCAGAAGTATAATGCAACTCCTCAGGTATTTCTTCGTGATATGAATGATGTGCCTGCAAATATTGAGCGCTGCGATGGTGTTGTTTGCACCCCGGTTTATGTTTCGATTGACAGCATAAGAACATTGTTTGCATCCGGTACAACAACAGTTCCCGGAGGTTTTCATATTAAGGCAACAGTGATTTCTGATTATACTACTTCTGCTCTTGATACAAGAAATGTTATTGTACAAGATGCAACAGGTGGAATCTGCCTGCGTTATAGCACTGCACCAAACTTTTCAATGAACTCTCAGTATGATTTTAATGTTGGCGGACTTACATTAGCTGAGTTTAACGGATGGCTGCAGATAAATAATATGGCCGGAGGTCTTTCGATAACAGGGTTAGCACCAATCACACCAACTGTTATTGATTTGGCAACTGCAACTGCAGATTTTGAGCAGTATGAATCAATGCTTATAAAAGTAAATAGTGTTACCATCAATAATGGAACATCAACTAATTATGGCGCCAATGGAGGCAGCCTTACTATTTCTGATGGCAGCACACCAAATACAGTAGTGCTCTATTGTCGCAGTGCTGCAACCTTTGCATCATCTCCAACACCAACAACACCGGTTAGTATTACAGGAATCCTGACTCAATTTAGTACTACCAAACAATTTCAGATTAGAAATTTAGGTGATATTCAATAAGCAATAAATATTTTTGACGCAGTGTAGGATTCTTCTGCACTGCGTTTTTCTTTTAATAAGAACACAAATGAAGCCTCTAATTAGTATTGTTTTTTTTGTTCTACTGTTGCAGAATGGTTTTGCACAGTTAGTTTCCATTGCTACAGCTCGAACTTCGCCCACAGGCACTCAAGTAACGGTTACGGGTGTTTGTGTCAATGGGCAGGAGTTAGGAAATATTCGGTACATCAATGATGGAACAGGAAGTGTTGCTGTGTTCAGTACACAGCTAAATACAACTGTTCGTGGCGATGCCATTATGGTTACAGGAGTACTTTCAGATTATTTTGGATTACTTGAAATTACTAATCTAACATCTTTTCAGAATATGGGTGGTGGCAATAACTTGCCTGCACCAATTGTGACAACGCCATTGCTGCTCGATGAAAGTACAGAAAGTCATTTAGTGCGAATTGATGGTGTTGTGTTTAACAATGGCGGTGGAACTTTTGTTGGTAATGCTAACTATGCTTTTACTTCCAATGGCGAAAGTGGTCAGGTTCGTGTTGCAGCCAATACCAATCTTGTAGGTCAGCCTATTCCTTCCGGTGCTGTTAGCCTCATTGCAGTCTGCAGTCAGTATCAAGCGGTGTATCAACTACTGCCCCGCGATCAAAACGATATTTTTATTTCATCAACTTTTTACATGACCTCACCGCCTGTTCAGCAAAATATCAACACAGCAGGTTTTGATGTCAACTGGACTACCAATCTGCCTGCTTCTTCTTTTATTGAATATGGACTTACACCTGCTCTTGAATTGGGAATTCTTAACGGCACATCAGGTAGTGCAAATCATACGGTAACACTTTCAGGTGCATCACCTTCTCAGGTGTATTATGTAAAGGCATTTTCTGTAAATGGAAATGATACCGCAACAGCTACTGTTAAAATTTACATCACGGCCTCACTTTCAAGCGGTGATATGAAAGTTTATTTTAATAAGGCAGTCAACAATAGCTATGCATGGACACCTGCAAACAATGCTATACAATTGCCGGGAGCTTTTCAGGATACCATTGCAGCATATATCAACCGATCACAAATGAGTGTAGATATTGCAATTTATAATTTTGAAAACAGTGGAACATCACAGATTGTACAGGCTATTAATGATGCAGACAACAGAGGTGTTGCAGTAAGAATTATCTATGATGGCGGAAATGCCAACAGTGGGTTGGCATTGTTGAACCCGACAATAAATATGCTTCCATCGCCAACTACACCTCCGGGTTATTATTCCATCATGCATAATAAGTTTGTTGTAATTGACGCCAAATCAAGTGATGCAAACAACCCTATTGTGATTTCCGGATCAACCAATTTCACAAATGCTCAACTCAATAATGATGCAAATAATTTATTGATTGTACAGGATAAGTCACTTGCAATTGGTTATACAATGGAATTTGAAGAAATGTGGGGTAGCAATGTACTTCAGCCCAATTCTGCCAATTCCAAATTTGGACCGGATAAGAAAGACAACACGCCTCATGAATATAATATTGGCGGCAATCGAGTAGAGTCTTATTTCAGTCCATCTGATAATGTAAACAATCAAATAATGACAACTGTTGAATCTGCAGATCAGCAAATGCAGTTTGCTTTATTGGTGTTTACCCGATTTGATGTTGCTTATGTTGCCGAAGACCGTATTTTAAATCATGGTGTAGATGCCTATGGCATAGTTGATGACACTGGCAGTGGTGGTGGACAGGCATACAGTATTCTGAATGCTGTTATGGGTTCAAAATTGATGCTTTACAATCATTCAACACAAACCGGATTGTTGCACCACAAATACCTGATTGTTGATCAGAATAATCCTTCAAGTGACCCATTGGTGCTGACAGGGTCGCATAACTGGAGTACAACTGCCAATCAGAAAAACGATGAAAATACTTTAATCATACATAACAGAAACATTGCCAATCAGTACTATCAGGAATTTGTAAGACGATTTACTGATAATGGCGGTGTGCTTGGTTTGAATGAATCAGAACAGGGCATGACAGTAACCTTGTATCCCAATCCTGCATCTGAAAATTTATTTATTAGTCTTAGTCATACACATGAGAATAATTACCAATTCGAGCTTTTTGACGTTGCCGGTAAAAAGGTAATGCAAATGAAACTGCAAGAAGGCAATTCCGGGATGATTTCTTTAGGAAGATTGAACAAAGGCATCTATTTCTATAAGGTTAGAGGCGAAAAAGTGATGAATTCAGGCAAACTGATTATCAATTAGGCGGACTTTATCTTCCACTTAGCTCATTTTAGTATGAGCAATTTATACTTTTTTACTTTTATTATCGTTTGCCTTATCAACAAAACTGTGTTTAAAATAGCAGTGAAACTTGATTATTTAATAAGGGCATGGGCGTACTTTTACTGTTCTAAAATTTCGAATTCAACATGAGCATTTTATTGCAAATTACTCAAGCTGTTACAGATAGCGCCACTGCATTACAGCCTGCGGTGAAGGCCGAGCAATCCATTTCGTTTCTTGATTTGGTTATAAAGGGTGGACCTATAATGATTCCGTTAGGATTGTTGTCGGTTGCTGCTGTTTATATTTTTTTCGAACGATATTTTACGATTAGAAAATCGTCAAACATTGATAAAAATTTTATCAATCAGATAAAAGACTTTGTTCATACCGGTAATGTTGATGCAGCAAAAGCCTTGTGCAGAAACACAAATCATCCTGTGGCAAGAATGATTGAAAAAGGTTTGTTGCGTCTGGGTAAACCTATCCGTGATATAGAATCATCAATTGAAAATGTGGGCAAGCTCGAAATTTATAAACTTGAAAAGAACCTGAGTTTCTTAGGAACAATTGCAGGTATTGCACCAATGTTTGGTTTCCTTGGAACAATCTTCGGTGTAATCAAGATTTTTTATCAGATATCGTTAGAGAATAGTTTGCAGATAGACACCATTTCAGGAGGCTTGTATGTGAAAATGATTACCAGTGCAGCAGGTTTGTTAATTGGTGTTGCCGCTTATGCAGGTTATCATTATCTGATATCGTTAGTTGACCGCGCTGTTAATAAAATGGAGATAAACGCTGTTGAGTTTATTGACCTGCTCGAAGAGCCTGTAAAAAAATAATTGTGAAATCCTGTTAATCCAAGCATCATTATGGCATTGAATCTGAGAAGGCGAAATAAAATGACCGGGGAAGTCTTTGTTGGCTCCCTCAATGATATTATGTTTTTCCTTTTATTATTTTTCCTGATTACGTCAACAATGGCAACACCAAACGTTTTGAAACTGTTGTTGCCGAATGCAAAAACCAGCAAGCCTGCGGTAAAGCATCCGGTGACAATTTCAGTTACTGCCGATATGCAATATGCAGTGAACAATCAGGTCGTTGCGTTTGATCAGCTGGAAAGCTCTATTCTTACTCAATTGCAAGGTCAGGAAGATCCAACAGCAATTTTGAAAGTTGATAAAAGTGTTCAGGTACAAGGGTTAGTTGACTTGCTTGACATTGGTGCCCGCAATAAAATAAAAATGGTGCTTGCTACCAACACAGTGAAGTAATATGGAAGTTCCCGCTATAAAAAGAAACTCTTTAATTTTAACTCTGGTGCTACACGGCATCTTGTTGTTTCTTTTATGGTGGTTCACAATGCACACAAAAATTCCACCATTCGGTGGGGGTGGCGGAGCAGAATCTTCTAACCTTGGTTTTGTTGAGTTGTCAACAGGAAACATTCAGCCCGAATCTGAAAATGTTTCTGAAAATCCACAACCTTTAACAGCAACACCTTCTGCTGTCGTTGAAGAACAAAATTATACTACGCAGCAAACAGAAGAGAGTGCTGTTGTTGAAGCTAAAAAAGAAAAGATTCCGGAGAAAAAAGTTATTAAAACAATTGAGGCACCTGTAAAAACTGAAGTTAAAAAAGTAGAGCCTGTAGTGCCTAAAGTAAATGCAGAGGCATTATATCCGGGCAAGAAAAATAATTCTGTTTCGCAGGGAACATCAAACTCCGGCAGCGGTGATCAGGGAACACGTGATGGTGATCCCAATGCATTATATCAAGGTAAAGGTACAGGCCAAGGTGGAAGCGGTAGTGGTGGAGGAGAGGGTGATGGTTCCGGTCCCGGAAAAGGTAGTGGCTCCGGTCCGGGTTTTTCTTATGATTTAGCAGGAAGGTCTGTACGTGCCAAGCCAACAATTTATGACAACAGTCAGGAGACGGGAAAGGTAGTTGTATCAATTAAAGTTGATAAGTACGGTAATGTTATTGATGCAGTTCCCGGTGCAAGAGGTTCAACTACCACAAGCGCTAATCTTTTCAGAAAAGCAAAAGACGCTGCATTTAAAGCAAAATTTAATCAAAGTCCACAGGGAGTTGAAGAACAAAGAGGAACCATTACCTTTGTTTTTCTTGTTCAGTAAAATGAACTATACCGAAACACTGAATTATCTGTTTTCAAAATTGCCAATGTTTCATCGCATTGGTGCAGCAGCTTATAAAAATAATTTAGATAATAGTATTGCATTAGATAAAATACTCCATCAGCCACATAAAACTTTTAAATCTATTCACATAGCCGGAACAAATGGTAAAGGCTCCACTTCAAATATGCTGGCTGCTGTATTGCAAAAGCAAGGTTATAAGACAGGTTTGTTTACCTCACCTCATCTGAAAGATTTCAGAGAACGGATAAGGGTGAATGGAAAAATGATTTCTAAAAAGTATGTAAGCGACTTTGTGCAACAATATTTGAAGGAGTTTGATATTATGCAGCCTTCATTTTTTGAATGGACTGTTGCATTGGCATTCGATTATTTCCGTCATTGTAATGTTGAAGTTGTAGTGATTGAAACCGGTTTGGGTGGACGATTGGATTCAACAAATATTATTCGGCCAGAACTTTCTGTAATAACAAACATCGGTTGGGACCATGTGAATCTTTTAGGTGATACCCTTGAAAAAATTGCAGCTGAAAAAGCAGGAATTATAAAAGAAAATATTCCTGTTCTGATAGGTGAAACAACAGTTCAAACAAAAAAAGTTTTCCTGAAAAAGGCAGAGGAAAATGCTTCACCGATTTATTTTGTAAGCAACAATTGTAAAGTCCAACTTAAGAAGAAGTTTCTCGAATATTTAGTGTTTGATGCAGAATTAAAGAGTGGCGAAGTTTATAGAAACTTAAAATTAAGCCTGGCAGGTGACTATCAATTAAAAAATATAGCAACTGTTTTATCAGCGATAGAAATATTAAAAGATTCAGGTTTTTCAATTGAAAAGAAAAATGTAATAAAAGCACTTCTAAATGTTCGGCAATTGACCGGATTCACAGGTAGATGGCAGGTGTTAGGAACTAAACCACTCATTATAGCTGATACTGGTCACAACGTTGACGGTATTAAAACAGTAATTCGCCAAATTTGTAAGATAAGTTTTAAAAAGCTTCATTTGGTTATTGGTATGGTTAATGATAAGGACGTTATGCCTGTCCTGAAGCTATTGCCAAAGCATGCAATCTGCTATTTTTGCAATGCTAAAATCCCTCGTGCAATGCCTGCTAAAGAATTGAGAAGCAAGGCTATAGAAGTGGGATTGCAAGGCGAATATTATACATCGGTTAAACGGGCATTGCTAAGCGCAAAAAAAGCAGCCACAGCACAAGATTTGATTTTTGTCGGAGGTAGTACATTTACAGTAGCAGAAGTACTCTGATTGTGTGTAACTATTCACCCAAAAACACACACTTTTTCAGTGTAGTTAGGGTAATTTTGTGACGCTTAAAAATTTTATGATTACGATGAAACTTAGATTGACAATTTTGTTCATGGCAATGGTATGTTTAGCCAATGCCGATCAAACAATTTTTCCTCTTAATTCTGTTTGGAAATATTTAGACAATGGAACGAATCAGGGTACAGCCTGGCGCGACTCAGCATTTAATGATGCAGCATGGAGCAGTGGTGCCGCAAAATTCGGATATGGCGAAGGCGATGAAAATACTGTAGTGTCTTATGGCCCAAATGCTGCCAACAAATACATTACAACTTACTTCAGGAAATCAATCAATATTACAAATGTTTCAACCTTCACATCATTTGAACTGGGTGTAAGACGTGATGATGGAATAGTGATTTATGTTAATGGCGTTGAAGCTTGGCGTGATAACATAGGCGGAGTGGTGACATATACAACACTGGCCTCCAGTGATGCCTCTGATGATGGAAGTTCTATTATTACAGCTACCATTCCAACATCATACTTCGTAAATGGCAACAACGTTATTGCCGTTGAAATACACCAGTTTGTTGTTAATAGCTCAGACTTAAGTTTTGATATGCGACTTACCGGTCTCGAATCACCACCTCCATTGAATGTAACTATCTTTCCTTTAAACTCAGTATGGAAATATTTAGATAATGGAACCGATCAGGGTTCCACATGGCGTGATGTTTCATTTAGTGATGCTACATGGGCATCAGGCCCGGGAGAGTTTGGATATGGCGATGGTGATGAAACTACAATTGTTTCATACGGACCTAATCCTTCAAGTAAGTATATCACAACCTATTTCAGAAAATCAGTTTCTATTGCTGATGTAAATGCATTCACTTCGTTTCAAATTGGTGTTAAGCGGGATGATGGTATTGTACTCTACGTAAATGGCTCGGAAGTATGGCGAGATAATATTGCAGGAGCAGTAACCTTTAATACTTTAGCAACAGCCGATGCTGCTGATGATGGCAGTTCTGTCTTGACTGCTAATATCCCAACATCATACTTCGTAAATGGCACCAACGTTATTGCAGCAGAGGTACATCAGTTTGTCGCAAATAGTTCTGATTTGAGCTTTGATATGTCATTGACTGGCATGGGAAACACACCACCAACAATACCATCAATTGTAATTGGTTCTTATTTGAATGTTGCTACACCAACGAGCATAATTGTTAGATACAGAACAGATATTTCCGCTATGTCTAAAGTAGTTTATGGAACAACTGCAGGTGTTTTTACAGATAGTGCATACAGTGCTTCACCCATAACAGAACATATTGTTCAGCTTAGTGGATTACAACCAAACACAAAATATTATTATGCCGTAAAATCAGGTAATAATTTTATTCAGAATAATCCGGCAGAAAATTTCTTTGTAACTCCACCTGTTGTTGGAACGGTAAAGCCTACAAGAATTTGGGTATTAGGTGACATGGGTTTTGGAAGTGTTGAGCAGAATCAGGTTAGAGATGCTTACTATAACTATACCGGTAATACCTACACAGATCTTTGGTTATGGTTAGGTGACAATGCATACAATTCAGGAACCGATGCAGAGTATCAGAATAATGTATTTAATAACAGATATGAAAAAATGCTTCGTCAGACTGTTGTTTGGCCAGCAGCCGGCAATCATGAAATGTATGCTTCAAATGCAGTTACAGAAACCGGACCGTATTATGAGTTGTTTAACTTTCCTACTAACGGAGAAGCAGGTGGTGTACCTTCAGGCAAGAAAGCATACTATTCATACAACTATGCAAATATTCACTTCGTAGTGCTTGAATCAACAACGGCATCTTTCAGAACTATTGGTGGCGCTATGATGAATTGGCTTCAGGCAGACCTGGCTGCCAATACACAAAAGTGGACTGTCGTTTACTTTCATCATCCACCATATTCTATGGGTAGCCACAACTCTGATACAGAAACTGAGTTGATTGAGATGCGGCAGAACTTTGTTCCTATTCTCGAGCAATATAAAGTTGATCTGGTGCTTTGTGGTCACAGTCACAATTACGAGCGCTCATTTTTGATTAAAAACCATTATGGGTCAGAGAACACTTTTAACAATTCTAACTTAGTTAATGGTGGCAGTGGTGCAGGTGTTACCCCATATATTAAATCGGCATCAGCAAATTTTCAGGGTACGGTCTATGCAGTTGCCGGTACTGGAGGAATATTAGAAGGCACATCTCCCGGATGGCCACATAATGCAATGTATTCCTATTCTTCTTCAACCTATGGCTCAATGGTGTTAGACGTAAATGGTGATACATTATACGCTAAATTTTTAGATAACACTTTACCTAATCCCACTATATATGATCAGTTTACGATTATCAAACAATGCGATCAGCAAGTTACTCTCGCGCCTTTCAGTAATGTATGTTCCGGACAAAGTGCTTTTGCACTAACAGGAGGAAGTCCTGCCGGTGGAGTTTATTCTGGTACAGGTGTAAGCAATGGCATGTTTGATCCTGCAATTGCCGGTATAGGCACGCATACTATTACTTATACTTATACAAATGGATTTTGCAGCGATTTTACCACACAAACTATTACAGTCACAACAGGTGGACAGATAGCAACAATCAGCCCATCTGGAAATATAACCATCTGTCAGAACGATTCGGTTTTATTATCTGCCAACACAGGTAACGGATTAACTTACCAATGGCAATTGAATGGTTCTGCTATTTCAGGCGCAACTGCACAGTCTTATTCTGCCAACGGTGCAGGCAGCTACACAGTAGCTGTCACCTCATCATGTGGAACAGTAGTTTCATCACCCACAGTTGTTGGAGCAGCAGTTACTGTCAGTATTACGCCTTCAGGCTCTCTGAATCTTTGTATAGGTCCGGTAACACTTTCTGCCAACACAGGTGCCGGTTATACTTTTCAATGGAAAAAAAATGGTGTTGATATTAGCGGAGCTACAAATAGTAGCTTAGAAATTTTAAGTGCAGGAAATTATTCTTTGTTAGCTACTGACTCAACCGGATGTGCCTCATTATCTAATGTTGTAACAACTACTGGAAGTGCACATGTTATTTCCGCACTGGGATCAACAGATATTTGTGCAGGTAGTAAAGTTACACTTTCTGCACAGACAGGAGCAGGTTTTTCATTTCAATGGTATAGAAATAATGGTGTGATTTCAGGAGCTACCGGCTCTTCCTATAGTGCATCTAGTCATGGTAATTACTATTGTAGAATTACTGCACCCGGTTGTACAGGCAATTCGAATACAATAGTAGTTGCAGTTATTAATAATCCAACACCAACTATTTCTGCAAATGGTTCATTAAATATTTGTAGTGGAAGTGCAGTTTTACTTTCAACCAATAATTTTCCTGGAGTAACCTATCAGTGGGAGAGAAATGGATCTGCAGTAAATGGCGCAACAGCACAGTTGTATTCAACGTCACTTGCCGGAACCTATCGTGTCACGCAAACAGCTAATGGCTGCTCAAAGAAATCGCCTGCTATTTCAATTAAAATTGTTGCAGGACCTTCGGCTGCAATTACTGCTAACGGAAGTGTTAATTTGTGTAATGGACAAACTGTTATATTAAATGCCAACACCGTATCTGGGGCAACCTATCAATGGCTTGCAGATGGAGTGAATATTGCGGGTGAAACTAACCAAAGTTTGATTGTAAGTACGTCTGGAAATTATCAATGCAGAATAACAACTACATGTGCAGCACTTTCTAATGTAATTACCGTTACCGCAAGTTCAATGCAGATTTCTATTTCACCTTCAAACACTCAAACAGTGTGTCAGGGAAGTAGTGTGTTGTTTTCAACTTCTAATGAACCGGGTAATAACTATCAATGGAATGTTGATGGCAATGCAATACCCGGAGCTGTTTCAGATTCATATTCAGCTAACGTATCTGGCGTTTACTCAGTTACTATAACAAATGGCTGTGGTTCACAAACTTCACAATCTGTTACTGTTAATGTAGTCCCTGGTGCAGCAGTAATTTCACCAGATGCCACTCAAGTAATTTGTTCAGGTGGAAGTGTGAATTTTTCAGCTAATTCAGGTTTTGGAAACAATTATCAATGGAACCTAAATGGTACTCCGGTAAATGGAGCAACAGGCCAGACATTTAGTGCCAATGTTGCAGGTAATTATTCCGTTACCGTGTCAAATAGCTGTGGCGTATTTACATCTACTTCGGTACAGGTCTCTGTGGGATCAATCTCTGCAACGATTAGTCCTGATACTGCTCAAACGATTTGCTCAGGCGATAGTGTTCTGCTAACCGCAAATCCTGCTAGTGGTACTTCTTATCAATGGTATTTGGATGGTAATGCAATTGCTGGCGCAGTCGCATCAACCATTTTTGCAAAATCTCAGGGAAATTATACGGTTAATATTGTGAGTTCGTGCGGCAGTTCTTCCTCACCTGCAGTTACTCTTGCAGTAATTTCACTTTCAAGTAGTATTTCACCGTCAACACCGCAAACTATTTGTCCAGGCTCTTTTGTTTTACTTTCTGCAAACACCGGCAACGGATTAGCATATCAATGGAGAAAGAATGGAATAACAATTGCCGGAGCTACTCAGTCAACATTCTTAGCTGAAGAAACAGGAATATATACTGTTGATGTAACAAGTAGCTGCGGGACACTAGAATCAAATCAGGTAACGGTAAATACTGCTGTAGTTAATGCTGCTGTAACTCCTTCAGGAACTTCTACTGTTTGTTCAGGTACACCACAAACTTTTTCAGTATTACCAACAACAGGAGCAACCTATCAATGGTATAGAAATAATGTTGCTATCAATAGCGCAATCAATATTTCATTAAATGCAACCAGTTCAGGTCAGTATTATGTGAAAGTTCATTTGCCCGGATGTAATATTGTAACATCAAATACAGTAATACTTTCTGTTCAAACAAATACTACACCTGTAGTTTCTGTAACACCGGGAACAACTTTGTGTAACGGACAGCAGGCAACATTAAGCAGTAATATCTATTCCGGTGTTGCAATTCAATGGCAACATGAAAAAGTGAATATTCCCGGAGCTACATCACAAACATATCAGGCAAGTTTAGCCGGACAATACAGAGTAGTTCACACATTTAATGGTTGTATTAGAAATTCTGCTGAGAAATTAATTAAATTCGTAAGCTGTCGTTCCGAAGGTTATGAAACTGATATAGCAACGCAGGTGTCGGCAGAGGTATTTCCTAATCCATTTAAAGAAGTAACCAATATTAAATTAAGTGGTTTTGATATCTCTTCTACTACCATTACAGTAACCAATATACTTGGCGAAATGGTGCATAGATTTAATCCTGAAGGTGAAAATATTGAGTGGAAACGAAATGGAAATTCACCGGGGATTTATCTGATGCAAATTACTGATGGATTTAATCATCGCATCACTCAAAAAATCGTGATTGAATAATTGTGCATAACTTAAAAGGAAAACCGACTTATTATAAGTCGGTTTTTTGTTTCTTAGTAGGAATTGAAAGTTAAATATTTATCGCAATTTTTTGACATGACTGCAAAACGATTTTTACTAATACTCTTTTTTTACTTGCCGCTTTTTACAAATGCAGATACTACCTTGGTTAGTTTTAATGATTCCTGGAGATTTTTTGATTTGGGCTATCTACCAAATGCAAACTGGAGTCAGATTGGATATAATGATTCAACATGGGTTATTGGGAATGGAGAGTTTGGATATGGTGATGGAGATGAAACAACCATTATTAATTATGGGAGTGATCCTAATAATAAATATATAACAACCTATTTCAGAAAGATAATTAGTTTAAATAATCCGTACGATTTTGCTTCCTATCACCTTGATTTAAAGCGTGACGATGGGGCCATTGTTTATATCAACGGTACAGAAGTTTTCAGATCAAACATGCCGGCAGGAAATGTAGGTTACAATACACCTGCTTATACTGACTGTGTTGATGATGGAAATGCATTACAGTCAATCGTTTTAGTACCTGCAGATTTTCTTACAGGGGTAAATGTAATTGCTGTAGAAGTGCATCAGATAAATGAGTTTAGTTCTGACTTGTCATTTGATCTTCAGTTAAAAGCTTTCAACAATTTTGTGCCTCAATTGCTGCGTCAGCCTTATCTTCAGATGGTAGCCGATTCAGCAATTACAATTCGTTGGAGAACGAATATTTTATGTTCAACAGCAGTTCTCTACGGTAGTGCCCCGGATTCTTTAAACTATACGTTAATGGACTCTGCAAATGTGATTGATCATGAGATGAGATTGACAGGACTTAATCCTGATACACGATATTATTATGCAGTAAGTGATGGAATAAATATCCTTCAGGGAGATTCAAATAATTATTTTAATACGGCACCTGTAAAAGGAATGCCCAAGCATGTCAGAATTTGGTCAATGGGCGATACAGGAATAAACACTATTGACCAGAATAATGTGCGTGATGCATTTCTGAATTTCAATGACTCTTTACCAATTGATTTGTTGTATATGCTTGGTGATAATGCCTATTATTCAGGTACAGATCAGGAGTATCAGGATGCATTTTTTCAGAATCATTACGAGGATATTTTAAAGAATATTCCTGTATTTAGTGTTGCCGGCAATCATGAAAATTATACTGCCAATGCAATAGCACAAACCGGACCTTATTATGATATTTTCACATTTCCTAAAAATGGGGAATGTGGTGGTGTACCATCAGGGTCTGAGGCATACTACTCATTTGATTACAGCAATATTCATTTCATAGCATTAGAAACAAATACACTATCACTGTTGCAGCCTGGAAGTGATATGCTCAATTGGTTACAAAATGACATAGCTGCAACACAACAGAAATGGAAAATTGTAGTGTTTCATAATTCGCCTTACACCAAGGGCGGTCATAACTCTGATACTGAAACTGACCTGATTTTAATCAGACAGAATATTATGCCTGTTCTGGATCAAAACAAAGTAGATTTGGTATTATGTGGGCATAACCATGTGTATGAACGCTCATATTTCATGAATGGTCACTACGGTTTATCATCAACATTTGATTCAACCATGGTTGTTGACTCATCATTTGGCGAATTACCACAACCATACCTAAAAAAGTCTTCAAAAAATTATAAAGGATTAGTTGTAGTGCAAGCCGGATGTTCAGGAGTATTAGACCCAATTGGCCCGGAATGGCCGCACCCGGCAATGAAAAGGTATTATGATCAGGAACTCGGTTCATTACTTATCGAAATAGAAGACGATACACTAACTGTAACATTTGTTGATAATACCGTAAATGCACCACAGGTTCTGGATGAATTCAGTATAGTAAAAGACTGTGATGTTGTTGCACAGTTGTCTGTTCCTGTAACAAAACTTTGTGTTACCGATGACCCTATTACTTTAAGTGGAGCCCCCTTAGGTGGGTTTTATTCAGGTGCAGGGGTAATAGATTCTGTTTTTAATCCAACAACAGCCGGTGCAGGAGTACATAATGTTATATATACCTTTAATGATAATCAGGGATGCAATGTTTCTGAAGTAAAGTCAATTGAAGTAGTTGGAGGCATTCCTGCACAGCCTTCACCAATTGCAGGAACATCATTTGTTTGTCCGCCATCTAATAATCAAGAGCTATCTATACAATCATCTTCTGATGCGGATTCTTATAACTGGACTGCCTCAGCAGGAATAGATTTTACGTCCACTGCGACAGACACTTTGGTAAGATTTGATATTCACACTGTTTATCCCTTATATAATATTTCTGTAAGTGCAATCAATGTTTGTGGTAGCAGCAATGCCTCCGTTATTAATCTTAACACTGTAAAATCTTTTCCTGCCCAAATTTCAGGGAGTCTGGTGGCGTGCCCCGGAGATTCATTAGTCTATACAGTTAACGTTTTAAACAATCTTTCATCTTTTTGGTGGCAGGCATCTGAAAATATTTTATTGAATGGCCAAGCAGGAATTGTAAATACCACTAACACTTTACAGATGACAGCATTTTTTGATAGTACATTTTCTGATGGGAAAATTTGTATTGCCAGTAGAGAAGCTTGTTTGAAAAGTAATACCGTGAGTTGTGTTCAATTAAATACAAAGCCACCTTTACCTGGAACTATTTCGGGTCCTGCAGCTGTGGTTGCAGGTACTTCAGGTGTAGCATACAGTGTTTTACCTGTAATGGGTGCTTCTGATTATTTATGGACTGTGCCTCTAAATGCTATTATTACTTCCGGACAGTTCGGCAATTCCATTACCGTTGATTTCCTTCCTTCTTTTACAGGTGGATACGTTGGTGTTAAAAGCCGTAGTAGTTGCAATGAAAGTGCAGAAGTTTCTAAACGTATTAAAACTTATGTTATTCAAGTTTCACAGAACACTGTTTCTCAGACAAGAATGACAAGTGAATACAATCAGGATAAACTTATTTCTGTTTATCCAAATCCCATTGGTAATGAAATGCACATTAAAATGGTGTTAAAGGAATCTTCTTCAAGTGTTTCTTTTGTTATTAAAGATGTTGCCGGTAAAGAAGTCGGAAAATGGATAAAAAAAGTTTTTTCTGATGAGGATGAAATTGCCTTGAATGTTTCCGGATTGAGTAATGGGGTTTATTATCTATGCGTTACTACTGACAATATGCAGTGGAATGGAGTAGTGGTTAAACAAAATAATCATTGATAAGTTAAAGGAAGACTGATTGTAACTTTTGTTCCTTCACCTGTTTTACTTTCTACGATAATTTTTCCTTCAAGAATCTGAACAAGTTCGGAAATTATAATATAGCCAAGTCCAAATCCTTCTTTGTTGTCTATCTGTTCATCTTCTTCCATTAATGGTTGCTTATTTATCAGTCTGTTTATTCGTGCCAGCTGTTTGTTAGACATACCATTGCCATTATCTTCGACAATAATCTGGTAGTGACTATTTTGTTTGGAATAAATTCTAATAAAACCGTTTTCAGTAAATTTTGTAGCATTGGATATTAAATTACGTAAAATTATTGAAAGTAAATTTGCATCGGATTGAATAATGTCATCATGAGAAATTTGACTGACAAGCCTGGTGTCTTTGTTATAAGTAATATGCATAAATTGCTCTTTAACATCTTCTGCTAAAGCACCTATAGCAACACTTGTAATTTGTCTTGTTATACGTTTATTCTGTTGTTTAATCCAGTTTAGAATATTTTCAGCATTTGCCTGAAGTTTTTCTGTTGTATCTTCTATTTCGCCTAATAATACTTTATGTATGCCTGTATCCATTTCAACATCTTTGCCTACTGCTTTTTTTGCAACAAAAGTGATAAATCTTAATGGTGTTATTAAATCATGTGATATAATTGAAATTAGTTTGTCTTTGATTTTAATAGATTCAGATAATTCATTATTTGCTAATTGCAGCTCTGATGTCCGTAATGCAACTTTTTCTTCAAGCAAAATATTTTTTCTCCTGATGTTTATAGAGTAAATCCTCACAATTATAATGATGATTAATAGAGCCATTCCAATCATGGCTAACCAAAACAATATTGTTTCGTAATATTTTTTTTCTATATGAAATTCAAGAGTAGATTCTTTATAGTCTTTAGAAAGTCCAGTTTTTTTTCGAATATTAAGCTTGTAGTCACCTGATTTGAGGTTGGAAAATTCAAGTGCAGATTGATTTGGGTTTATTTGTATCCATTGTTTATTGTATCCTTCCAGTTTATACTCACAATACAAATTTTCGATTTGCCCCCAATAGGGATTTGAAAACTCTATTCTTATATTCTGAACCGAATTGGGTACGGTAATTGAATTTAATGAAAAGTAAATAGAATCATCTGCAATGAATTGATCAATACTTATAAGATAATCTGAGCGTGGGTCTTCAATTTTCTCTGGATAAAACCAAACTAATCCTTCTACATTAGGAAGAGAAACGTATCCATTGTTGAGTCGGATATAAGGAGGGTCGCAACCTCCGTTAAATTCCGGATTGACAATACCATCTTCTTCAGCGTAATGAAAATATGGCACTTGATAAGTTGTATCGTTAAAGTAGTGGACAAGCTCATCAAATTTTGTTTTTATAACTCCATTGTTGGTGGCCATCCATAGAAATCCCAATGAATCAGGTATAAAATTATGTACTTGCCTTAGGGCATCAAATCTTCCAATGGGCATTTTTACAGTCTTGCCGTTTTTATACATGTAAAAGCCACGACCATATGTGCCAATAAGGAGATAATCTTTAATAACTTTAAAATGATAGGTGTATTTCAAGGTAAGTTCCTGCAAGGTATCTAATTTGTCATTTTTAGTATCATATTTGTAAATACCAGTATAGTTACATATCCAAAGTTTATCTTCAAATCGTAATAACTGAAAAATATTAGAGTTTGATTCATTATTATCTAATATTTTAAGATACTTTAAAGTGTCATTTACAACGCAACCAAAACTTTTAATGAGTCCAACCCACATAGAATCACCTTCTTCAAAATAGGATAATGCCAATTCATCACCGGAGTAGCTGATGTATTTTCTTGAATTGGTTTTTGTAAAATGATGCACTAATGTGTTTTTTTCGGCATACCAATAATCACCATGTTTGTCAACAAAAATGTTTTCAGAATAATTTCTGTTTAAATTAAGCTTACTTTTTTTACCTCCGTTAATTGTGAATTCTCTGTTCCAATCAGTATAAATAGTGCTGTCATTTAATGCAATTTGACAAAAATAGGTATTGTTTGTACCGGGTTCGGGATTGGCGAACTCAAGTGATTTAAAGTAACGTTTTTTGTAAACAAATAAACCACGGGTATCTGTACCTGTCATGATCAGATTCTGACCGGCAATATAAATAATTGAATTAATGAGGCAGTTATTGGGAAGTTGGTCTGTTAATAATTCAGTGTTAATAATATTAATATTGATTGAATCAGGAACGAAAGAATATAGATTGAAATCAATTTGAACACAGGGGTCGCTATTGTTAAAGTTCCAGTATGTGTTGATGATTTTATGCGAATAATTTTTGTGAGAATTTAAGTCACCTTTTAATTTACACCTAACCAATGACCATGATGCTATATCAACTCTGTATATTTCGGAATTGTTTGCGAAGACATAAATATTTCCGTTTGCAGAAATGAACTTACGGTTTTGCAGGTGCTCTAAATTTAGTTCCCTTAGTTTTTCTTTACCTTTAATTTGTGCGATTCCTTTTTTTGTTCTGACCATGTATGTGTTGTTGGATAATGGAAACATAATCAACGGGGTTAAAATCCAGCTTTTGTCAACGGTTTTGTTTACATGGGGTGTGGATAATTCCAAATAAGTTTTAATGTCAGGAAGCGTACCTTTTATATTTATATAATTCAAAGAGTTTATTTTTCCTTTCCTTAAAGTGTCAATTGATAAATCTTTAACCTGAAAAATATTTCCGCTTGGCTCCAGCATAAATTTATCACCATTAACAGATTGATTTAAAAATAAATTAAGATAAGGAGCATCAGATGTAAAATATTTTTTGAAGTTTATACCGTCAAAACGTGCTAAGCCGCTTCCATATACTATCCAAACATATCCGTTTTTCTCATAAAACAATCCAAGTACATTGTTGTCAGGAAGCCCTTTTTTAATGGTGTAATTTTGGATACTGTAGCCGTTCTGTGCCGATAGTTTGAAGGAAGAAAATAATAAGATAATAAAAAGTACTCGCAATTTTTGCATACAACTCAGACTATTGGAATGTTATAGGCTCGTGCAGCGTTTTGTAAATCCATAAGATTTTTAACACCGATTTTATCGAAGATTCTTGCTTTAAAAGTTGCAACAGTGTTGGATTTTAAATCAAAATGTGAGGCAATTTCTTTAACACTTCTACCTTTAAGTAACAGCAAAAGCACTTCTGTTTCTCTTTCAGATAAATTCGAAAATGGATTTTCGCTTTTGCCTTTCGGAATGTTATGTTGCATATCAAAGTATTTTTGACTGACATATTTTCTGCCTGTAAAGAAAAGTTCCATGGCTTTAACCACTTCTTCTTCGCTACTTTGTTTATTCAGATATCCGGATGCGCCAAGGTTATTTAAACGCTTTGCAAAAATTTCTTCAGGACTCATGGAGTAAATGAGGATAGGTAACTGAGGGAACTGTTGTTTTATTTCCTGAAATATTTCCAATACATTTCCATCAGTCAATTGCATATCTAAAATCAAATGAGTGAAACGATGTTTCATTAAAGCAGACAGGATACCTTTTGAACTATCTGTTTCTTCTATGTTAAACTTTCCGAAATGGGTTTCCAGTAAAAATTTTAACCCGCGTCTGATAATAACATGATCGTCAGCTATGAGGATTGATAAGTCGGCAAATGCATTCATTTTACAAGTAGGATTTTAGCACGTTAAAAATACATAAATAATTTTATTGTGTAGAGTGATTGCCACAAGTTCTGAATTTTAAATAAAAAAATCAAAATAATGCTATTAATTATGAGTAGTTTAAAAGAAAATCTCAACTTGTAGTTTTATCCCTACATGTAAAGTGTTTTTTTTTAAATTATTTTGTTTTACGAAAATAGTGCAGTCTATGACTGCCTAATTGTATAATGATTAAAACCGAAATAATAAATAATTTACAAATGAAATTTGTACATGCTAAAGTGAAGCATGGTGTTTTATGTATTGAATATAACTTCTTATTTACTGTAGATTTTATATTTGATTGTTACAGATTGAATTCAATTTTTAAGAAAATAAATTTATATAACTAAAAATCCAAACTAATGATTACTTCAAATTACCAAAACAAACATCCCTTAGGAAATTTTATAAGGGTAGCAATGAGTTTTCTTATTGCATTACTGTTTGCATTTAATGTACAAGCGCAAACGACCGTTACTATCGGTGCCGGTTCTCAAAGTGGTACTCAATCTAATAGTGCTTCTGGCGATTGCGGACCAATGTATCGCTCTACAAACTCAAGTAATTTTGTCTATTCAAGGCATCATTATTTATTTACCCAATCTGAGATTGCCGTAGCAGGTATTCCAAGCGGAAATCAAATTACCAAACTTGCCTGGTTTAACCAAAATGGAGCAGGCACCAATTCGCCATGTGTGTTTCAAGTATGGATGAAAAACTCATCTCTGACAGATGTTGGTGCAGGCGGACAATTATGGTCCAATCTTACATCCGGTTCAACACTAGTTTATAATAACAGTGCCCATACTGTACCGGCTACTGTTGGTTGGCATGATGTTGTTTTAAGTACTCCTTTTACATATACAGGTGGTGCTATAGAGATTTCAGTAAATTTTGATATTTCAAGTGGCTCAAGCCCATATACCACAGCAGGATTTTCATGGAATAAAGATCCAATTAGTGGTAGAACCTTGTCTTATGTAGGAAGTTCAGCTCCCGGCACTACATTACCCAACTTGCGCACCGTACGAGCACAAATTCAGATGACTTATCAATCAGGAGTGCCTTGTACAGTGCCTCCAACACCGGGTGTGGCTGCAGCAGCACCCTCGTCAGGTCTGTGTTTAGGAAACAATGTGGTTCTTTCATTAACTGGAAATAGTCTAGGCACAGGACAAACTTATCAATGGCAGGAGTCAACAACTATTGGTGGTCCCTATACAAATATTGGAGCCTCGTCTAATTCTTCTGTTCTCAATATTTTAGCTTCTAGTACCAAATACTATCAGTGTGAAGTGACATGCAGTGGTAACAGCCAGATTAGTACTCCGGTTTTGGTAACAGTTAATCCTAGTTTTCCCGGTGGTAATTATACTATCAATTCAGCCCTACCTACTGGAGGTTCAAATTTTCAGACTTTCAACGATTTTAAAAATGCACTCAATTGCGGAATAGCCGGTGCTATAGTAGTGAATGTTGTTGCCGGCAGTGGCCCCTATAATGAACAAGTTGAGTTTGGTGAAATTACAGGTGTTTCATCTGTAAATACAATAACTATAAATGGTAATGGCAATGTTTTAACTTATGGTGCAACTGTAAGCACAGCACCCGGTACACTAGTGCTCAATGGTACGGATTATATGACAGTAAATAATCTGACTGTAGAAGGCACCGGAGCAACCTATGCCTTGGTATGTCACCTTTGGAATGATGCAGACAATAATACCTTTAGTAATTGTACTTTTAATGCACCTGCTAACGGAACAAGTACTACAATGGTTCCATTCTCCATCAGTGGTTCTGCTACTTCTGGTACAACTTCTGGTAATAGTGGTATCAACAATATTATTACTGGATGTACTATGTTTAGTGGCTATTATAATACTACAATTGTAGGAAACAGCAGCACACCGGCCACAGGCAATCAGGTTATAAATTGTAATATTCTGGATCAATATTTCTATGGAATCTATTGTCTTTATCAGGATGGTGTTGTAATTAGAGGTAATACACTTTCACGACCCACAAGAACTTCGTTAAGCACCTATTATGGAATTTATATATCAACAGGTAACTCTAATGTTTTGGTAGAAAAGAATAAAATCAGAAATACATTTGCAACAAACCCGGCAAGTACCAGTATTCAATATTCAATTTATTGTACGGTTGATGCTTCCATTGGAAATGAAAACAAGTTTTATAATAACTTGATTTCTGATATTAATTCTAATGGGACAGTTTACGGATTTTATATGAGTGGCAGTGACTACTGGCAAGCATACCATAATACAATTTCACTGGACGATGCATCTTCAACAGCTACCGGTACAACTTACGGATTCTACTGTACGGGGTCATTAGCTTATGATGTTAGAAATAATATTGTGAGCATTAGCCGAGGTGGAACCGGAACAAAGTATGATGTTTACTATTCCAATCCTTCAGCAGCTACAAGCGATTATAATGACTTGTATATGAATGCTTCAGCAGGTACTAATAATATTGGGTATAATGGTACGGCATATACAACATTGGCAGCATGGCAGTCGGGCAGTGGCAAAGACGCTAATAGTGTAAGTGTAGATCCACTCTATGTTGCCCCCGGCACTTACGATTATACGCCAAGCAATGGATTGGTAAACGATGCCTGGAACTCCTGTGGGTGTTACTGATGATATCAATGGTGCGCCACGTTCTCTCACTTCACCTGATCTGGGTGCTTATGAATTTTCATTGGGTGGATTGGATGCAGGAATAACCTGGTTTACTCCAACAAGTCCATCAAGTCCCGGATTAAAAACCATAACTGTAAATATTGATAATACGCAGGCTCAAACCATCAATAGCATTCAACTTTCTTATAGTGATGGCGGTGCTCCGGTAGTGCAAACATTTACCGGATTAGGACTTACCTCAGGCAATAACACCAACCTGTCGTTTACAACACAATACAATTTAGTCAGCAGTGTAACCATGACGGTAAATATATTGGCCGTAAATGGTGGAGCTGATGCTACATCCGGAAATAACACTGACACATATTATTTATGTCTGGCACCATCTGGAACTTATACCATTAATAGTGCCTTGCCAACAAGTGGAAGTAACTATCAGACGTTTGATGATGCTATACAGGCTTTGAGTTGTGGAATTACAGGTCCTGTTGTATTTAATGTTGTTGCCGGTTCAGGTCCATACAACGAACAGGTAGTTATTCCGGAAATCAGTGGTGCTTCATCAGTAAACACCATTACGTTTAATGGAAACGGTAATACCTTATCTTTTAACGGTGATGTGGGTAATCCAAATACGTTGGCATTAAATGGTGCAGATTATTTTATCTTCGATAGTTTGAATATTGAAGCCACCAATGGTACTTATGGCATAGCATGTCACCTTTATGGAGGAGCTGATAGCAACACATTTACTAAATGTACATTCACTACGTCTATTACCGGAACTACTACTGTTCTTGCAGCATTGGTTGTAAATGGCAGTGCGACTGCCAGTACCACCACCGGATTATCCGGTAGTGGTAACATGTTTAGTGATTGTGAAATGATTGGGGGATATTATGGCACAGTGATTACCGGTTTAACCACATCACCCTATAATTTAGATAATCAAATTGTAAACAGCACCATTCGCGATTTTTATTTTTATGGTATCTATCATGCCTATTGTAGAAATACCATTGTCAGAAACAATATTATAGAACGCCCTAACAGGGCCAGCACCAGCACAACTTATGGTATTTATATGAGCACAAGCTCCTATAATATTTTAGTAGAAAAGAACAGAATCAGAAAACTGTTTGATGCTATACCTTCCAGTACTTCAACTGCATATTGCATGTATAATACAGCCAGTGGTGCTGCCGGTTTTGAGAATAAATGGATAAACAATCTGGTTTACGATATAGAATCAAGTGGTTCTTTATACGGACTGTATTGCCCATCCTATAATTTTGTACATATCTATCATAATACTATTTCATTTGACGATGCTACTGCAACAGGTACTACCTCGACTTATGGTATTTATGCTTATGGAACATCTACTGAAGTGAAAAACAATATTATTTCTATCACCCGTGGTGGTACCGGAGCCAAGTACTGTCTCTATTTTTCTACCAATACAGCTGTAGTGAGCAATAACAATGATTTGTATATAGATGCACCTTCCGGTTCTAATAACATTGGATATGCTTCAGGTGCACATGCAACATTGGCTAACTGGCAAGCTGCTAATGGAGGTGCTTGGGATCAGAACAGTCAAAGCGTAAATCCAAATTTTGCCAATATTGCATTAGAGAATTACAAACCTACCAATGTGGCATTGGATAATATTGGTGCTGCATTAGGAGTTACAGACGATATTACCGGAGCCGCAAGAAGTTTAACTACGCCCGACCCTGGTGCTTATGAGTTTGCAGCAGCAAATAAAGACATTGGCGTTTCTGCTTTCATAGGACCTAATCCAGATGGATGTTTTACCAGTGCTGAAACCATTGTGGTAGAAATCAAAAATTTTGGCGTTCAGAGTTTAGATTTCTCTATAGACCCTGTTACTGTAAATTGTGTTATTACCGGTCCGGTAAATACCACAGTGAGTGCAACATTGTCTTCAGGAACATTAGCTTCCGGTGCAACCATGAACGTTTCATTATCACCAACGGTAGATGGAACAGCAAATGGTACCTATACGTTAAATGCATCAACTTCAATGGGTAGTGATGGTGATAATACCAATGACGCTTTACCTGCCATCAGCATAACAGTAGGTCCAATAGCAGGAACCGCTAGTATTTCGGTTTCAAGTCTATGTGTTAGTGGTGATCCTGTTTTATCACTTTCCGGACATTATGGTGGCGATATTCAATGGCAACAGTCAACTGTCAGCGCTACCGGTCCCTGGACAAACGTAGGAACAAATGATTCTACTTACACTCCAGGCACTGTAACTCAAAGTACATGGTATCAGGCATTGACGGTTTGTAATAGTAACACAGCGACTTCTAATGTGGTTGCTGTAACCGTAAATAATCCACAGATTAATAGTTTAGTTCCCGGAACACGTTGTGGTTATGGACCTGTTACTTTAGGTATTAATGCTAATATGGGTACAACAGGAAACTGGTACACCAGTTCGTCCGGAGGTACACCTGTTGCAACAGGAACAACATATACTACTCCAAATCTTAATACGACTACAACTTACTATGTTGCACCAAGTTCCGGTGGAGCAAATGGATTAACTATACCGGGTGACGGTGACTGGGATCATTTTACGCCCACAGGTAGTTTTCAGACTACATTAATTACCGGTGCTTATATGATTCTTACTGTTACTCAACCATTCACTTTAGAATCTTTTGACATTTATCCTTCTGCCGCTTTAGGAACAGCATTCGGTATAGAGGCAAGAACAACTAGTGCTTCAGGCCCTATGTTTGAAAGTTATTCGGGAAATACCACCGTAGTAAGCTCCGGTACGCCCACAGTGGCACAAACGGTTAATGTAAATTGGGTATTACCAATAGGTACCTATTATATAGGTTTTGTTGGAACAAACCCTAATACATGGCGCTCAGGCCTTGCTACACATTCTTTCCCTTGGGTATTACCGGGTTATGCTTCACTTGATTATTATCTAACACCAAGTTATCAGTATTATTTCTATAACTTGAAATTATCTACCGGTTGCGAAGGCCTCAGAGTGCCAATCGAAGCAACCGTAACAGCCCCACCGGCACTTAGTGTTACTACTCCAGACCCTGCATTGTGTCCCGGTGGAACAACTACAGTTAATGTAAGTAGTATTAATGATCCAAATTATACCTATTCATGGACAAGCAACCCTTCAGGGTTTACTGCTTCAGGTGCCGGCCCACACAGTGTAAGTCCTATAGTAACTACACAATATATTGTAACTGCTACTGATAATACAGTAGGGCCTAATGCCGGTTGTGTTGCAGTTGATAGTGTTGAGATAGTTACCGGTGCTACTTTAACAGCAGGCACAGTCACTTCATCAGATACTGCATTTTGTGTAGATGGTATTCCAACATTATCTGTTACCGGTGCCGATGGTGGCACCATTCAGTGGCAGCAATCAACAGTAAGTGCATCCGGTCCATGGACCAATGTAGGTACCGATGATGTGGTTTATGCTCCAGGTTCAGTTACGCAAACCACCTGGTATCAGGTAATGGTACATTGCCAGTCATCACAAGTTTATTCCAACGTAGTTCAGGTTACAGTAAACAATCCTCAAATTTCAAACAGCAATGGTGATACCCGTTGCGGTCCTGGTACTGTAAATCTTTCAGCTACAGCATTAATTGGAACGGTAAAATGGTTCACTCAGTTGACTGGTGGAACAGCTATTGCAACAGGTAACACATATTCACCGAATATTTCCAGTACAACTACTTATTATGCCTCAGCATCTACCGGAGGTGGTACTGAAGCGGCTGCCCGACCAACTTATTCAGCAACGCCAAATACTTATGGTAATAACTGGGGATTGGTATTTGATGTAGTTAATAACCCTATTGTACTGCAATCTGTGACAATATTTTCTGTTGGTGCAGGGGGTACAATTTCTGTTGACCTTACAGATAATACAGGTACTGTAATATCTACAGCTGGTCCATTTACTTATCCTGCAGGTAGTGTAGCTTCACCTGTTCCGGTAGTTTTACCCGTAAACTTTACTGTTCCTGTTGGTACAGCATACCGAATTTTATCAGCCAGTATGTCTGGTGGTGGCGTTATCAGAGAAACAGGTATGACAGGTACATGGCCTTATACTTCGGCTAGTGGAAATGTTGTTGTAACCAGTGGCTATATCAGTGGGGTATCTTTATCTACGTATTATTGGTTCTACGACTGGCAGGTATCTGCCGGTTGTGAAGGGACACGTGTGCCTGTTGTGGCAACAGTAAATCCTGCACCGGTTGTGAATATTGAAGTTCAATATCCAACAATTTGTACAGGCCAGAGTGCAACTTTAACAGCCTCCAGCAGTAATCCTGATTATACTTATACGTGGACACCTGGTGGAAGTGGAGCTAGCATTGTTGTTGCACCCGGTACAACAACTACCTATACATTAAATGCAATTGATAATACTGCCGGACCATACAGCCAGTGTACTGCTATAGTCACTCAACTTGTTTCTGTTGTAAATGCCAATGCACCAATACCGGTAGCAGGTTCGGGAGGCGATGTTTGTTTAGGAAATGATATATTCTTATCAGCTGAAAACGTTGAGCCAAGTCAGTTAACAGGAAATAGTTTTGAATGGACAGGACCAAATTCATTTACAAGTTCTCTTCAGTATCCATCAATCAGCAGTCCAAATGCTTCATATAGTGGAATATATAATGTAATCATCACTAACCAATATGGATGTACTGAAGCAGCAAGCACAAGTTTAAATGTAAATTCAAACCCAACATTAAATATAGATTCTGTTAAGAATATAAGTTGTGCAGGCGGCAGCGATGGAATATTATATGTATCGGCTTCAGGAGGCTTGGCCCCATATGGCTATACCTCAGACTTTATAAACTTCAATTCAACAGGAGTGATGGGCAACCTGGCAACAGGAGCAACTACGGTTTATGTAAGTGACGGCAATGGCTGCCAGGCTCAAATAGTAGGCAACCTGACAGCAATAAGCACAGCACCTCCATCACAGTCGGTGGTAGTAACGCCAACGATAATAGGAATGCCAGCTTATGCATGTGCTGGAACAACAGCGAATCTGAGCATACCTGCAGTAGCAGGAGCAACTATGTATATCTGGGACGGTCCATTCGGCACATTCTTTAATGGTAATCCAATGAACCAGTCGCCCTATACAACGACCACACCAAGTGTACAGATAACGTTCAGTTCATCAACCTCATCGTTTGTGAGTGTAGGCGTTCAGGCAGCCAATGGTTGCGGAGCCTCACTTCGTAAAATCCAGAAGGTGAGATATCAGATAAGCACACCTAAGGAGATTACAGGAGCAACAACAATGTGTGCAAATACCAACGGCACCTATACGACAGCCCCTGTGACAGATGCCACAAGTTATCAGTGGATGATAACAGGCAATGCCACAGTAGTACCCAGTGGCACCTCAGTTGTAGTGTTCTTTGGACCTGGCTGGAATGGCGGTAACTTATGCGTAGCAGCAAAGACACCATGTTATACCACAGCGTATAAGTGTATGTACATAAGCAAGTCAGCATCGGCATTAAATGCAATCAGTGGAACCTTTAATGCCTGTCCAAACGAAGTACAGAGCTATAGTGTACCTCCAAGTACAGGAGCAGCAAGCTACAACTGGACATTACCGGCAGGTGCTACCGGCAGTTCATCTACCAACAGCATCACAGCCACTTTTGGGCCAACGTTTACGCATGGAGGCAACATCTGTGTAAGTGTGACAAGTATCTGTGGAGTAACCTCAGCACCTAAGTGTAAGACGATAGCAACAGGCTTGCCATCGACTCCAACAAGCGTTAGCGGAATCACCAATGGATTGTGTAATCAGAGTGTTAACTATGCAGTGCCATCAAGTCCTGGCATCACTTATAACTGGACAGCGCCAGGCACTATCAGTGGCAATGGCAACAGTTCGGTGAATGTTACCTATGGATCATTGACCACAGGTCAGTTATGTGTAACAGCGAGCAACAATTGCGGTAGCAGTGCAGCACGTTGTATTCCATTGAAGGGCTCACCAAACTCACCAATAGGCTTGACGGCCATACCAGCGAGCTGGTGTGCCAATACGCAGGGTATAGAGTTTACAGCAGACATCGGTAACACCACAGGCTCGTACACATTGTCATGGGGCTATCCATCGTCACCAACAGCAACGTATGTAGCAGGTGGAGGAAATTCAAATGCACTGACCTTAGATTGGGGCACAGGTAATGGCTCAGTGGTAGTGAATGCAAGCAATGGCTGCGGAACAGGATCAAAAGCATTTGCCGTGACCATAGGATGTAAGGAAGGCGAGTTGGCATCAGCCAATAGGCTTAATGTATATCCAAACCCAACGGCAGGCGTGTTGAATGTAGAATACACAGCAGAGAAAGGCAATACACAGGTAACAGTGCTTGACCTGAGTGGCCGTGTAGTAATGACACAGACACATACCAATGTAACAGGACAGAATACACTACAACTAGACCTGAGCAAGGTAGCTAAAGGCGCGTACATGCTGAATGTACAAACCAATGGCAGCAACAATCAGATGAGAGTGGTAGTAGAGTAAATTTTAGTTAAACAATTAGTAAAAAAAGGGCGATACATTTGTATCGCTCTTTTTGTTATTATTAATGAATCATTACAATGCCGATTTACTCATCAAGTTATTTGTAGAACCATTGAGTTAACTCATCAAACTGTGTCCAATGCAGTTCCTCAGCTCTCTTGCTGCTGAAAGGTAATTCACCTTTCTCCGGCATAGTGGAAGAAATATGTTTTAATGCGTTTTTTAAAGTTTTACGTCTTTGATTAAATGCAGCTTTAACTATTTTTCTGAAATCAGATTCATTACAGGTTAGTTTTTTTGTAGGATTTAATTTAAGCCTGATGACACCTGATTTAACTTTAGGAGGAGGGTTGAAAACATTAGGCTCAACAGTAAATAAATATTCGCAATCATAACACGATTGAAGTAATACACTTTGTATTCCGTAAGCTTTTTTGCCTGGTGCAGAACAAATACGTTCTGCAACTTCCTTTTGAAACATTCCCACAACTTCAGGAATTAAGTTTTTATTTTCATATACTTTAAAAAGTATTTGTGTTGAAATGTTATAAGGAAAGTTGCCGATAATGGCAGTAGGTACAGCGATAATATTGTTTAAGTCAACATGCAAAAAATCTTCTTGTAACAGATTGAATTTAGAGCTGTCAAATTGTTGAGTGAGATATTCCACAGCGTCTTTGTCTATTTCAATCAAGGTTAACTTTCCGGCAAAACGGTGAATCAATTCTTCTGTCAAAACACCCATTCCCGGACCAATTTCAATAACATGATTGTATTGGTTTAAAGAGAGTGAATCTACAATAGTGTTTGCAATGTTCTTGTCAATTAAAAAATGCTGGCCAAGATGTTTTTTAGGTCTAACCATATTAAGTTTTTAAGATTTGCAAAAATGCAAATTTGATTTCTTTTGACACTTGAAATTGATAAAAGTTGTTGAGGTGAAAATTGTAGTTAATTTTGCTGATTGCCAAATTTTTATTTTTGTATTAAAATCTCTATATTTATTGTGAAGCTAACAACACTTATTATTGAAGATGATGCCATGCAGGCAGCAAGTCTGAAAAAGATGGTGGAGGCAGCATGTCCTGAAATTGCTGTTTTAGATGTCTGTTACACAATACCACAGGCTGAAGAAGCAATTAGAAAAATGAAACCGCAATTTATTTTTCTTGACATAATGATGGAACCATTTACAGGATTTGATTTATTAAACCGATTTGTTGAAATTGATTTTGAGGTTATTTTTACAACTACCTATCAGGATTTTGCATATAAGGCAATTAAAGTTTCTGCAGTGGATTTTCTCCTTAAGCCATTTGGCGATGATGAGCTTAAACTTGCTGTTAACAAGTTAAAAGAAAGAATTGCATCTACGCAAACTCTGGGATACCTGAATTTGCTCAAGCTTAATATTCAGAAAAAACCTGAAGCGATGCAATTGGCTATTCCTGCTCTTACTGGTTACAGATTTGTTGAAGTCAGACAGATATTATGTGTTGAGAGCAGTGGGAAGTTTAATCAGGTCTTTTTGATAAATGGAGATGATTTTATCAGTACAATAACGCTGACAGAAATAGAAAAATTAGTTCCGGACATAATGTTTTTCAGATCTGCAAAGAATTTTATTGTCAACTTATCTTATGTCGTTGAGTATTTAAAAACGAAGGAAAAGTTAATTTTAAAAAACGGTAAGTCAGCTCCACTTTCACGGTTACGAAAAAATTCATTTATGGCAGCAATCAATCGCTTTCAGAATTTTTAAAAGCCACTTAATTTGTTGTTGTTAATTACGCCAACAACTTTACCACTGAATTCTGTACCTTGAAATGGCGTGTTTCTCGATTTTGAAAACATTTCCTTCTCTGAAAAAATCCAGGCTTTGTCCGGATGATAAACTGTCATGTTTGCCGCTTCACCTTCATTGATGAAAGGGGTATCCAAATTAAGAATTTTACGTGGATTGCCTGAAAAAATATTGAATAAAATTTCAGCATCAAGTTGACCTTTAAATGCTGTGCTTAATGTTGCAAATGTTGTTTCAATGGATGAAATACCGTGTGCTGCATAAGCATATTCGCAGTTTTTTACTTCAATATCTTGTGGGGAGTGATCACTGCTTATACAATCTATTACTCCATCTGCAATTCCTTTTTTTAGTGCCTGTATGTCTGCTTTGCTTCTCAATACAGGTTTTACTTTGAATTTGCTGTTAAACGATTCAACTAAAGTTTCATCAAGCATTAAATGGTGTGCATATACCTCTGTTGTAATTTTTATTCCTTTTGACTTTGCATTTCGAATTTGCACCACGCTTCCTGCTGTACTTATTCCACTGATATGAACCGGTATTCCTGTATATTCAGCAATCCTGATAATGCGGTTTAACCCGATTTCTTCTGCCACCGCAGGGCAGCCTTTCATTCCTGTTTTTACACTGCTGAGGCTTTCATTTATCAAATAATTGTTGCTTAAGGTTGGTTCGTCAGCATACGAAATAATTCTTGCACCAAATGTGTTGCAATATTGTAATGCTCTTACAAGCAATCCCGGGTCGTTAGTTTTTTTGTCATCAGTAAAGGCAATGGCTCCCGAAACATACATTTCATAAAGTTCTGCCATGTCAATACCTTTTCTGTCAACTGTGAGGCATCCTGCAACATGAACATTAACCAAACTGTTTCGGCATTTGTTCAGTATAAACTCTGTGTCACTTTTAGATTGAATAGGATAGTAAGTTGATGGCATTAATAACACTTCTGTAAACCCACCTGCTGCAGCGGCTTTTGTGCCACTAAAAAGATCTTCCTTATGCTCTTCGCCAGGCTCTCGGAAATTTACTCGCATATCAAACCAGCCGGGCATTACAAAACAACCTTTCAGGTCAAGTTCTTTTATTCCATCGTCATTACTCGCGTTTGTTGTTATACTTTTTATTTTCCCGTTAACAATAACAATATCACGCGTCTTTTGATGATGAGCGGTTCCCGGGTTGATAATCCGTACTGATTTTAAGATTATATCCATGGTTTTAAGATTAGTGTGTTACCATTTTTCTGTCATTACGAAGTAATAATGTTTCAGCTACTAAAAAAAACAATGTAGCCAATATGCAATATTTCCAGAGTGAAATACCTGAAGCATATTGCCTGATAAATTTTGTGAGACCGCTGCTTGTGGGGTTAACCACTTCTATTGATTTGAATTTGCCATTGTCATACAAGCTTTTTAATTCGTCATCATTGAAAGCTTTCGGGTCAGATTCTTTTCTGTTATAATTTAGTGCAATTATTGAAAGTGTGCTGTCGTTTAAGTTTTTCAGCTGATAAAAACCCGCCTGTTCAATACCTGTCAAATTGATTAATGTTCCATCATTTGTGGTTTTAAATTCAGGAATAATATCCGTTTTTGTATCACTGTTAATTAAATGTAACACATCATTTGTTTGTAATGACGATGAGATTTTAACATCACTATTGTTACCGATAAATAAAGTAGGCTGAGATGAAGGCGCACTTAACAATAAGGTTTTGAAAAGTACGGGGGCAAACAATGCATGTGTAACAAAAGTGCCTGCAGCAGGTTGTGCAGCTGATGTAAACTGGTAAACATTGCCAAATTTTCTATGATAATAATTTAAAAAAGAATGTCCACCCTGCATTTGCATTAATACAGTTTTCCCTGATTTTAATGATGAAATTGTTTCATAACTCAAATTCACTTCAGGTAAACTCATTCTGTCATCTGTCTTTTCAAACATATCCTGAAACAACGGGTTGTCAAAGTCAAGTTTGACAACACTATTATTGTTTATGTTTATACTACTATAATTTTCTATATTCAGTTTTCCAAAAAGATTTTCATAGCCATTAGGTGTAATATTAGAATCAGGGAAAATAATTAATGTGCCGCCTGATTCAACAAAATGTGCAAGTTCATCACTCATCCCTGTAGAGATGTCTTTAATGTCTGTAAGGATTACCGCATTGCACCTTTTCAGCATGGCATAATCAACAGCATTTTGTGTGCTGAATTTATATTCTATTAAACTGTTATTTGCTAAGAGCTTATCAATGAAAATATTTTTAGCGCCTCCAATATGGTAAACAGGAATTTTGTCAGCAATACGAAAAGAAAGATAATAGGTGTCGTCAAAAGTAATCGGGTTATCGTCAATTTCTGCTTTTGCCAATTGCCATCCGGGCTGTGTTATGGTAAAATTCATTTTAATGGTAGCATCCATACCTGCATTTACTTTTACTGATGCTACTGTTTTTTGTGAGTTGTTTATATAAAATCTAACCGGTACTTCGGCATCTGCGTCACCGTAGTTTCTGACTTTGACATTCAGCTCTGATGGAACATTAAGCTGAATTACGGGAGCGCTAAGCCAGCAACTGTCAATTGTAATGTTTTTTACTTCTTCAGCTTCGGTTTTAAGTAAATTCAATTTTAAGGTGCTATCATTAATTCCTGGTTGAATATCAAAGAAATTCTTCTGAAAGTCTGATATAATAAATGATGACCGATTGTATGAGTTTGATTTTTTTAATGCATCTGTTTGACGGATTAATATTTCATTGATGTTACGGCTTTGCGGATTTATTTTAATACGGTCTGTTAGCTCAAGTAATTCATCACGGTCAATGAGTCGTTGCTGTTCGCCTTTAAACTCATTTGTCAATAACTGAAATTTTGTTGATGATGGCAGTGAAGTTGCAATGGTTCTGCATTTATCTTTTGCCACATCAAGTAATGTACCTTCCTTGCCTGAAAGATTCATGCTGAAAGAATTGTCAATATAAATACTGACGATTTGTTGTCCTGATGATTCTGTTGGCTTGGTAGGAATAAACGGTTGTGCAAAAGCAAGAATCAAAAAAGCCAGCGCCATAAGACGCATTAACAATACCAACAAGTGTTTTAACCTAGAGTGTGATTGTGTTTGCTCTTTTATTTCTTTCAGAAATCGCACATTGGTGAATTCGATTTTTTTGAATCGCCTGAAATTAAACAGATGTATGATAATAGGAATAGAAAGAGCTGCCAGAAACCAAAGAAAAAAAGGATAAACGAATTGTATTGGCATTTTTAATTGAGGAACGGTACAAATATAATTAAATATGCTCCAATAAAGTTAAAGTTGTGTGAGTAATTAAAATAATGCATTTATTTTTGCCCTGATATGCTTAAAGCTTATTTTTCTGAAGATGTTGAAGCCGGCATTGATGAAGCCGGCAGAGGTTGTTTGGCAGGTCCTGTTTTTGCTGCTGCTGTAATTCTCCCTCGTGATTTCAGGAATCCTCTGTTGAATGATTCAAAAAAACTTTCTTCTTCGCAAAGAGATAAATTACGCAAAGTTGTTGAGGAAGAGGCATTGGCCTGGGCAGTGGCTTTCAGCACACATACCGAGATTGACAAAATTAATATTTTGCAGGCAACCTATCGTGCCATGCACAAGGCAATAGCAGCGTTGGAAGTATTACCCGAAAGGTTGCTTATAGATGGAAACAGGTTTAAAAAGTATAAAACACTGCCTCATAATTGTATTGTTAAAGGAGATGGTTTGTTTTCATCTATTGCTGCTGCCTCTGTTCTTGCAAAAACACATCGTGATGAGTATATGCTGAAATTGCACTATAAATACCCTGTTTATAGTTGGGATAAAAATAAAGCTTATGCCACAGCAATTCATGTTGAAGCAATTAAGAAATACGGGCTATCACCTTATCATAGAAAATCGTTTCATCTGAAATCATTACAGCCCAAGTTTATTTTTCCTGAAAATTGAATTGGAATTTCTTACAAGCAACCGAAGTCAACACATAAATAATGTTTTACCACTGGCTTACTTAGTGCAGAAATACTTAAGTTGTCCGAAGCATCAGCAATATCTATAATGGTGTTGTCTTTGAAAAGTATATGTATATTTTCCTGACTTGTTGTGTATGCACTGTTTTCAATTTTCCCTGTAAAAACAAGACTTGCAGCTTCTTCCTCTGTGATATTGTAAACTTTTTCAGCCTTCTTTAAATAAGTATCTGTTTCTATTTGTGTAAAGGGCTTATCCTGCAATCTTATTTTAAACAAATTTCTGTCAATTAATCCTTTACATAAATGTGATAAAAGAAAATCATCATGGTGCATCCATTCTTTAATACTTGTAAAAATGTCAAAGTCATCAAGCTGACAAAATTCATCAATCAGATGCGGTTGTTTTTTAAATTCTTCAGCTGTAAAATTATTTTTAAGAAATGTTTTAAATGATTTTGTTCCGAATAAATCATCCCCTTTGGAGGTCAGAAAACGTGCTCTTTTTAAAGTGTTGATGAGTTGATTTTCTGCTGCAAGAACAGTTTTATGTAAATAAACCTGCCAGTACATTAATCTTCTTGCAACAATAAATTTTTCGACTGAGTAAATTCCTTTAGCATCAATAACCAACTTGTCGTCAAATACATTGAGCATTTTTAATATTCTTTCGCTGCTGATAATTCCTTCAGAAACACCTGTAAAAAAACTATCGCGTGCCAGATAATCCAATCTATCCATATCCAACTGACTGCTGACTAACTGATGCAGAAACTTTTTAGGATAAACATTTTTAAAAATTGCTATTGCCATGTTCAATGCACCGCCCAAATTCTCATTGATTTTCTCCATAATCATCATTGAAATCTCTTCGTGCATCAGATGTGCAACAAGTGTGTGCTCTAAAGCATGCGAAAAAGGGCCATGCCCGATGTCATGTAATAAAATAGCCGCACTCACTGCTTCCTCTTCAGCAGTCGTGATTTCATGACCTTTGTTTCTTAAAGTCTCAATGGCGATTTGAGTAATATGCATTGCGCCAATAGCATGATGAAATCGTGTGTGCATTGCACCCGGATAAACATATTGTGCAAGCCCCAATTGCCGAATGCGTCTCAGTCTTTGAAAGTATGGATGTTCTATCAGGTCGAAGATAAATTCAGAAGGAATGGTTATAAAACCATATACCGGATCATTAATGATTTTTTTCTTATTCACTGTTTATTGGGTAAACAACAAAAGTAGATAATAGTATGGTTGGTTTTTTAAAGTGAAATTACAATGCACCGTTAAACAAGGCATCAATAGCACTTAGGTTTGAAACAAACCCCGTTTTCCCTGAAAATACCTGAGGGTAGGAAGGGAGTATTATTTTAGAAATTTGATTTTGTGATTTTTCATCGGAGATATAACGAAAGTCATTTTCGTAACTCGACTGAAATGATGTAGTAAAATTTATTGCCATAGTTTTCTTTTGGGCTTTCAACAGGAATGATAGAATTCTTGTATTTAGTTCAATCAATAATTGATGTTTGTCAAATATAATGGACTCTAATTCGTCTTTATAAAATTCAAACAATGCACTTCTGTTATATGCAGTAGTTAAACTGCGCCAATGTTGTTGCTTCCATTTGCCATCAATAATTTCAATATTGCCTGTAGGTGTTTTTACATGGTTTTGTTTTATGGGAACAGTAAGCCTTTGCATGCCATTAGGACCAAGAATATGACAACGATTTCTGTTAGTCTGATGTGGAAAATACTCATTGACTTCGATAATTATCTCATCGAATAGAAGAAGATGTTTGATGTATTCTAACGAAGGAAAATATGTTGTTGAAAATACTGCAACAGACATTAATGAATAAAGTTAAATAAGCGACCCCATCTTACTTTATCGAAGAAAGTGCCATTGCTATTCCAACTCATCCAGATAAAGACAGCCTTGCCTACAATATGGTCTTCTGGAACAAATCCCCAGAAACGGGAATCAGCACTGTTATGCCTGTTATCACCCATCATCCAATAGTAATCTTGTTTGAATGTGTAGGTGGTAGTTGGTATCCCATTAATAATAAATTGATTCCCTTTTATGACTAAGGTATTATCTTCAAACTCAACAATACAACGTTGATAAAATGGAAGATTTGCTTCGGTTAATGTTATGGTTTTTCCAGCTTTAGGAATCCATATCGGCCCGTAGTTGTCAATATTCCAGTCATATCTTGTATCAAATGGAAATAATTTTTGAAACTGACTTGGTGCGCCTGGAAGCTGATTATACAACTCAACACTTTTTATAAAAGGTAGTTTTTTTAATTCATCTGCAATTTCCTGAGTCAGTGTAAACTGATAAATTCCATTTCCAAGATTTGCACCTTCATAAATATTATATTTCTCTAAGGTTTTCGGATTGATAGTGTTGCCATCTGTTATTACAGTGTATGTCATTTGTCCATGTTCTGGTAGTGGCACAGGTTTGTTATTTACAAACAAAAGACCATCAATAATTTTTAAACTATCTCCTGGAATACCTACACATCTTTTAATGTAATGGGTTTTTTTGTCAATTGGTCTTTTCAAATCATCGTCTGGATAAAATATATTTCCCGGATAATTAAAAACAACAACATCGTTGTTTTTAATATTTCCAAATCCCGGAAGGCGATGGTAACCCCACTTCACTGCATCACTGTACGATTTTCCACCAATTAGCGGCAATTCCTGATGTACAAAGGGAAAAGATAAAGGGGTCATTGGCGTTCTTGCACCATAACTCACTTTGCTGACAAATAGAAAATCGCCAACGAGCAACGACTTTTCCATTGATGGTGTTGGTATCGTAAATGCTTCAATTAAAAAGGTTCTAATAATTGTTGCAGCTACAACAGCAAAAACTAATGCATCAATCCACTCACGCGTTTTACTTTTGCGTCCATTGCTTTTCCAAAATTTCCAGTTCATTTGTAACAGGTTGTATTTATTCCGGGACGAAAATAAGATTCCTTTAATAATAAATCCGCTATTTATCACAGCATTTTCAACCGGGTTTTTAAGACTTCATGACATAGTCACAAAAAGTGCATAAAGCAAGCATTTTCACACTAAAGAAGGCTCGTTATGATAATAGTGTTAATTCTGTTTGTTGAAAAGTACATTAGGTACATTGGAAACCTACATGCTTAATCATGTTTCTTTGCTTGAAAAAGTTAAAATATGATTTATCTTACCTATGCCGATCAGCCTTCTGGTGTTTATTCCAGTCAAGTAATCGATGTATGTAATTTTTTAAATGAGAGTCACAATGCACAAATCAGGTTGGTGTCATTCATTTCCCTGCACAGTTTCAGTAAAAACAGGCAAAAAATTATACAAGAAATGCCCTCAGCAATTGTCTTGCCGATGTTACCTCGGATGACAAGTTTTGGATTTAATACCTTGATGTTGTTTTTTGTTTTACTCATGCTTAACCAACGAAGTGTTATTGCCCGAAATGTCCTTGCAACAAGATTAGCATTGCGTCTAAAGTCGTTTTTGAAACTAAAAGTGTGTTTTGATGGTCGTGGTGCAATAGCTGCAGAATGGAATGAATATCAGGTAGTGCCACTTCAGGAATGGAAAACTAATATTCATACATGGGAAAAATCTGTTGTGTTGAATGCTGATTTTCGAATAGCCGTTTCAGAAGAATTGGTAAAGTATTGGAATGTGCGATATGGTTACAATGAAAACAATCATGTTGTAATTCCATGTACATTAAACACAGGTTTTCGCCCTGAAATGTTGAAGCAAGAGGAAATTGAAAAAGAAAGACAAAAAATGAACTTTAAGCCTGATGATATTGTATTGGTATATTCCGGTTCAACGGCAGGATGGCAGTCATTTGATTTGTTGCAGGGTTTTCTGCAGAAGAATCTTAGTGAGAACAAAAACGTTAAAGTGCTCTTTCTCTCTGAAAAGGATAAAAATGTAGATCAGTTGAAGATAGTTTTCCCGGATAAAATTTTTCAGACTTTTGTAAAACACAGTGAAGTTTCAGGGATTTTGAAATCATGCGATATTGGAATTTTAATTAGAGAGAAAAGTGTAACCAATCAGGTAGCATCGCCTACAAAGTTTGCTGAATATCTATCTGCAGGTCTGCCTGTAATTATTTCCGAAGGTATTGGAGATTATACGTCATTTGTACAGCAAAATGATTGTGGATGGGTGTTGGATAAAACTTCGTTGCAGTTGAATCGTTTGGAAATCTCAGCACGAAACAGGTTACTTCAATTAGTCATTGACAACTTTACTAAAAAATCACACAATGCAAGTTATACCAATTTAATACACTTTATGACTTAAACTTTTTTATAAAACATTCGTACAACAAGCCTTTAAAAAGAAACATAGAAATTTATAACCACCATTTTTTATGAAACGGATATTAGTAACAGGCGGTGCAGGATTTATTGGCTCGGCCGTAATTGCACACCTTCAGAAGCAAAAACATGAAATTTTTGTAATCGACAATCTTTCATTTGGCAACAGGCAGTTTATCAATATTGATGACAGTCATTTTTTTAATGCCGATATTCTTGATGAACAACGAATTGATGAGATTATTGGTAAAATCATGCCCCAATATATTATTCATTTGGCAGCAGTGCATTTTATTCCCTATTGCAATCAACATCCCTATGAGAGTAGCAACATCAACATAAGAGGAACAATGCACCTTTTAAAGGCAGCAAAAAAATATACTCCTGAGAAAGTGTTTTTTGCATCTACAGCTGCGGTTTATCCTATTTATGACTTAGCTGTGAGTGAGAGTTTTGCCACCGGCCCTATGGATATTTATGGATTATCAAAACTAACAGGCGAGCATTTATGCAATGAGTTTTTTTTAGAGACGGATATCCCTGTTGTTGTTTGCAGGTTTTTTAATGCCTTTGGTCCTAATGAAACCAATCCGCACCTGATACCTGAAATTCAGCAACAAGTTCTTGAAGGAAAACGGGTAATTAAATTAGGCAACCTTACTCCCAAACGTGATTTTATTCACACCTACGATATGGCAGCTGCCGTTGAAACTTTGTTAACGCATGTAGAAGGAGGTATTCATACCTACAATCTCGGTCGCGGCATTGAGTATTCTGTTACAGAAATTGTTGATGCTTTTTCAAAAGCTATAAACGAAAAAATAGAAATAGAAGTGGATCAGACAAGAGTTCGTAAAGTAGAAAGACAACATTTACTTGCTGATGTTTCTAAACTGAAGTCGCTTGGATGGACACCAAAAATAGGAATAGAAGATGGCATTAAAACATTGGTGCAATGAGTCAACCTATTCAGGTAGTTTTTTGTACAGATGGTGTTTATCCTCAACTTGTTGGTGGAATTCAAAAACATACACGTTTATTAGTTGAAGAACTGGCAAAAACTAAGAAAATAAATATTGCAGTTATTCATCAGCATCATGAGCAGAATGTATTTGATGCATCATTGAATATTACTGAAATTGGAATCAAACGTAACAAACACAGCAACAATTATCTGTTAAATGAGTATTACTATTCTAAACAGGTTTATGAGGCATTGAAACAGTTTCCTGATGCAATTATTTATGCGCAAGGAATGTCCGTTTGGCACAATATTGATAAAATTGGAAATCGTGTTATACTCAACCCTCATGGATTGGAATTTTATCAGGCACTTTCTTTTACCGATAAATTAAAAGCCATGCCATTTAAGTTTGTTTTTGGTTATCTTTTTTCAAAGGCAGCAAAAGTAGTTTCACTGGGTGGTCGTTTAACACAGCTATTAAGAAGTAATATTAAAAATCACAATAGTAAAATTGTTGTGTTGCCAAATGCAATAAATCTGCCTTCTCAAAAATTTGAGCGGACTGCTTTTGGTCAGAGGCCGTTAAAACTTTTGTTTGTAGGAAGATTTGCCGCTAATAAAGGAATTCATGTATTGATGGATGCAGCAACACAACTGAATAATGGTGGGTATAAAAATGAGATAGAATTTCATTTAGTGGGTAAAGGTCCGTTGTTTGAACATTTCAGTACAACTGTAAAAGAACCAAATGTAATTTTTCATGGTTTTGCCGATGATGAAAAACTAAACAGCCTTTATAAAGAATGTGACGTTTTTGTCTTGCCAACATTGTTTGAGGGAATGCCAACAGTAGTATTGGAAGCTATGAGTTATTCCTTGCCTGTTATTGTAACAGATACTGGTGCAACTACTGTTATGGTTGATTCTTTAAATGGATACATCATTGAGAAATCTGATGTAAAATCTCTGAAAGATGCCATATCTATGTACTTTGTTTTGAATGAGCAGGCGAAAAAGCGAATGGCCGAACAGTCATACATAAGAGTCAAAGAGAAGTTTACCTGGCCTGTGATTGCACAACAACATCTCGAACTATTTCAACAAATGAAGGAACAGAAAACATAATTGTTAATTTTGCAATTCTAAACCACCAAATGCTTCAGTTTATCCGCAATAATTCACAGTTTGTTATCATGTGTTTAGCATGGGTGTTGTGCGGTATCATCAATCAAAATCTTGGCGTAGCCGCAGTAACTCTGAGTGTTGTGATGCTCAAAATGAAAGGCATGTATAAAGAACTGATTTTAGGGTTGCTGTTTTTGCTCATCATGAGTGATAGCCGGCAGACAGAAGCACTTTATGCCGCTACCGCTAAAA
This sequence comes from Bacteroidia bacterium, assembly GCA_037045145.1. Classification (NCBI taxonomy): domain Bacteria; kingdom Pseudomonadati; phylum Bacteroidota; class Bacteroidia; species Bacteroidia bacterium. The sequence continues at coordinate 1,749,387 of JBAOIA010000011.1, forward strand.
ATATTTATATTGTTTTGCTATCGGTGTTTTATTTTTTCGATAGAAAAAATTTCAGCGGCAGCAATGATTACTTCAAACCTTTTATTCCATTTTTTATCTGGGGTGGACTCATGCTTTTGCAAGCACCTTCGGTAAATTTCACCAACAGTGCCATGAAAACATTAAGTTATGTGCTTCTTTTTACTGTTGTTCCGGCCTATTTCCTCAAACAATTTCGTGAAGAGGGCGAATCGTTTTTAAGAGACGTAATAATGTTATTTTGTTTGATCCTCTTAGTAGGAGTTATCATGATTCCATTGTTCCCTAACACAGTTTTTTTGGTAGGACGATTTTGTGGCGTGTATGGAAACCCGAACGGTATTGGTATTGCTTGTACCTTGCTTTTCATACTCGTTTATGTTTCTCTGAAAAAGTTCCCCGGACTACTCGACCAAAATGAAATACGGATAGTTTATGGGCTCATTATTTTAAGCACACTCTTAGCTGTTTCCCGAAATACCATGATGTCTATTTTGATATTTCTATTGTTTGCAAGATTCTATGAGATGGGATATTTTGCCGGATTTGCAGTGTTAATAGTGACTATCGTACTGTATGAAGTAATCAATCAGAATATTGTGGCCATCGTAGAAGCTATGGGACTTGGGCATTATCTTAGAGCAGAAGCCATTGAAGATGGTTCCGGAAGATTGATTGCTTGGCGTGCAGCATGGAAACAAATTCAGTCGCAGTTTTTTATGGGTAGAGGCTTTGCCTATGATGAATGGTATTTTTATGTCAACAGACATTGGCTAAGTGCCCTCGGACATCAGGGAGGTGTTCACAACTCATGGCTTGCATTGTGGATGAACACCGGATTGATAGGTCTGATTCTTTTTGCAGTTGGATTTATTAAAACGTATTTCAAAGCAATGTTGCATACTAAAATTGCATTCGCAGTGTTGTTTGCCGTTATTTTTTCAGCATCTTTTGAAGCATGGATTATGGGATCGCTAAATCCGTTTCACATCATTCTGATTTTAATTTTAAATATATTAATTCACGAAGAACAGTTTAATGCAGACAAGCAAGAAGAAAGCCTTATTCCTGTATCTTGAACCTGCCGGATATGTGGAAGCCTGTTTTAAAAAAACAGTGCAAAACTATCCTGTCGAGCTACATATAGTAAAGTATCCGTTGGACCCCAACGCCCCGTTTCGGTTTGATGCTGTTGAGGGCATTACCTATTATGACAGAAAACAGTATGATGGGCAAAAACTCAATGAACTGGCTGATGCAATCCAACCTGATTTTATTTTTTGTAATGGATGGATGGATAAGGGATATGTAAAAGTTGCCAAACAATATTCTGGAAAAATACCTACAGTGCTTGCATTCGATAATTTGTGGGAAGGAAAACTTAAACAATACATAGCTTCAGTAACAGCACCATTTGTTTTACCTCGCATTTTTTCACATTGTTGGGTTCCCGGGCAACCACAAGTAGTATATGCCAAAAAATTAGGATTTAAAGAGAGTAGAATAGAAACAGGCATGTATTCAGCCAATTACGAATTGTTCAATCAGGCATATCAAAAGATAATGCCAATTAAGGAAAAGAAGTTTCCAAAACGCTTTATTTTTGTTGGTCGTTATATTGAAATTAAAGGTATTCGTGAACTGTGGCAGGCATTTATACAATTGCAGAATGAAATGCCAAATGAATGGGAGTTGTGGTGTTTGGGAAAAGGCCCGCTTGAAAAAGAGTTTCCACAGCATCCAAAAATCAGAAATGTAGGGTTTGTTCAACCTTCGGCAATGGAGGAATATTTACTTCAGACAGGTGTTTTTCTTTTACCAACTTACGATGAACATTGGGGTGTAGTCGTACATGAATATGCTATTGCAGGTTATCCGTTGTTGTTAAGTACAAAGGCACCTGCAGGATCGACATTTTTAAAACAAGGTGAGAACGGATATTACCATGAGCCGAGTAATGTTGAGTCATTGAAGAAAGCTTTAAAAAAAATAATGCTTTTATCTGATAGCACTTTAATCGAAATGGGTAAAAAAAGTCATGAATTGTCAAAGTCTATAACACCCGATATATGGGCTTCTGTAGTCTGGAAAATTTTAAACAGTAATTAAACTATGTGTGGAATAACCGGCATTTATGGAATGGGTAGTGTACAGTCGTCATCTACTATCAGGCAGATGAATAATGCTATTTCACATCGCGGCCCTGATGATGAAGGGTACTATATTGACGAGCAAGTTGCTCTTGGTCACCGTAGGTTAGCTATTATAGATCTCTCTCCTGCAGGACATCAGCCTATGCAAAGTAATGATGGCAATCTTGAAATTGCATTCAATGGTGAAATTTATAATTTTCAGGAAGTAAAAAAGCATCTTTCCGGATATGAATTTAAGTCAAACAGTGATACAGAAGTGATTCTTGCCGCCTTTATGAAATGGGGTAAAGATTGTTTGAGACATTTTAACGGTATGTTTGCTTTTGCCATTTGGGATAAAGCCAAACAGGAACTTTTTATTGCGCGCGACAGGTTAGGAATAAAACCTGTTTACTATTTCAGACAAGATAGAACTGTTTTGTTCAGCTCAGAAATCAGGTCGTTGCTGCAATCAGGAATTGTGCCTCGAAAGATTAACCGTAAAGTTGTTCATGAGTATTTTACTTATCAGACCATTCATGCCCCTGAGACGTTTATTAATAATGTGTTTATGCTCATGCCCGGTCATTGTATGACGATTAATGCTTCCGGAATAAATATTGAACGGTATTGGCATATTGTTGAGAACACTGATTTTTCTTCGGAGGGCAAGAGCTATGAAAATGTTTGTGCCGATATTAACAAACTGTTTTATGATGCTGTAAGCAGAAGATTAATCAGCGATGTGCCCTTTGGAGCATTTCTTTCCGGTGGCATTGACTCAAGTGCTGTGGTAGGAGCTATGAGCCGTATTCACTCACAACCTGTTAAAACATTTACCATTGCATTTGATGAATCGGAATTTAGTGAAGCAAAATTTGCAAAACTGATTGCTGATAAGTACCAAACAGATCATCATGAGTTTTTACTTAAACCGGAAGATTTTTTAAATTTATTGCCTGAAGCTATGAATGCTCTTGATCACCCTAGTGGTGATGGTCCTAACTCATATATTGTTTCAAAAATTACAAGACAAGCCGGTGTTACAATGGCTCTCTCAGGTCTTGGTGGTGATGAATTGTTTGCCGGTTATCCGGTATTTAAACGTACAGAATTGTTGCATCAAAAAAGCTGGCTTTGGAAATTGCCATTGCCTCTTCGCCACTTGTTGGGTAAATTAATTACAACATTAAAAAAAGATACTGCAAGCATTAAAATGCAACAGTTATTGCTGTCGCCAAACGCTTCTTTGCAATATTCTTTTCCTGTTTCAAGGCAAATAAGCAATACACAACAGTTGGCTGCATTTATCGAAGAAAAGTTTAATGGCATTGATGCTGTGAAATCAATAATAGAAGAATTGAATAAAAGCACTGTCAGACTTCCGCTCTTCAGCCAGGTGAGTGCAGCAGAAATATCAAGCTATATGCAAAACGTATTGCTGCGCGATACCGATCAGATGAGTATGGCTGTGGCTCTTGAAGTAAGAGTGCCGTTTCTTGACTATAAGTTGGTTGAATATGTGATGGGTGTTAAGGATGAATATAAAAACCCTGTTTATCCTAAGAAACTCTTGGTAGATAGTTTAGGTGATTTATTACCGGATGAAGTTGTGCACCGTAAAAAAATGGGTTTTGTTTTTCCATGGGAGAGATGGCTGAAAAAAGAGTTGAGTACTTTCTGCGGTGACCGCATTTACGCACTTGCTAATCGTGGCTTTATGAATAAAGAAGCACTTACTAACAGATGGCAAAGTTTTAATGAAGGAAAGCCGGGTGTACGTTGGCTCGATATGTGGCTTTGTGTAGTGCTTGAACATTGGCTTGAAAAAAATAATATTGAATACTGATGTCCTCAAGAAAAAAAATTCTGGTTGCAATTGACTGGTACCTTCCCGGATACAAAGCAGGCGGGCCAATACGTTCTTGTGCCAGTATAATAAACTGCCTGAAAGATGATTTTGACTTTGCCGTAATTACTTCCGATACCGATTTTAGCGATGACAAACCTTATACAGGAGTTGAGTCTGATGCATGGAATATTTTACCGGATGGTACACGTGTTTATTATTTTTCTCAAAGCAATTTCAGTCAGAAATCATTACGTGCGGTGATGCAAAGTGAACAGCCCGACATATTGTATATGAACAGCTTTTTCTCTCAAAACTTTACCTTAAAGCCATTGAAGATTGCACGAAAATATCTGCCAAAATGTAAGTGTATTATTGCACCAAGAGGTATGTTAGGTGCAGGTGCATTAGCTATTAAGCCATTGAAAAAACTTGCATTTATTTCTCTCTCTAAAATGCTTGCCACATTTGATAAAGTACGTTGGCATGCCAGCACAGAGCAAGAAGCAAAAGAGATAAAGGCAATGTTTGGCAATAGGGCAGAAGTCAGGGTAGCTTTAAATTTATCATCTGTAAAGCCTGCTGTGTCAGAAACAAAAATTAAAAATTCCGGTCAATTGAATTTGGTGTTTTTCAGTCGCGTCTCTAAAAAGAAAAATCTGCATCTTGTGTTGGAATGGCTTAAAGCAATTCCACAGCATCTTAAAGTTACATTTCAAATTTATGGTACACTTGAAGATGATGCTTACTGGAGTCAGTGCAAAGATTTGATTAAGTTGTTACCTCAAAATATTTCTGTTGAATACAAAGGCGTTATTGATGCCAGACAATCTGAATCAGTATTTGAAAACAATCATTTTTCAATATTGCTGACAATGCACGAAAACTATGGACATGCTATAGTTGAAAGTTTGGCATTTGGTGTTCCGGTAATTATCAGCAACAACACGCCATGGCATGGACTTGAAGCAAAATATGCCGGATTTGACTTTCCATTAGATAATCAACAGCATTTTATTGAAAGTCTGTTAAAAGCAGTTTCCATGGATCAGAAAACGTATAGCTTGTGGCAAAATGGAGCTATTGAACTTGCTAAAGAAGTATTAAACAATTCAGATACAGTAAATCAAAATAGAAAATTGTTTGCAGAATGATTTTGCAACCTATTTTTGTATAATGGGTAAAAGACCTAAGGAACATAATGAATATGAAGATTTCGATTGTAACAATAACTTATAATAGTGCTGCAACTATTGAAGACACCATTAAATCTGTTGTTGCACAGGACTATTCCGATATGGAATATTTGCTTATAGACGGTAAGTCAAAAGATAATACACTTCAGATAGTTGAAAAGTATAAGGATAAAATCACCAAAATAGTTTCCGAAAAAGATGGAGGACTTTACTATGGACTCAATAAAGGTTTAAAAATGGCATCAGGTGATGTAATCGGAGCCATACATTCTGACGATTTATATGCTCATGCACAGGTTATTTCCAATGTCATGAAATTGTTTAATGCTGACCCCGAACTGGAAGGTGTTTATGCAGATTTGATTTTTGTTAACCGTGAAGATACCAATAAAGTAATGCGTGTTTGGAAGGCAGGAGAATGTAAACCCGATTCATTCGAGAAAGGATGGATGCCACCACACCCTACTTTCTTTGTCCGTAAGTCGGTTTATGAAAAGTATGGCTACATTAATACCGATTTAAAACTTTCTGCCGACTATGAATTAATGCTTAGGCTTATTCACAAGCATAAAATAAAGATTGCCTATCTCCCCGAAACAATTGTCAAAATGAGAATGGGAGGCGTTAGTAATGTCAGTTTTTTTGTAAAACTTAAAGCCAATATTGAAGATAAGCTTGCCTGGAAAATGAACAATCTGAAGCCCGGATTCTTCACAACATTACGTAAGCCACTTCGAAAAATCAGTCAGTATTTTAAAAAGGCATACAATACCTTCTTCTACTAAGCTATCCGCTTGATTGTCTGAAATTTGCCATATTGTTTAACTTTAACATTATTTAAGTTAAACATTAATACATAATTCATGTTTGCTTCGTAAGTTTGTTGAGCTTTAATTTAAAAAGGTTAAACAAATGAAAAACTCAGATATCATATTTAAAGATTCAGTAAAAGACCATTATCGGTCATTAAAAGGTTTTGCATTAAAACTCACTCAAAATACTGAAGATGCCAATGACCTTATTCAGGAAACAATGTTGAAGGCATTAAACAATGAAGATAAATTTGAAAAGGGAACCAATCTTAGCGGATGGCTTTATACCATAATGCGAAATATTTTCATAAACAACTATCGCAGAATGGTGAAAAGCCAAACATTCTTGGACAGCACCGAAAATCAATTTTTCCTTAATAACATTAATAATGCAACCAGAAACAGAGGTGAGGCTAACTTGGTGATGAAGGAAATCAACAATGCAATCAATGATTTGTCCGATAATCTTAAAGTGCCTTTTATGATGAGTTTCCGGGGCTATAAATACGAAGAGATAGCTTCACAATTATCTATTCCATTAGGAACCGTAAAAATCAGAATACATACTGCAAGACAAAAACTGAAAGAAAAACTTTCTGTTTACAATTCATTGTCGTTCTGAGGTAACAATATTCCTAATAAATCAAAAAGGGATTTAAAACTATCTTTTAATTTTCTTTTATGAAATTTGTTGTAAAAACAATTTCAATGCTTGTTCTTTTTGCTCATTTAACCTGAAGTCAATGTTTTCAGTTAAATAGGATTCTACATCAAAACGATAGTCAGGTTGAAGTTGTTTACTTAACTCAGGAATCATTTCTATTCCCTGACTGAGTGCATGAGAAAAAGCAGCAATAAATTTTTCCGGTAAGGACTTGTTGCTTACCCAACAGGCAAAGACAAAAGGTAGTCCCGTATGTTTTTTCCATTCAGTAGCAAGGTCATATACATATTTGAAGTTTGACTTCAATGCCAATGCCCTGTCACCAATAACAATGCCTGCAGTTTTACCTTCTATTTTATTTTCAAAACCTTTTTCAGACGGAAGCCAACTAACATCAATTTTCCAGAAATCTTTTGCAAGTAACTGTGCCAGCATTACCGAAGTTCTGCTATGATAATCAAGCCAGATTTGATTTATTTCATTTAACGCAACCTGACTTAACAACAGTACAGAGTTAACATTTCCGTTTGAGGCAATACAAAACGGAGTTATGATTTGCGCATTTTTTACTAATGGAAGAACAGCTACAGGTATCAATCCTATATCAACTTTTCCATTGATTAGTTTTTCTGCACAAACAGAAGGGATGTCCAATGACAAATCTATTTCGGTTTTAATACTATTTTGTGTCAACCCGGCAACAAATGGTTTGGAGTTGAGATAAGAAACTACTGATACACGAATCACAATTAATGAATAATTTTAAAAACCATTTCCCTGAGCAAATCTCCTGTTGGCACCTGATCCGTACTGCCTACACCTTTAGATTTTAGATCATACTCGCGCAACCATCCTATAATCTTTTCTAATTTTTTTACTGGATAGTTTCTGGCTGCTTGCTCATAATCTTTAACAAAAAATGGACTTATGCCTAATGCAGATGCTAATGATGCAGCAGATTTGTCAACGGTGAAATGATAAATGAGAATTTTATTAAAGTAAGCAAACAAGCTGCCAATAATCAATTGAATAGGATTGTTTTTTGGATTGGCTTCAAAATAATTAACAATTCTGTTTGCTTTTAAAACATTGCGTTCAGCCAATGCATTCTGCAATTCAAAAACATTGTAGTCTTTACTCACGCCAATATGCTCACGTATATCATTAGGCGTAATAACCGATTTATCTTTAAGGTTAATCAGCATTTTCCCAACTTCATTATTGATTTTAGACAAATCATTCCCTAAGTATTCGGCAAGCATTTCTACAGCATGGTCATCAGCTTTTATTTTTCTGTCTTTCAGATAGTTTTTTATCCAGGCAGGTAATTGATTATCATACAATTTTTTTGTTTCAAGAAACTGTGCTTTATCTTTTATTAGTTTTCCTTTTTTTGTTCGGCTGTCAATGGTTTTGTATTTATAACAAAACAACAGTATGGTTGTTGGTGTAGGATTCTGAAGATATAGCATCAACGGATCTTCTTTCTCCTTGCTTTTATCTTTTGCTTTATCCTCTTCTTTATCCTTATTGCCAAACCATTTTACATCTTGTGCTTCTTTAATAATTACAACCTGATAGTTAGATATCATTGGAAACCTTCGTGCAGCACTCACAATTCCCATAGCATCCGCTTCACGACCATAGAGAACGGTTTGATTAAACTCTTTCTCCATGTCATTCAGCACATTTTTTTCAACATAATCGCTGATGGCATCTATGTAATAAGGCTCTTCGCCCTGTAGAAAATACAGAGGGTGATAAACCTTGTTTTTAAGATCTTTTAATATCTCTTCAAATTTGCGTTCTGGCATGGTTAGTTAAAAACGCAGATGCTTTACCGTAAGACCGTTATTTTTTAATTGATTCAAAGAGTCAATTCCAATATTGATATGATCTTTAACAAATTGTCTTGTAACACTCAAATCACTTTTTTCTGTTTTCACTCCATCAGGTATCATTGGTTGATCGCTTACTAATAACAAAGCTCCGGAAGGAATCTGATTTACAAATCCGGTTGTAAAAATTGTAGCTGTTTCCATATCAATTGCCATACAACGCATTTTCCGCAGGTATTGTTTAAACTCCTCGTCATGCTCCCATACTCTTCGGTTTGTAGTGTAAACGGTACCTGTCCAATAGTCCTTGTCATAATCTCTAATGGTTGTTGACACGGCTTTTTGCAAACTAAAGGCAGGCAAAGCAGGAACTTCAGCCGGCAAATAGTCATTGGAAGTTCCTTCACCACGAATAGCAGCAATGGGCAGTATTAAATCTCCCAATTGATTTTTACGTTTTAAGCCACCACATTTCCCAAGAAATAAACAAGCTTCCGGTTCAATAGCTGTAAGCAAATCCATAATAGTTGCAGCATTGGCACTGCCCATTCCGAAATTAATTAATGTAATACCATTGGCTGTAGCATTAGGCATCGAACGGTGTGTGCCCATGATTTCTACCTGATGTTGTTCTGCAAAAATTTCAACATAATTATTGAAGTTGGTGAGTAAAATGTATTTACCAAAATCTTCAATAGCGGTGCCTGTGTATCGTGGGAGCCAGTTTTTTACAATTTCTTCTTTCGAATGCATATAAAGTTTTATTTCTTGAAATCTAATTCATCTGTTTTGGTATTAATTTCTAAGAGTTTTTTAATTTCGTTCAATGATTGAATTGAATTTACCTCATTTTGATTTTAAAATTAAAACAGAGGGACAAAGTAAACAAATTTTTGACCAGCTCCGAAACAAGTATGTTGCTTTGACACCTGAAGAGTGGGTGCGTCAACATTTTATGATGTTCTTGATTTATGAAAAAAAATATCCTAAAGGATTGTTTGCCATTGAAAAAGAACATGTTTTTAATAATATGAAAATGCGTGCTGACCTTATTGTTTATAAGCATGATTTATCACCTTGGCTGATATGTGAGTTTAAAGCTCCTGAAGTAGCTATTACACAAGAAGTCTTTTATCAGGTTGCACGATATAATCTGACTTTTGACGTTCCTTATCTTGTAGTAAGTAATGGTTTAGAACATTTTTGTTGTAGAAGGGTAGAAGACCGTTTTGAATTTCAAGACGACATACCTGATTTTGAGACAGTGGATAAGTGAAGTTTCCGGATAAGTAAAATATTAAAGTTCAACATTCCCCTTTGTTAACGGAATAAATGAACAAAAGCGATAACCTTGACCATAAACAGTTTTAATATAATTAAAAGACGAATGCTGTCCTATTTTTCTTTTCAGATTTTTCAGATGACTGTATAAAAATGCATAGTCTTCACCAATTTCAGAAGGCAACAAGTTTAATGCTTGTTTTGCTATTACCTCATGTGGTACAATTTTATCGGGATTAAAAATTAAAAAATTAAGAATTTCAAATTCTGTTTTAGTCAATGTCAATCTATTTTTGTTTACCCACACTTTATATTCTGTAGGATTAATTTCTATCTCTCCAAAATAATAATTTTGAGAGACGTTGCCAAATCTTAAACGATAAAGGCTTTTCAATCGTGCAAGTATCAGGTTGGTGTTAAAGGGTGCCGTAAAAACATCATCAGAGCCGTAGGTTATGGAATTCACAATTTCTTCGTCAGTTGCATTCTTGGCTACAATCAACACATTGCCCTTAAAGCGTTGCAGATTAAGTTGTTTTATAAAAATCAGTGCGCTATATTCAGGTAGTTGATTTTCCAGAAGAATAAAATCATAAGTTTCATTTTTCAGTTCCTCAAGAGCTTCAGATGCCGAGCAGGTGCATGTGTATCGAATATTCTCGCTTTCAAAACATTTGGTTATTGGCAGAAATAAGTCCTGATTGTGTTTTACCAATAAAACTTTAATGTTAATTTCCTGTACCATAATTGGTTGTTATGTTTGTTGTTGAATCCCAATGTTTTTTAATCAATAGTTGCCAATGACATTTAATAAAGGAGAGAATGCAAGATGTTTACTCACTTATGCAACAAAGCTAACTACTCACCCATAAAAAATGACTGTTCGCCAAATAATTTATTAACATTTAAAAAAAATGTTATGAATTCAAGAAAAGGGTGGGGGATAAAATAAATTCGTAACTTCACTAAAACATTAGCAAAAATCAAGCCATAAACTACTGGTTAAAGCTATGTGTTTGAACGATAAATTTTAAATTGAAAAAATAGACATTCTACTCTTTGAGATGATTTTTTAAAATAGTTCAATAGCATTATTTCAATGGTTGGTAAACCCCAAAAGATGTGTTTTTAAAATATTTCTATTTGATGTACAGTCAATTATAACTTTTTTTCGCCATTCGCTTCTGCTTGATATATATTTGCGCCCTCAAAAAATAATCCTGTAAGATTACAGATATGAAATTATCACAATTTAAATTCGGCCTAAACGAAAACCTTCTTGCTCCACATCCTGCTGCCAACCGTGACGAAAGTCGGTTGATGGTAATTGACCGCAAAACCGGTAAGATTGAGCATAAAATCTTTAAAGACATCATTAATTACTTTGATGAAGGGGATGTGATGGTGATGAATAATACCAAGGTTTTCCCGGCACGCCTTTATGGAAACAAAGAAAAGACAGGTGCTAAAATTGAAGTCTTTTTATTACGTGAGTTAAATCCGGAGAGTAAACTGTGGGATGTACTTGTTGATCCTGCACGAAAAATACGAATTGGTAACAAATTGTATTTCGGTGATGACGATATGCTTGTTGCAGAGGTAATTGATAACACAACATCACGTGGTCGTACATTGCGTTTCTTATTTGATGGCACAAGTGCCGATTTCAGAGAGGTAATTGAGAAGTTAGGAAATACTCCGCTTCCGAAATATATTAAACGTAAAGCTGAGCCCGAAGATAAAGAACGTTATCAGACTGTTTATGCTAAGAATGAAGGCGCTGTTGCAGCTCCTACTGCCGGACTACACTTTAGCAAGCAATTATTAAAGCGACTTGAAATTAAAGGTATCAGCCTTGCTGAATTAACATTGCATGTTGGCTTAGGGACATTCAGACCTGTGGAGGTAGAAGACCTTACAAAACATAAGATGGATTCGGAATGGTTTAGCATTACACAACCATGTGTTGACATTGTCAATAAAGCAAAGGCCGGTAAGCATCGTATTTGTGCAGTAGGAACTACCTCAATGCGTGCTATGGAATCATCTGTTTCTACCTTAGGCGAGCTTAAACCTTTTGAAGGCTGGACAAATAAATTTATTTTTCCTCCTTATGATTTCAGCTTGGCTAATTGTATGGTGACAAACTTTCACATGCCTGAATCAACTTTGTTAATGATGGTTTCTGCTTTTGCAGGTTACGATTTAACAATGCATGCCTATAAATTAGCAATGAAAGAAAAGTATCGTTTCTATAGCTATGGCGATGCCATGCTGATTCTCTGAAAATTTATTTACCATGAGCCTAAAGCGATTTGCAATAATAGTTGCCGGAGGCAGTGGAACACGAATGCAAGCCGGTGTTCCAAAACAGTTCTTACTACTTGAAGGACGACCAATACTTATGTATTCTATGGAATGCCTTTATCGCACAGGTTCGGAAATTACTGTGGTATTACCTAATGGTGAGCATAATCATTGGCAATCGTTGATTAAAGAGTATAATTTTAAGGTGCCGCATAAAATCGCATCAGGTGGCACAACCAGAAACCGTTCAGTGTTTAACGGTTTGCAAACTATTGATGATAACGAAGCTTTGGTTGCTGTGCATGATGCAGCGCGGCCACTTTTAAAACCTGAATTGGTTGAAAAACTCTTTGAGCTTGCGTTGCATAGAGGCAATGCCATACCCGTTATTCCAGTCAGAGAATCACTAAGACGTATTAATTCTACGGAGAATAAGGCCGTTAACAGGGCAGAAATTTTCGCTGTACAAACACCACAGGTTTTTAAAGTTAATTTACTTAAGGAAGCTTTTGCAGGAAATAGTGATACCACTTTTACAGATGAAGCTTCGTTAATTGAGTCAGTAGGGTTTACAGTATTTTCTGTTCAAGGAGACAGAGATAATATTAAAATCACTTTCCCGGAGGATATTCATGTTGCATCCATACTGCTCAAGAAGCAATTGTCCATTTGAATCAGGCACTTATTTTCTCTTGTAAGAATTCATTAAAATTTGTGTAATTTTATTGCGCAAATCGTTACTTTGATTAAAATTTTTGTTGATGAATAGAAACGATAGCAATATTTTTTACGTTTAAGTACTATCAACATTTGGTTGTGTAAATCACTTGTTCAAGTAATATAAAATTCAAAGCATTAAATGATAAACTTGCAAAACACTTTTCCATTGTTTTCAAAAAAACTCATAAATGCTATGTTTATAATGCCATTGGTATTTCTGATGTTGTTTGTGTCCAATGTTTGGGCTGGGGGCAACGATACTCTTTCTGCTAATATTGATGAAAATGTCCATGTTGCAGAGAAGTCTAAAGATTTTGAAATAGCACTACAACCTGCTTTGCTCAGTGAAAACAGCACTTCGCAAATTCGTGCAGGGCTGATTTATGATTGTACAACCAATACAATTGTATGGGAAAAAGATTTAAAATATGCCTATCCCATAGCATCACTTACCAAAATGATGGTAGCGCTTATCGCAATTGAAGAAATTAAATGTGGTACTGTTGATTGGCAAGATCAGATTTCTGTTACAAAATCATATAGAAAAAGTAAAAGAAGTAAACGTACTTATACAGTTAATGAGACCTATATTCTTGAGTCTTTACTGAAGATGGCTATGATTCCATCAAATAATGAAGCTTGCGGACTTATCGGAAAACATATCAGTGGCTCAGTAGAAGCATTTGTAGCACGAATGAATCAGAAAGCAGCAGCATTAGGGATGACTCAAACCTTCTATTCAAATCCGTCAGGATTACCTGCAGGCTATGGAAGTCTTGACAATAGTTCCTCGCCATACGATTTGTTAAAACTGTCAACAGAATTGGTTAAATATCCAGAACTACTTTCTATTACTAATATTGCTTTTGCAGAAGTGGAAAATGGGCATGGCTCCAATGTTTACAGAAACCATAACCATTTGGTTATGGACTACCCCGGAGAAGTGGATGGACTAAAAACAGGATATACAAAAAATGCAAAATTTTGCTTAGTTGCTACTGCTAAGAAGAATGATCATCGTTTAATTGCTATTGCATTAGGTGCAGCAAACCCGTGGCTACGTAATCAGATTGTTGGCGAAATGCTCAATAATTATTACACACAGTTAGGTATTGGGCCAATGGGTAACCAAAAAGTTGATCCATTGTTTGTTAAAGCGGATAGAAAAACGGTAAATGATATTGCAAATAGCAATGTGCCGGTAATGAATCAGCAAATTGTTTATAAAACAGTAACTTCAATTCAGAAAAGAGCGCATATTGTAAAATCAGGACAAACCTTATCTGAAATAGCCGGTAAATATAATTGCTCCGTTAATGAACTGAAAAAATGGAATGGCTTAAAGTCAAGTCGAATTCTTAAAAATCAAAGGCTTTATGTGCGGGTACATGTAAAGAAGCAAATTCCTGTCAGCACAAATGTTATTGAGAATTATGATGATTGTGAAGATGATGCTGAAGATTGCGCACCACAAAATGTTGCAGGTAAGCAAGAAACTCCAATTAAAGAACAACTCCCAACTTCTCAAAATAAACCTGCACTGAAGGTTATTTATCACCAAGTACAGCCCGGTGATACATTATGGAAAATTGCACAACAATATCCAGGTACCTCTGTTGAGCAACTAAAAAAAATCAATAAAATTTCAAATTCAAAGGACCTCAAAGCAGGTAGTAAAATAAAAGTGTCAGTGAATAGCTGATATATGAATCAAACCAAATCAGAATGAAAATCAAACTTATCATTACAAGTTTAATTACGGTATTTAGTGTTGTTCAGCTAAACGCACAGGCTGTCAGCTATCCGGTTGACAGTGATTCAAAACTAATTTGCTACACCAAGGTAAAAGAGTTAACAGGAGTTTCTAAAAACGATATATTCGACAGAGCATTAGGGTGGATTAATTCCTATTACAAAAATCCTGCTGATGTGTTGCGTGAAAATGATAAAGCCAATGGGAAGCTACTGTGCAAAGCTCGATTTAAATTAATGAGCGAGCCTGATAAAAATGGTTTTCAGAAAGATCAGGGCAATGTTCAGTATTCATTGATAATTGAAGTAAAAGAAGGTAAGTACCGATTTAAACTAACGGAAATAAACTGGAAACAACCTTCTTATTTTCCTGTTGAACGTTGGATGGATACTAAAAATCAATACTACACCAAAGAATGGGATTGGAATTTGAAATATACTGATGAGCAATCACATAAAGTCATTGCTGAATTAGAAAAGTATATGTCAAATCCGCCTAAGGCTAAGAAAGATGAGTGGTAAACTAAATCACTCTTTTAGACTGACTTTTTTCTGTGATTTTCTGATTTTGCAAATCAACATTTTCAATTAAGACTAAACCGGGCTTTTTACCTTTTTCTAAAGTGCCAAGTTTGTTTTCCATTTTAAGTGCCTGTGCTCCATTAAATGTTGACCAGGTCAAAAGTTGTTGAAGTGTTATAGCAGGAAATTTATTGGTGATTTTTTTTATTTCTGATAAAACACTCAATTGTTCGTTTGAGGCAAGACTGTCAGTGCCAATCAAAATATTCTCTGTTGCCTTTGATATTCGCTCAATATCAGGCAGTGTATTTTCTATATATATGTTCGCATTTGGACAAAAACACCACCATGCTTTATTAACATTTTTTATAGTAAAGCGGATGTCTTCATCACTACTGAAAGTATTATGAACAAAAATTATCTCATTGCAAAAATTTAACCACGGCACATAGTTTTGTATTGAATTTCTTCCATTGGCTTTAATGTGAGACAAATTGTTTCCGTTTAATTCAAAGAAATTTTTTAAATCACCTGTACCTGTTTGGAATAAGGTGTTTTCTGATTCAGTTTCCTGATTGTGTATGGTTATTAAAGAAGCTTTGACTTTATTAATTTTTTGAAACAAAAGAGGTGTAACAGTATATGGTGCATGTGGGCTGATGCTGCATTTTAAATTTCTGTGGTTAGACTGAAGCGTTTTTTCAAGCTCCTTTGCTTTGCTCCATGTTTTTTCTGTATTGAGTTCTGACAGGTCAAATACTTCAATAAAAGTATGGTAAAATAAATCAGATTCATTCTTTATTGGAAATGTTATGGAAGTATTGCTGATGTCTCCAACCGCAACAATACCCTCTGTTAACATGCTTTTTTCAGCTGATTTTATTGCATCCAAAATTTCTTCTGATTGAGATTGGCTTCTGACAGCAATCAATTCTTTGATGAAACCTGTTAGTTTGTTATGTTTATTTATCTTTCCTTTAAGATGTGAAAGTTCAAGATGACAGTGTGAATTAATGAATCCAGGAATTAAGATTCCGTGGAATTTTTGTATAACCGATGGCTCTATTTGAATTTGTAACGTATTATTCAACGCTGTAACATTTTCAAAAACATCTATGATTATTCCAGCATTATCCAATACAACTATACCGTCTTTTAGTGGAGCACTGCAAATAGGGAAAATAAAATCTGCTGAATAAAAATTCATGATTACAAAACTAATGGATTTGTGGATGGGCTGCTATTTTCATCGTACCTTTGTGATGTGAAATCAATGCCTAACATCAGGGAACTTACATTCGACCAACTGTCTGAAACAATTGCCGGACTTGGCGAAAAGTCATTCAGAGCTAAACAAATATACGATTGGCTATGGAATAAAAGTGCACGTTCATTTGACCAAATGAACAATGTGCCGTTGGTGCTTCGAAACAAACTGGCAGAAACGTTTGCATTTACGCCTATTGTTGTAGCACATGAGCAACGCAGTAGTGACAGAACCATCAAGTATGGATTTAAGTTGCATGATGATTATTTAATTGAGGGTGTTTTAATACCCACAGCTTCTCGAATGACTGCTTGTGTATCCTCTCAGGTGGGATGCAGTTTGTCATGCAAATTTTGTGCAACAGGCAAATTGGATCGGGTACGCAATCTAAATGCTGATGAAATTTACGATCAGGTGGCAATTATCAGAGAACAGAGCATGGAAGTTTATAATATACCATTAAGCAATATTGTTTATATGGGGATGGGCGAGCCTCTTTTAAATTATGCCAATGTAATATCATCAATAGAAAGAATTACTTCTGCAAACGGACTTGGAATGTCACCTCAGCGAATTACAGTATCCACTGCAGGAATAGCAAAGATGATTAACAAACTTGGCGATGACGAGGTGAAATTTAATCTGGCACTTTCACTGCATGCAGCTAACGACAGTAAGCGCGATAAAATTATGCCCATCAATGAGCATAACAACCTTGATGTTTTGCGTGACGCACTGAAATATTTTTATGACAAGACAGGTACTAGGGTAACCTATGAGTTTATTGTTTTTAATAACTTTAACGACTCACTTAAAGATGCACAAGAATTGGCTGAATTTGCCAAACATGTTCCATGTAAGATTAATTTGATAGAATACAATGCAATAGGAGATGGTTTTTTTGAAAAAGCCCGATTGGATAGGTTAGAGATATTTAAGAATTATCTGGAAAGTAAAAATTTAGTAGTCAACATAAGGCGTAGCAGAGGAAAAGATATTGATGCTGCTTGTGGTCAGCTAGCTAATAAGAATCAGTAAACTGCTAAAGGCTGCTGCTACTTAAAAACATACCTTTGCAGCCGGTTATTATGGCGCTCAGTTTAGATCAAATTAAGAAGCCCATTTCCTTTGAAATGGACAACTTTGAAAACAAGTTTCGCGATGCAATGCGAAGCAAAGTTTCTTTGGTTGACAAAATCATGCACTACATCGTCAAGCGCAAAGGCAAGCAAATGCGACCCATGTTTGTTTTTCTTTCGGCTGGAGTGTGTGGAAAAATAAATGAGTCAACATATATTGCGGCTTCTCTTATTGAATTATTGCACACAGCAACATTGGTGCATGACGATGTTGTTGATGATGCATTACAACGTAGAGGATTTTTTTCTATTAATGCAGTCTGGAAAAATAAAATTGCAGTACTGGTGGGAGATTATCTATTGTCACGCGGGTTACTCATTGCAGTGCAGAACAAGGAATTTAAGTTGCTGGAAATTGTAAGTAATGCAGTGCGTGATATGAGTGAAGGTGAACTGCTGCAAATGGAAAAAGCAAGAAGACTCGATATTGATGAGGATGTTTATTATAAAATTATCCGTCAGAAGACAGCATCACTAATTGCATCTTGTTGTAGTTGCGGTGCAGCATCTGTACAGGCAGATGACGGCAGGGTTGAACTGATGCGAGAATTTGGAGAAACAATAGGATTGGCGTTTCAGATAAAGGACGACTTGTTTGATTTCGAAAAAAGTATTTCTACGGGTAAACCTTCTGGCATTGATATTCGTGAAAGAAAGCTTACACTGCCCATTATTTATGCCTTGTCTCAAGCTACATCGTCAGAAAAAAGGACCATCATCAACCTGATTAAAAATGAATATGAAAATGAAAGCAGGGTTGCTGAAGTTTTAGCATTCGTCAATAAACAAAAAGGTATTGATTATGCCAAAGAAAAAATGTTTGAACTCAAGAATCATGCATTTGAAATTATTAGCAGTTTTCCTGATAGTGATTACCGAAAATCATTATATGATCTGATTACATTTACGACAGATCGCAATTACTAAGGATGTTAAGAAAGGTAATTATTTTAAGTTTAATTTGTATCGGCAGTTTACTTTTACTCCTGTATTTTACATCATTATTCAGTATAAGTGAATTGATTTATCCAAATAGGATAACTGTTAAATCTTTAACCTCCAACCTTCATAATCTGAAAAAAGATGAATTGGTTATTGATAAAGATGTTACGATTTCTCCTTTACAACTAAATCTTGATTATAGGAATTTTGAAGTGGTAATACATGACCATTTTAAGATGCAGGGTTGGTATATTGTAGGTGATCAGCCCGCAACCACAACTGTACTTTTGTTGCATGATTGGAATAAAAGTAAATTGAGCATGATAGAAACTGCTGAGGCATTATCTCAACTTGGATTTAATGTATGTGTAATTGATTTGCCGGCACATGGCGAAAGCGATGGCGAAAAATTTGTTATTGATCAATCAATGAACCACTGTTTGGAAGTGGTTGCTGATAGTTTATTTTGCTTGTTTGAAACAGATAACCTTGCAGTTGTTGCCTACGGACTTTCAGGCATTGTAGCAAGTTCCTGGAATAAAGTAGATAGCCGGATCCATTGCCTTATTCTTGTTGACCCTGTGCCGAGCATGACAGTTAAAATCAACGAGTTGGTTGAAGCCAAATGGAATGGCCTTTCTACGTTTATTAGTCATTTGGCAAAAATAAAGTACCATCAAAAGACAGGTGTAGATGCCGATTCTTTAAATTTGCAACAGTTTTTAGAAAAATTAAGAACTCCGCTTTTAGTGGCCATTTCTAACAGTGCTTCAGATTTAGAAATTATAGAATCCGTTCGTATTTTTGAGTATGCAAAATCATCAAACAAGAAAATTTGGACTAATCAAACCAGAAGTTTTATAAGAATAGATGCTGATACAGAAAAGAATATGTACAGAGCAATGGCAGCATTTATAAACTCAAATATTTCTTCAGATAAGCCAAAAGTAAAAGTGAGAAAAAGAATTGCCAAATTATGATTTCAAAGGAAACGGTTGAATTAATAATTACAACTTCCAGAATAGAGGAGGTCGTTGGCGATTATGTATCATTAAAAAAGCGTGGCGCCAACTTACTTGGGTTATGTCCTTTTCATAATGAAAAAACACCATCATTCACAGTGTCGCCTGCAAAAGGCATATACAAATGTTTTGGTTGTGGAAAAGCAGGTGATTCAGTACGCTTTATGATGGAGCATGAAGCTTTTTCTTACCCCGAAGCTTTGCGATATCTAGCAGAAAAATATAGAATTACTGTCGAAGAAACAATCCCTACTGCTGAAGAAATTCAAAAACAGGACGAAAGAGAAAGTTTGTATGTTTTGTACTCCTTTGCACAGAAATTTTTTTCAGAAAAACTTTTTACAACAGAAGAGGGTAGAGCCATCGGACTTTCATATTTTAATGAACGTGGTTTTAATGAAGCAGTAATTGAAAGATTCCAATTGGGTTATGCCCCCGATCAATGGGATGCTTTGTCACAAGCTGTTATAGAGAATAAGTTTAACCAACATTTGTATGAGAAAAGTGGATTGGCAGTTGTCAAAGATCAGGAACAAGGTAATCAGAAAGTTTACGATCGTTTTCGGGGACGGGTCATTTTTCCTATTCACAATCTTTCAGGACGTGTTATTGCATTTGGAGCAAGACAGTTAGTAAATGACCCTAAGAGCCCTAAATACATTAACTCTCCTGAGACAGATATTTATCATAAGAGTAAATCACTTTACGGAATTTCATTTGCACGCAAAGCTATTATTCAACAGGATGAGTGTTTTCTTGTAGAAGGATATACAGATGTTGTTTCCATGTTTCAGGCCGGAGTTGAAAATGTTGTTGCTTCTTCAGGTACTTCGTTAACGCCTGAACAAATACGGCTTCTAGCCCGGTTTACAGGTAACATTACAATCTTGTATGATGGCGACCCAGCTGGTATTAAAGCTTCATTGCGTGGTATTGATCTCATTCTTGAAGAAGGGCTCAATGTAAAAGTTGTTTTGTTTCCTGATGGTGATGATCCGGATTCATTTGCGCGTAAAAACAGCGCCACTCAATTGATGGATTACATCAAAAAAAATGCAGTAGATTTTATTGGATTTAAAACAGGTCTGCTATTAAAAGAAGTTGCTAATGACCCTGTGCGTAAAGCAGAACTCATCCGTGATATTGTTGAGAGTATCTCTCGAATTCCTGATGGTATTAAAAGAAGTCTTTATACCAGTCAGTGTGCAACACAAATGGATGTTCCGGAGCAGGTTTTAATTATTGAGTTAAATAAAATCAGAAGAAACTTATACAGGAAGGATAATGAACATCAGCAGGCAGAATTAGTTGAGAAATTGATTGAAATGGAATATCTGCCACAGCAAACCATTTCTACTGAAGCAAATGCATGGTATCAGGAACAGGAAATTATTCGTTTGCTTTTGAATTATGGTGATAAGATTGTTCTTATAAAAGGTGCAGAAGAACCAACAACAGTTAGAGAGTTTATACTGGGACAGATTTTACCTGATGGCTTTGGTTTGGATGATGAAATTTTTGCAGGTATTTTCAGCTATCTGATATCATTGAGTACAACAGAATTTTTGACCATGCTTAAAACTGAAAATAGCAGTGACTTCGAAAAACTTCGTTCAAAAGCGCACGAATTACTGATAAATAAATATGAATTAAGTGATTGGGAATCGAAAGGAATTTATGTGCAGACAGAGGAGAATAATTTGCAGGAGGCCATTTTAAATCCGATAAATCATATCAAATTAAAGCGAGTGCAAATCTTAAAAAGGAAAAATAGTTTACTCCTGAAAGACGAATCATCGCTGAGCGATGAAAGACTGGATGAGATTTTATCACAACAGACAGTTTACGAAAAATATATCCATGCACTTTCTAAATTGCTCGGAATCGTTACTCTTGAATAATTTATCAGAATGATAACTCTAATTGCCGGAACTAACAATAAGAACAGTCACACAGAGAGACTAGCGCGTATTTATCATCAGGCTTTATTGGATGTTAATGTCGAAGTTAATTACCTATCACTTGCTGTGCTCAATCAATATATCATCAATGAAGATATGTATGATAAGAACGACAATAAAATTAATCTGATTGGGGATAACTATTTTCTGAATTCAGCAAAATTGCTTTTTGTTGTTCCTGAATATAATGGAAGTTTTCCGGGTATTCTCAAGCTATTAATTGATGCTATGGATGTCAAAAAATATTTATACTTCAAGAAAGCTGCAATAGTAGGAGTAGCTACAGGTCGTGCCGGTAACTTAAGGGGGATTGATCATCTAACGTCAATTTTGCAACATACCAAAATCACTGTAATGCCTCATATTTTACCTGTTTCATCTGTACACCTAGAAATAGATGAAACACATGAATTCAAGAACGAAAGAACAAAGATGGCACTGCAACTGCATCTGAAGCAGTTTTTGGCATTTTAGAATATATGAGCATGGATGTTCTTGCAATATTGCATTTTATCCTTAAAAAATAGCCAAATTTGATTCCTTTTCAGCATTTCATCCCAAAAACTTTGTAGATTTTTTTATCGTATTTATTATTGTAGTAACCTTTTGAAGGCTTGAAGTGAATAAATTACCAGATAAGATTATCCCTGCTTTTAACAGTAGGGTTGCTAAAACGGAGTTATGAAGAGTCAACCTAAAAATAAGTCTAAATAGAAGAGCCGTTAGCCCCGGGTATTCCGGGGCAATGGTAATTGTAAATATTAAAAGCTTATGGTAGTTATTAGTTGTAGCCCTTGGTTTTATTGCGTTTAAAATTGTTCCCCATGAGATATATTTTTTCTTTAGTTAGAGCACTTGCCTTTCTTATGATAATAGTGTTTATGCTTGTTTTGGCTGTTTTTAAAAAGTTGTTTAGTGTCTTTCCAATATCTGATAATTTGCTGTTACAGAATAAAAGAATTGATGGCAACCTGAATGTACTTATGCGCTATAAAAATCGCAATTCTTGGTTGGTAAATTAAAATCTTTTTATTTTTTTAGTGAGCATTTCAACTTGTGACTTGTAAAACTGAATTAATAAAAGATAGAACACAAACCTGATTTGTATATGTGTAAAAAATGCTTTCTAATTATGATATTTTATTTACGCATAATCCAGGCATCTTTGTAGCCTGAATCTTGTGCTTGATGCAAAGCTTCCTCTGCTTCGGTTTTAGTTGCAACAGATGCTATTGCAACAATCTCTAAACCATTTTTATTCTTACCTATTAATGCAGATGAAAATCCTTTTGATTTAAGTTCTGCATTTAAATTCAATGCATTATCATAAACCGAAAAGCATCCGCCAACAACATAGTATTGTCTTGTGTAATTTGAAACAGTAGGTTCCGGTTCCGGCAATTTCTTAGATTCAATTACCGGTTGAGGAAGGGGTTCTTCTTCAACAGAAGTATTTTCTTTTTCTGGTTTAGAATCATTTATTTGACTTGCACTTGTATCGGCTGTTGGTTTTTCGGTTTCGTATATGTTTTTCTCCCTAACAGGTGTTTCAGAAAGTATCAAATCCTCTTTGGATTTTTGCTCTTGCTTACTGTTGTTTAAACCATGGTTTAAATGAGTATCAGTTTCAGCGGTAACAGGGAAAATGGTAGCAAGACCTTTTGTTATTTTTGAGTTGATAGCAGGATTGAAATATGCAAAAGCAATTAGCGCAGCCACTCCGGTGTATGCAGCTATTTTTAAAATCAACTTTGAATGATTTGTGCGTTTTGGTGCAGGTTGAACAGCAGCATCTTTGTTGTTGAAAATTTCAAATGGTCTGTCACGTTGAATGGCAGGTGATTGAACTGTACTTAATCCGAACGAATCTGTCAAAAAGTTTTCATCGTCTGCCGGGATAAACTGTAAATTCTTTTCCGGATCAAAAAACAATACCCCAATTTTTTCAATTTGAAGTCGTTGGTTGGTTTCAAGTTGAGCTTTGCATAAAGTCACAAAATCATTAATCAGTTTGCAGGAATCGGTGTATGAAAGCAATAATTTCTGACTGATATAATTTGCTAAAAGTCCATCATTTGTTGTCAATTCACTGTTAAATGCAACAATTTTTGATGGAGGAGAAAATAAATGTTGAACAGGATGGATGGTTGCATTTTTATAACGAGCAACAAAGCCTCCGAATTGTGGAACTATCACACAATCATGCTGATGCAGAAGTTCAAAAATATACTTGCCTATTTTCATTTATCAGGCAAATATATAAAAAACTTTATGCCTTAAATCATTTTTCTGAAATCGGACTCTAAAATATACTTGTCTGATGCAAACTTTAAAAACTTATCAAACATTTTGATATTGTGCTGAGTAAGCATTTTAGGATGCGAGATAAAATGCATATACCCGTTATTGTGCAAATACTTTTTATATTCACCTTGCTTGACAGATGACATCAACTCAATAGCAATACGCTCCCAAGCTGAATCTAAAATGTCATGCCCCTGTTGCTGCGGCACGGCAAAATTTTTGTCAATTTTTACTGCTATCTGGCCTTCACCGCGAGAAAAACTATTATCGCCCGTAATCTTGTAATATAATTTGAGGAAAAACTTTTCAAGCAATTTTATATGCTGCGGAATATAGATTGATGAAATATTAAATTCGGTAAAACGACCATTGTCTTTTTCTACTGTAATATTATTATCGAATTGATAAATAGTTTTTTGAGGTGCTTTTGAAAAGTCGAAATATTGTGCATTGCTAAACAGGTAAAAACCTCCTAATACACTAAAGTCAAACTTGATATTATGCTTGATAAAATAGGGTAGAAAAACATCGAATGGTTGAATGCACCATCCACCCGCACGATAACTATCAACAATATAAGAGGGGTTAACCTTTGTTATATATTGCTGAAGAAGCTCAATTGACTGATCAAAAATTTCTGAACGCTCAGTTTCACTTATATGATAAAAACGATATTTGTCAGTGTTTAACAGTTGCCATTCATTGGTTTCGGGCAGATATCTTGCATCTAACCAGTGGGGGTGCAGATGAGGAAATATTTCATGACCACGGCTTGCAATTTCCTTTATGTGATTCATTACAATTTCAAAATCCTTCTTACAGGCAGCAATTTGAAAATTTTTCTTTAGAGTCAGAAGATAAGTTGTGTCAACAAAAAAAATGGCTTTGCATCCATGATGTTCAATAACATCCAATACTTGGTTGGTTGGATTAATGAGACAATCTACAACCGACCCGCTTCTGTTACCTAAAAACAACTCATAATCAAAAGTAATTAATACCTGCTTTGTGGTTTTCATATTTTTCAGAGAAGAATTACTTTACTTATGTTTATTAATGGCTTTCAAATAAAGGGCTTCTATTTCAGCCTCAATCTTTTTTTCTGCAAATCTATTTCGGCATTCTTCAGAAATTGCATTTTGATCGAAAGTGTTGTATTCTTCCATCATTTTAATCATTGCATTTGCAAAACTATCTTTCGCTGCTGCTGTTGCTGTTATTCCATTTTTATTATGTATAAAATCCCTTGGACCACCCGAGTCTGTTATTACTACAGGTCTGCCACAAGCTAAACTTTCTATAAGTACCACACCAAAAGTTTCATAAGTGCTGGTAAGTACAAATGAGTGACAATTGTCTAATTCTTTTTTGACCTCAGGTCGTGATAATGCACCTAAAAATTCAACTTTGTCTGTTAATGCAAGCTCATTTACATAATCTTTCAATTCATTAGACAGAGGGCCATCACCACCTATGCGTAGTCGAATATTATTGATTCCTTTTAATGTCATATATTTAAAGGAATCGAGTAATAATTTGTGGTTTTTTCTGGGTAGAAGGAATGAATTGGTAAAGAAAATAAACTCTTCCTGTTGATTGTATTTTTTTTGAATAAGGTCTTTAAAAAACAAATCGGCTACCATATTATGTACAACGGTAAAGGTCGTGTTTGGAAGACTTAATACTTTTTCAATATCATGTTTGAAGTTTTCACTTACAATAATTGATGCATCTGCATTTTCAAAAATATGCTTTGCCGTTTCTATATCTTCCTGATGGGTGATGCCACCTGTAATATAAGCAGTAAGATGTTCTGTTATAATAAATGGAAGTATATTCGCCTTAGCAATGTAGTGTCCAGCCATACCACCATGGAAAATACTGTGTGCATGTATTAAATCAGGTTTGCCATATTTTTTAGCATAACTATGATAGGTTTTCTCAACATTTTCACTAAACATTTTATATGCTAGTTTCCTCATCTTAGGTATTAACGTCTGATGGATTAATGAGTATGTTGGAATTCCATTATCGTCATAAAAATCAATAATTTCATCCTTCTTATTAAACAAGGAACGTACTGATGAAAATTGAGGATAAATAATCCCAACCTTATGTCCGGCAGACATGAGTGCACGGGCCTGTTCTTCGAAAAATGTCCCTAATACAGGCTCTGTGATAGATTTATACCAAGAAGGTATAATTAAAATGTGCATAAAAAATTAATTTGTAACCTGATCGATAATGTCTTTAAACTTGTTATTTGGATGTTTAATTTTAATAAGCAAATCATACATTTTTGCTTTCAGCGGATGAATGTCTGTCTTCCATAAAAAACCTTTCTTCAGTTCACCGCCAAAACCTCTTTTAAAACGGAAAACCCCTTCAAGTGTTGGGTCATTATTCCCGATTCGCACACCTACAAGGTCATATTTATTTACTCCCGATTCTTTCATTCGTTCAATCATCTTACTATGTAAATACTTCATTGAGCCATAGAGTTTGGAATCACCCCTGCTTCCTGCATGTGTGCACAATGCTGCATAATTAGAATGAACCATAAAAATGCCACCTATAGGATTGTCATTATCATATACAACACCTGCTGTAACATTATCGCTGCCAAGATAATTATAATAAGATTTAAAAAACTGTAGCTCTTCTGAAGACATCCCAATTCTTTTCATCGTATCAGAATAGCATAAATAAAAATCATCAAGTACTTCTATTCCGAATCTTACTACTGCACCATTTTTTTCTGAATGATGAATAGCTTTTTGATATTTTGGATGAAACTTCTGAAAGATTTCTTCTATTGTTTGTGCCTGCAGGTCTATGATATAGGTGCCAAATTCACAAAAGCGCGAATTGGCAGGCACGGAGCCAAGAATTCCATATGGATGTGGTTGAACCAATCGTTCGCAAGAATTGTTTTGAGTCAAGTATGATATTAACTCATTAAAAAACTCAATCTGTTCTTCCGGATTAAGTTCAATGTTATTCTTTATTGGGGCATGTAATATTTGGGCAAGCTTGAAAAATCGTGAAGAGAAAAACCGCAATGGCATATATGCTTTAAAATTTTCTGAGTATGTAATATAAATATTTTCTTTCATATACTCATGATACAATTGAGTAAACCCTGGAAGAAACTGAAACGGTGCGTCATTATTTAATGCGGATAATAATGACTGATCTTTTTTCTGTAGGTGGTTAAGTAGTAGCATAACTTATTTCAATAGGGTAGAGACATGACTTTCGCTTGAAAGGAATTTCATACAAGCTTCTAATATCCGTTTGGTGGATTGTCCATCCCACAATGGAGGAATAATTCCTTTTTTATATTTGTTTTGGACAATAGCATCAATACGATCTGAAATTTTTTCTTGACTGAATGGTACTAATTCATTAGTCCCGATATCAACCGTACATGGTCGTTCTGTATTTGCTCTTAGTGTAAGACACGGTATTTGCCTAAATGTACTTTCTTCCTGAATACCTCCACTGTCTGTCACAATATAAGCGCAGTCTGAAATTAGTTTCTGAAAAGCAAGATAATCTAATGGCTCTGTTAATATTAATTTCCTGTTTTCTGCAATCAGTGATTTCATTCCAAATTCTTCGATTCTGTGTAATGTGCGTGGGTGAATCGGAAATACAAGTTGATGATTTTTTGTAATGAGTTCAATAATTGAAAACAACTGCTTCAGGCCATCTTTATGATCAACCGTGGCCGGACGATGCATCGTCATCAGGACAAACTCTTTACTTTTAATTTTTAATGTTTCAAGGATGTTACTTTGTTGAATTTTTTTATCAAAGGCCACAAGTGTATCTATCATTGTGTTTCCCACAAAGAACATCTGTTTTTCTTGTTTACCTTCTTTAAGAAGGTTTTTATAACCACTGTCTTCGGTTATAAAAAAATAATCAGTGATCTCATCTGTTAACAAACGATTGATTTCTTCAGGCATTGTTCTGTCAAAGCTTCTCAGACCACTTTCAACATGGGCTATTTTTAAATCCATTTTATTTGCAGTTAATGCTGCAGCAAAAGTTGAATTTACATCACCCACTACCATAAGTAAATCAGGTTTGTTTTCCTGAATAACTTTCTCTAATCGAAGCATTATTTCTGCCATTTGAGAATTAGGGCTGCCGGATGGAATATTAAGCCAGAAATCTGGTGTTAAATCAAATTGTTCAAAGAAAATGTCGGCCATCTTGCTATCATAGTGCTGTCCGGTATGAACTATTTTTATATCGAAAGGCATACCTAAGTCGGCATTCACCTTTTTAAATTGTGTTACTTTAATAAAATTTGGTCTCGTCCCAACTACAATTAAAATCTTTTTCATCATCAAAATATATGGCTTATTTATACGTGAAGGTAGCTAATAAGTTTAAAATATCTATTGTTTCTTGGATTTATGTTTCATCTGAAGTAGTATTGCATCTGCAAAAAATTTTGCTGCCCAATTTGGGATATCATACGCAGCATAACCACCATTTACAGGCCATGATCCTGAAATGCCGCCATTTACCATTGGCGAATGTGAAATTAATTGCTTGCTCTTTACGTATTCAAGCAAACTATTCGCTGTATCTAAGTATTGTGTTTTACCTGTTTGTTCAAATAATACAAATCCGATTACACTTAACTGACAGTTGCCGGTAAGACAGCAAAACGCATTATCACTTGTCCACTCTTCGTCTAATTCGCCAGCCAGAAAACCGTTTTGTTTAGTAAGTGTAATAATATGTTGAAATGAATGTTCAACAGTTTCAATCCATTCTTTCTTTTCAAGATCAATAGCTGCACCTAATACACCTCGCAAGGCATAACCGATAGAATGTGTAGTTGGGATTTCATTCTCATCAAAACCATTATCACAAAAGTAATCTTGCGCATTAATTTGTTTTAAGGCAAAATTGATATTACTAATTCCGGCAGAAATATATTTCGACTCATTGAGACATTGACCAAGTTTGATTAATGCCCATGCTGTTCTGGTGTTGGAGCTAAGTTGATGAAGCGTAAATTCACGCCATGCACCATCCGAGTCCTGTACTTTTAAAAGCCAATCAGCACTTTGTATAGCAGCCTGAATAACTTCTTTTTTCTGACTTTGCTGATAATAGTCTGTTAATGCCATTATTATTTGACCATTATTAAAAACTCTTGGAGGTTGATTTTTAAAATCTCCATACGAACCGGGAAATGTGCCGTCTTTACGTTGGGTAAATAATAACCATTGAACTAACTCTTCAATAACTGGTCTTTCATGAAATACTTCTTGTAGTAATTCTGGTTTGTTATTTTTTAGATAGATGAGTGTGTTTATCCAAAAAGCAGTCGTTTCCGGATAAGCAGGCAGCCATTTGTTAAACATCATTGAGTACTTGGCAGCACTTCCTCCATTAGGTAAAAGTGTTTGCTTGAACCACTCAAGTGTCATTAGCAATCTATGCTCATCAGAAAAATTTTCGGCTGAAGCTTCTGACAATAAATTCAGATATCGCATTCTTATTTGTGAAATCAGCCGTTTAATCATTGCTAAAAGATTAAATTACTTTTTCAATTAATTCGCTATAGGAATAGACTCCGGCAATTTCACCATTTTTTAGCTCATAAATGCGGTCGCAGTTTTTAAGTGTAGTCACCCTGTGTGCAATAATAAAAATTGTTTTATTCGTGTCAGAAAGGGAATCAATTGCTTCACTCACTTCACGTTCTGTTTGTGTGTCTAAGGCACTCGTTGCCTCATCAAACACTAGAATTTGTGCATTTCTATACAGTGAGCGTGCAATACCTATCCGTTGTTTTTGCCCACCTGAAAGTCTTGAACCTCTTTCTCCAACTTCTGATTCTACTCCTTTTGGCAGGTTCCCTACAAAATCGTTTAAAGATGCTTGTTTGATGGCAGCATTAAGTAAATCGTTGTTAATTGTTTCTTCTCCAAATGCAACATTTTCTTTTATGTTTGAATCAATCATAAAAATATCTTGCTTTACATATCCGATTAGCCCTCGCCAGTAATCAAGGTTTTCTTCTTTTAATGGTTTGCCATCAATTAGAATCTGCCCGGAGTTTTCATCAAAAAAACGTAACAAAATATTCATGAGTGTTGTTTTGCCCGAGCCAGAACTACCTACAAAACCTATTTTTTCGCCCTTCTTTACTTTAAAGGAAATGGATTTCAATACAGGCTCTTGCGATTTTGGAAATGTAAAACTGATATTCTGAAATTCAATAGTGTTTTCAAATGAAATAGGGACATTCCTATCCATTTCTTTTTGCTTTACATAAAGCTCATTATATTCATTTAAGTTTTCAATGGCCACCTGATTTTTCGTGACTTGCATGACAGCATTCATTATCCTGTTTAAAGATGGCATTAAACGATATGCTGCAGCAGCAAATGCACCTACCATCATGATTACATCCTGTTGCCCGCCTTCAATAAAAATTGCATAAATAAATATGACAACTATTCCAAGAATTGCAACTAACTCATAACCTCTGAATGGTATCATGTTTATCACAATTGAATTCATGGATAAATCGTGATAAGCTTTTTGGTATTTCAGAAAACGATTCCTGTAATATTCAATTTTATTTGCAAGTTTAATATCCACAAAGCCCATAATTGAGTTATTGATTGCCGCAAGTGCCTGCGGAAACATCTTGTCTAAACCTCTACCTATCTGTTCATTTTTAGTGTTAACCGACTTGTAAAGTATGTAGGAGGCCGGTCCGATTATCATCAATATAAAAAGAAAGAGTTTAAGATTGTAAACAGCAATAAGTGTAACTATACAGAGTAATATTATGGACTCTGAAAAAAGCATCAGAATTGGTAACATCACCCATGCAGTATAAGATGCAGGGTTTTGCTGTACGTGATTTATAATACGTGATGATTTTACACTGTTAAAATTAAAATAACTTAAAGAGAAATATTTCGA
This sequence comes from Bacteroidia bacterium, assembly GCA_037045145.1. Taxonomy (NCBI): domain Bacteria; kingdom Pseudomonadati; phylum Bacteroidota; class Bacteroidia; species Bacteroidia bacterium. The sequence continues at coordinate 1,780,082 of JBAOIA010000011.1, forward strand.
AAATTGATTTTTAGATATGTTATTAGCCACATCTGCCATAAAACGGCCTTCAATATAGTTTACGAATATGCCAAAGCCTGTTTTGAAAAATTGAAATAGCAGGATTATGATAATGCAAAATACCATGAAAGATTTATCTGTTTCAAAATTCAGATAGCTGTATGCTGTACTCAAATATGAATTGGTATGTATAATTTGAGGTTCAGTAGCCATTTTTACCAACGGAAGAACAGATGCTAAACCAAATACATCTAAAATAGCAGATAAAAATATCAGAAATGCAATCCATTTAATCCGCTTTTTTTGAAGTGGAGATAAATGGTCTTTAAGACTTTTATAAGTTTGTCTGAACGCTTGTGCAGTAGAGTAATTGTTTTTACTTGGGGACATTTATTTTGCGCTTGTTATTTATAATATGCTCCGCCATAACCAACAGGCATGTTTTTAGGATTTACTCCGTTTAATATGAAGCTAAGGCTTTTTATTTGATTCTTCTCCATTAACTGATGTGCAACTTCAACAAAGTCTTTCTTACTGTAGCCTGCTTTCATTACATACAGATTCAAGTCAGAATGTTTCATCATTACTAAAGCATCCGACAGTAATCCAACCGGTGGCATATCTAAAATGATGTAATCGAAATGTTCTTTCAATTCATTAATTAATTGCTCCATCATTGAATCTAAAATTAACTCAGATGCATTAGGTGATTTTGGTCCGCTTAAGATGAGCTTAAGATTCTCAACAGGAGTTTCTTTTAATACTTCTTTTAAAGTTGCTTTTCCAACTATATATGATGTAACACCAACATCGTTAGTCATATTCCATGCAACTGCTTGTTTGGGTTTATGCAAATCCAGATCAACTATGACTACTTTCTTTTTAGCCCTGGCTAACATGGTGGCAGTATTTACGGCACAAAATGTTTTCCCTTCTCCGGAAATGGTAGAAGTGAAAAGAATAACTTTTGAAGATGTTTTCGGTGCAAAATAGGATAAGTTGGTTCGAATAACCCTGAATGCTTCTGCTGCAAGTGATTGCGGATGAGCATGTACAACAAGATAATCCTTCTTAGCCTCTGCACTTTTGCCAATAACACCAATGATAGGTTGATGGGTAATATCAGCAAGCTCCTCCTTAGTATATATATAATTAAGGAAAATATTTTTAAGAAAAACTAAAATAAAAGCAAGAGCCAAACCTACACCTGCTCCTAAAAATATCATTTTGTTTCGAATGGGACGCAATAACCCGGTGCTTGATGCGGGTTCAAGAATGGATTTGTCCGGTACAATGGCAGCTGATGCAATTACATTTTGTGCCCTGCTTTCCAATAAGAACAAATACATCTTTTCATTGATTTCTTTTTTTCTTGTAATATCACTAAGTCCTTTTATTGTTGAAGGCATTCTGTTTAATGATGCTGCAAAATTACCTTCACGTTCTGTCAATAGATTTATTTGCATTACAATATCCTTACGGATATTCATTATTATGCCGATAACTTTTTCTTTAGCTTTATTAATTTGCGCATCAACTTCTTTTATCTGCGGACTATTTGGTGTCATGCTGAAAGACAAATTTACTTTGCTTTGCATTAAAGCACTCAACTCATTAAAAGCATTAGAAAGTCCCGGATTAGCTTGTTCAGTCATTAAAGCTGGCGAGAGTGTAGTGAAATCACTGCTGCCGCTTGTTAACTGGTTATAAACATAATCTACTGAGTTGAGTCTTGCGGTAAGTTTAGCCTTCTCTCCCTGCACATCAATTTTTTCCTTTAAAAAAGTGCTTTGCTGATTGGCCACATCTATAGCTCCACTCTGTTGTTGGTATTCAACCAAACTTGTTTCAACACCATTCAACTGATCTTCGTAATCTTTTAATTGTGCTTCAATAAATTTTAATGAATTCTCATTAATTCCTCTTGCAACAGATATCGAATAATTGATATAAAGATTTGTTAGCGTATCAAGAAAGTCAACAGCTTTCTCTTCAACCTCATCTGCAATATTGATATTTATTACTGATGCATCTTCGTCTTTCTCCAAGTCGAGTGCATTTTTGTATTTCTTAACTAAATATCCGTGATTATTAATTACAAATACATACTGAAACTCGCTGAATTTTGAATTTTTAAGTATGGACTCCTGTTTGCCATTTATAATAATTGAAAATTTATCGGTTACAACAGGGTCTCCAAATTTGAGTACTTTATTATAGGAATAGTCGTTAGTTTTTATTTCAAGGCTGTAGGAGTCTTTATCAATAATGCGAAGATTAAATGGAATACCATAAAAATTCTCATCTAATATTTTACCATCAACACTAAAAGGCGTACCTTTATATACTTCACCTGTTTTTAAACGGCCTTTGATGTAATACGAAATATCAAGGTTAAGCTTTTTAATTGCCTCTGAAACTAATTTGGTTGAGGATAATATCTGTATTTCATTAGAAACCTCTTCTTTATTTGGGCCTAAGGGAAGGCTGGTTGAAAGTGCATCTTTGAAGGCGTTTTTAGTTGGGGTAATCAGAACCTTAGCCTCTGCGCCATAAATTCGAGTAGTCTTGTAATACAAGAAAATACCCCCGGCAACGCCCATAGTTAAAAACAAAATAAACCAGTACCAGTTTTTTACAAAAATAGTTAATACGTTTTTGACGTCTTTAGCATCAATAATGGATTGGTTTTTAATAACTTTTTGATTATTCATAAAATCAATAATTTACTGAACACACTTATACTTAAAAGTAGCATAAATGGTTAGCTATTTGGTGGTTTAAAATTGTTTAATTTGCACAAAATTAAAAAATTAAAGTGGGTTATAATTCAGGTTTTTTAATTTTATTAACTAATTGAAGTAACTAAGTAGAACCACATTACGTTTACCATATTTTAATTTAATCATCAATGAAAAGAGCATTAATTACCGGTGTTACCGGGCAGGATGGCGCTTATCTAAGCGAGCTGTTGCTGCAAAAAGGCTATGAGGTACATGGCATTAAACGCAGAAGTTCACTTTTTAATACGGAAAGGATTGACCATCTGTATGAAGATGTGCATCAAAAAAATGTAAAATTCAAGCTTCATTATGGCGATTTGACAGATTCTGCAAATATCATCAGAATTATTCAGGAAGTGCAGCCCGATGAAATTTATAACCTAGGTGCTATGAGTCATGTACGCGTAAGTTTCGACATGCCTGAATATACTGCTAATGCCGATGGTATCGGAACACTTCGTATTCTGGAAGCTGTGCGAATGTTGAATATGACTGATAAATGTAAAATCTATCAGGCATCTACCAGCGAATTGTATGGTTTGGTGCAGGAAGTTCCGCAGCGTGAATCTACACCGTTTTATCCACGTTCTCCCTATGCTGTAGCCAAACTTTATGCCTATTGGATAGTCGTTAATTACCGCGAGGCCTATAATATGTTTGCCAGTAATGGTATTTTATTTAACCACGAATCGCCACTTCGGGGCGAAACTTTTGTTACCCGCAAAATCACCCGTGCTGTATCCCGTATAGCTTTAGGGCTTCAGGATACTGTTTATATGGGAAATATTGATGCAAAGCGCGATTGGGGTCATGCAAAAGATTATGTAGAAGGTATGTGGCTGATGATGCAACAAGATAAGGCCGATGACTTTGTGTTGGCAACAGGTGTAACAACAACAGTTCGTGATTTTATTGTTCTTGCTTTTAATGAAGTAGGCATTGAAATAGAATTCAGTGGTAATGCTGAAAATGAAATTGCAGTAGCTAAGAAGTGCAGCAATCCTGCGTATCAGGTTCCTGTAGGGAATGTAGTTATGAAAATTGACCCGAAATATTACAGACCTTCTGAAGTAGAACTACTTATTGGCGACCCTGCAAAAGCAAAAAAAATTTTAGGATGGGAACCCAAACACAATCTGGCATCAATAGTAAAAGAAATGATGAATTGTGACCTTGAACTATTCAAGCGCGATCAATATTTAAAACAAGGTGGTCATAAAATCATCAATTATCACGAAGCTTAATATAATGCAGAAAAACAGTAAAATTTTTGTTGCTGGTCACCGTGGAATGGTTGGCTCTGCAATTGTTCGTAAACTTCAGTCCGAAGGATTTAATAATATTCTGACTAGAACATCTAAGGAACTTGACCTACGCAATCAACGTAACGTTGCTGATTTTTTTAATCATGAAAGGCCGGAGTTTGTATTTCTTGCTGCAGCAAAAGTTGGAGGTATAGTAGCCAATAACACATATAGAGCGGATTTTATTTACGAAAATCTGATTATTGAATGTAATGTTATAAAAAGCGCATTTGATTCAGGAGTAAAAAAGCTGTTATTCCTAGGCTCATCTTGTATTTATCCTAAAATGGCACCACAGCCATTAAAAGAAGAATACTTACTCACAGGCCCTTTGGAGCCTACAAATGAACCTTATGCATTGGCCAAAATAGCAGGCCTTAAAATGTGTGAAGCATTTCGCGATCAATATGGAGTAGATTATATATCGGCAATGCCTACAAATCTTTATGGCCCCAATGATAATTATGACTTAAAAAACTCACATGTTTTGCCAGCATTGGTTCGTAAATTTTATGATGCTCTGGAAAATAATCTGCCTTCTGTAGAAATTTGGGGAACCGGATCTCCAAGACGCGAATTTTTGCATGTTGATGACTTAGCAGATGCATGTTTTTTTCTGATGCAGAATTATAGTGATCGTTCTACTGTAAATATCGGTACAGGAGAAGATATCAGTATTAAAGAATTGGCATTGCTTATTAAAGAAACTTTCGGGTTTAATGGCCAACTGAATTTTGATACAACTAAACCTGATGGTACACCACGAAAACTATTGTCTGTAGCCAAATTGCATCAATTAGGATGGAAACACAGCATTACATTGGAAAATGGTGTGGCTAATGTATGCAATGAAGTTAAAAGCATGAAGTCTTTCTTAGAGCGATAAAAATGCTCTTTGCAAAAGAAGGTATTGAATAGAAAACTATCAATACGCTTTCAAAATTTTATAAATAAATTTTAGAACATTAATAATTAGCTGTATATTCGTAAAATATAAAAATGTTTTTTGATGAAAAAAATCTACTTAAAAGTTGTTTTGTTTCTGTCTGTTTCCTTATGCTCGTTGAGTATTCTAAATGCGCAGACACAAACTGTTGTTGTTGGTACATCAAGTCTTGTATCTGCCTTTAGTCCGATAGTCAAATCTTATGAGTGTGTAGGCTATGAAGCTATTTATCTTTCATCTGAAATAGGTTATTCCGGTGCAATTTCTTCTTTTGGGTTTAACCGTGTTGATGGGACAGATACACTGCCCTTTGATAGTGTGAGTATATTCATGAAACAAACCGCACTTGTTTCCATGACTTCAGGTACTATTGATACTGCAGGATATACGAGAGTTTATGATGGTGTTTTTCCGAACAATGGCGGTGCTGGATGGCGCGAAGTGACACTTAATACCCCTTTTGTCTATAGCAATACTTCCAACTTTAGTGTGCTGGTTTTTAAGCATACACAAACTGCAATTGCAGGCACACCGGTTTCGCCTCGTTGGTATTATACATCTGTTACTCCAAATAGAGCAAGAAGATATTATGGAACAAGTCCAATGGCATGGGGCCCAAACCTGAGTGCAACAAATGTTTTAAGCGATATAAGAATGACCATTGGCACAGTTGGTATTGTTGATATTTCAGCAGGTTTGTGTTCTGTTTATCCAAACCCATCAGATGGGCAGGTAAATATTGTTGTTCATAATGAAAGGGTAGCAGCAATGGTAGTATCTGATATGTATGGAAAAATTGTTACTGATGTTTCAGAGGTTAAAGAATTAACTTTGGATTTAAGAAACTTCAGCAATGGAATTTATACCATTCAGTTTTTTGATAATACCAGACAATTGATGACTACGAGGAAGATAGTACTTAAAAAATAGTTTAAGTAATCAATAAAATAATGTGTGTCAAAAAATTATTTTACCAAAATTTTTTGAATATTAATTGAGTTCTTGGTTTCTGATTTTAAGAAATATATTCCCGGCATAAATTTACTGACATCAAAAAATGCGAAGTTTTGACCATTTGATTTTGCAGTATTTTGTGATTCATAAACCAACTTTCCATTAACATCGCAGATTTTAATAGAAAGTATTGTTCCGATGCGACCAGAATAGGGGAGGCATGTAATTGCCGATGCAGGATTTGGAAAAATATTACTAATTGTGATTGGATTGTCTATAGCATCAATATTTGTTGTTTGTAATACATCAAAATAAAAATATCCCTGAGGTGCAGGCATTGGTCGTATCTGATGTTTGCATGTGCTGGAGTATGCTTCAATATAATAATAAACTCTACTTCCACCAGACTGAGCTGGTATGTAGGTTTCAAAGTAATCATTCATCCCTGCTATAGCAGTCATAGAAACAGAATTATAAGGCTGCAACGTGTCTGTTCTGTAATATAAAGTTGCAGATTGTATTCCACTACGATGTTTTATTAGTGCAACTACAGAATAAGGATTAATAGTGTCATAGGTGTTGGCTAATTGCTGATGCGAAATCAGAAGTGGATCGTTGGTGCCTAAATCTTTAGTGATACAATGCAATGCTCCTAATGCTCCAATACTTTGAAGTGAGTTTATGCCAATAACATTATAACCTGGTAATGCATCTTTGTAAATACGTAATGCAGCACTGTCTTGCGAAATATTGTAGGTAGGAACAATAATGGTGTTATTGATGAATGATGAATTCGTGTATGTATAATAATCTCCTGTTGTATTGGGATAAGCGCCATTATCAGCAGGCATCGGAATGCGAATTACTTTATATGGTGTACCAAATATTGAATTGAAATTATTAACAACATATAATAGGTTAGCTTCAATCTGTGGACCATCAGCAACACCTTGAGGATATTGCCCCATTAAAATAGTTTCTTCATTTAAAAGTTTCATGTGCATGTCAATATGATGGATACCATCGTAGGGTAACGTAGGCATTTTAATGTATCTTGAAATTCCCATAAATTGTTTCATGATGGTATCAATCTGGCTTTCTGTTAATGATGGATTCTCATTTAATATCAAATTACTCGAAAACCCTGTTCCGAATCCATCACACATAAAGTTTCCACCGGTGTGAACCAAACTGTATGGCGGCATAGTAGTTTCATATAAGGGAGTGTTTAAAATTCCTGCAATTGCTACAGGAACATTATCATCATCAGGGCGAGGGCGATTGTAAATCCAGTCTATAGTTACTAATGTATCAACATCATTAGTATAAGCACTCCATGGACCGTAATCACGGGACCATACCGAATTAAAAGGCGTATTCACAAAGCTCACATTTACGGTATCTACATTGCCGCTGTTTAAATAGTTGATTACACTTTGTTGATTATTGGTTACAATATAAACACGACATTCTGCTTTAGCGGCACGAACAATTTCACGCAAAATAGAAGGGTAACTTGTCCAACCAATTAATATACCTTGTAATTCTTCCCATTCAGCCATAGTGCGAACTGGTGATGATGGTGGAACTGCAGCCTGATTGTTTTTTAATTGATTAGAAAAATGTTGAAGATATGACGGCATCTGCAACACTTCTTTTTTAGTCATATAGTTTGGAAGATTTTCCTGAGCAGAAACTGTGCTGAATAGAAAAATAAATGCTATAATTAATTTACAATTATTTTGCATGATGAGGTCGCTTTGAAACTTCAAATATAATCACTTTCAATTTATTAAGGTCACCGAACTGTATTTGCCAAATAATTGCTTTATTTGCTATGTAAAACAGAAATTATGAAATGGATGGGTAGGCGCGAAAGCGACAATGTTGAAGATCGTAGAAAGTTTTCAGGAGGTAAAATAGCTTTAGGGGGTGGACTGGTTGGAATAATTATAATAGTCATCAACTTATTAATGGGTGGCGATCCAAATCAGTTGTTGCAACAAATACAGCAACAGGCAGCAACTCAAACAACATCTCAGGAACCATCAGCTGCCGATGATGAAATGGCAAGCTTTATAAAAGTAGCATTAGCAGATAACGAAGATATCTGGAAGAAAATTTTTCAGGAAAATAAACTTGAATATAGAGAACCTAAATTGGTGCTTTTCAGAGATGTCACACAGTCTGGTTGTGGCAATGCAAGTTCTGCGGTTGGGCCGTTCTATTGTCCTGCTGATGAAAAAGTTTATATTGATTTATCTTTTTTTGATGAGTTGAAGAGTAGGTTTGGTGCTCAGGGTGGCGATTTTGCCATCGCTTATGTTTTGGCTCACGAAGTAGGTCATCATGTTCAACATTTATTAGGCACATCAGATAAAGTGCATGAAATGCAAAACCAATTATCAGAAACAGAAGCAAATAAGTTGTCTGTTGCTTTAGAATTGCAAGCTGATTTTTATGCTGGTGTTTGGGCAAATCAAAATCAAAAATTAAACAATGTTTTAGAAGATGGTGATATTGAAGAAGCATTAAGCGCAGCAAGTGCTGTAGGTGATGACAAGATTCAGAAAAAGTCACAAGGATATGTCGTGCCGGATGCTTTTACACACGGCACTTCAGAACAGAGAATGTTTTGGTTTAAAAAAGGCTTTCAGACAGGAAAATTACAGGAGGGTAATACCTTTAAGGAACTTAATATTTAATTTATTCAATTTCAGATGCAAACTTTTTAAACCCGGTAAAAACTAAATGTTATTTGTCGGGTTGTTATGTTTATATATAAAATTCAAAATCAAATTTAATTATTATGCAAAAATTCACATCATCGTTAATGGCACTTATCATTGCCACAACAACAACTTCAATGGCGCAGCTAAAAACGCCACAACCAAGTCCGACTCAAAGTCTGACACAGGCATTTGGTCTTGGTGAAATAAAAGTCGAATACAGCCGGCCATCAGTCAAAGGAAGAACCGTTTTTGGCGATCTTGTTCCTTATGGGAAAATCTGGAGAACAGGGGCCAACCAATCAACCAAAGTAACATTTGGTGCTGATACCAAAATAAATGGTAATGATATTGCTCCCGGTACTTATGCGCTTTATACAATACCAAATACAACTGATTGGGAAATTATTTTTTATAAAGACTTAACTCTCGGAGGCAATGTAGGTGACTATAAGAAAGAAGACGAAATGATGCGTTTTAAAGTGAAGCCAATGGCCACAGCCGATAAGATGGAAACTTTCACTATCAATATTAATAACATTACACCAACTTCATGCAGTATTGATTTGCTGTGGGACAAAACAAAGGTGAGTATTCCGGTAACTACCAATATTGACGAAAATGTTATGAAGCAAATAGATAAGGCTATGGGTGACAACAAGCCCTATTTTCAGGCAGCAAACTATTATTATGAAAATGATAAAGACTTGAATAAGGCACAGGAGTGGATAAACAAAGCTGTGGAAAACAACCCTAAGGCATATTGGGTTTTACACACAAAAGCAAAAATTGAATATAAATTGAAAAATTACCCTGAAGCAACCAAGGCAGCAGAACAAAGTCTGGCTTTAGCTAAAGAAAGCAGCGATAACAGCTACATTAAAATGAATGAAAAATTGATTGCCGATGTTAAGAAAATGGGTAAATAAAAAGTTATTAACAATCTGATCCTCAAAACGCTATTCTCCTACATTTGTGGAGGGTTTATTGTTTTTAGGTTAGAGGGGAACAACATAATAGTTGTTTCCCTTTTTTATTAATCCTAAGTATAAAGATGAATTCCAATAAGAGATGATTTCTGTTCTCATGAATTAATGGTTTATCAACATAAGATTACAATAAAAATAAAATATGCATGTCAAATCATCGTTTTGATTACTAATTTTGGAAAAAAATAATATAATACAATAAAATAAAATGAAAAAGTTAGTTAAACGCTTGTCTGCTCTTAGTGCAATGCTTATTATCTCAACTGTAGCATTTTCACAGTCAACTACAACACCTGAAACAGAACAAACAACCCCACCGCCTACAGAATCAACTGAAAGCACAGAAGACTCCACAGCAGCTTCGGAGGCTTTACCCGATTCAACGGCAGTTGCACCAGAAGGTGATGCCGCTGCCGGTGCTGCCAATGAAAAACCTGCCACCAGACACAAGTTATATTCAGGTAAGCAACGTGGCAATAATGTAATTTATGATCCTAAAAAATAAAGAGTTGTTAAAGTCCTTTCTTTATTGTATTTTTACTTAATTAAAAATATATCAATCAATGAAAAAATTATTATTAAGTTCAACAGTTTGTTTGGCAGTAATTCTCTGCACAATGGTGTCATTCGGTCAACAGACTGAAAAAAAATCAACAGAATCAGGATTCTTTATTCGAAATGGCCTTGTCTATTATATCAAAGGCAACACAGTTAATTTTCTGGAAAGCGATCAAGAACTTGATAATGGTGCATCCATTAATCAAAGAGGAATGATAAAATATCCCGATGGAAAAACAGCACAGCTGCAACAGGGAGAAATTTTTACATTCAACAACGTTCTTGTTCCCAAGGCAGTTGAAGAACATCTTGAATTAAAAGATGGAAAGCTTCAAATTGTAACTAATGGTATTTTTACGCCTGTCCAGAAGGCTATGAAACTGGAAACTGGTGTAACAATTGATGAAGAAGGACATACATCATCAGGAATAACACTTATGCCAAAGCAAAAAATGAACATGATGGGAGAATTAATGAAGTAGTATTGGTTCAAAAAATATGTCAAAGCCGGGTAATACCGGCTTTTTTTATGCTTAATTTTACCTGACATGTTTAAGTATATTGATCAAACAGGATTTGAAATAAAATTGGAAGCACCTCCTCAAAGAATAGTTTCCCTGGTTCCATCACAAACAGAATTGCTGGCAGATTTAGGATTGCAAGATAGAATAGTTGGTATTACAAAATATTGCATTTATCCACCCGAACTTTTTTTATCTGTACCGCGAGTAGGAGGAACAAAATCAATAAATCATGAATTAGTCAACCAATTGAATCCTGATCTTATTATAGCAAATAAAGAAGAAAACAATCGCGATGCTATTGAGCGCCTCAGAGAGAAATTTCCGGTTTGGTTAAGTGATGTGAGTAATCTGCACGAAGCATTGGATATGATTTATAACATAGGTGTGATGACTAACTGTCAAGAGCGTGCTTCTGAAATAAATAATCAGATTGCTGAAAAATTTAAAGCAATTACAGAAAAGAATAAGAAGCATGTTGCCAGACGCGCATTATATTTTATTTGGAGAAACCCTTATATGTGTGCCGGTGGCGATACGTTTATTAATGACATGATGAATAAAGCCGGATTTGATAACCTGATGTACTATCATAAACGATATCCGGAACTGTCGGAGAAAAAAATTGCAGAATTGAATCCGGAAGTAATACTTCTTTCATCGGAGCCTTATCCTTTTAAAGCAAGACACATTCAGGAATTCAAAAATATTTGCCCTAAAGCTGAAATTTTATTGGTTGACGGAGAGTTTTTTGCATGGTATGGCAGTCGAATGGTTAAAGCTGCTGATTACTTTCATCAGTTGTGCGATAACAATTCTAATGTATCAGAATAATACCTTTGCACAATGATGCAGAAGTGGATAAAATTGTTATCTATAATTAGTTTGTTGAATGTAAATTTTTTGTTTGCACAAAAAGTTGGCTTGGTATTAAGCGGAGGTGGTGCAAGAGGGTTTGCGCATATTGGTGTGATAAAAGCACTTGAGGAGAATGGAATCCCTATAGATTTTATTACCGGAACATCTGCGGGTGCACTGGTTGGTGGCATGTATGTTTCTGGTACCAGTCCACAACAAATGGAGAATATCGTTTTAAGTGACGATTTTAAAAATTGGGCAACAGGTACTTTAAGTGATGAACTTATATATTATTTCAAGGAACGCGAAAGGGATGCATCATGGGCAACTGTTAAACTTAGCTATGATTCGACTTTAAGAATGAATCTTAATGGGTCGTTGGTCAATAGTGGCCAAATAGACTTTGCTCTGCTCGAAAATCATTCAGCCGCAAGTGCCGGTGCCGATTACGATTTTAATAATCTATTTGTTCCTTTTCGTTGTGTTGCCTCAGACATCAAAAATAAACGCCCTGTAATTTTTAATTGTGGCGATCTTAGTCAGGCAATAAGAGCCTCTATTGCCTATCCGCTTTATCTCTCACCAATGACAGCCGATAATCAGCTTTACTACGATGGGGGTATTTATAATAATTTCCCATCAGATGTTATGCTCAATGAGTTTGAGCCAGATATTATGATTGGTGTCTCAGTAGGTGGTGGTCCCGATATTCCGAAAGAGGACAATATGTTTTCACAGCTCAGAACAATGATAATTCAGTCGCAGCATGTTGTGTTGCCGGGAACTGATGATATATTAATTCAACCTGATGTTACCAATTTTGGAGTGTTTGACTTTTATAATTTTCAATCATTAATTGATAGCGGTTATCAGGCTACGATGGCACGGATGGATGATATTAAACTTGCTATTGCCAGAAGAATTTCACCCGAAGTTTTAAATCAAAAACGAGATAGCTTTATAAGTAAACTACATCCCTTAATTGTTGGTGATATTGTAGTTACAGGCGTAAATTCACAAAAAGCAAAATATATTAAATCAATTTTAAATCCACGGGGAAGTAATATGTTACTGCGTCAACTCAAACCCCGTTATTTTAGACTTTTGGCTGATGAGAATATCAGATATGCTTTTCCTAAATTGGTTTATGATCCTAAAACAGAAGTTTACAATCTTGAAGTATATATTAAACCGGAAACAGATTTGCGTGTTGACATAGGAGGAAATTTTTCTTCCCGACCAATTAGTGAAGGATTTATTGGATTTCGGTATAATATTCTTGGTCCATATAGTTTAAGTATTCATGCCAACACCTATTTCGGCAAGCTTTATAATTCCGGCCAGTTAAAGTTAAGACTTGATATACCCGGGAGACCTGATTTTTTTATCGAGCCGTTTACAACAATCAATAGGATGGATTATTTTAAGAGTAGTAATTTTTTCAAAGATGATATCAAGCCTGCATATTTGTTAGTAACAGATCAATCCTATGGTTTGAATTTAGGTATGCCTGCACGGAATAAAGGAGTGCTGACAGTCGGTGGAAATTTCTTTAATATTAAAGACAGGTATTACCAAACCAGAAATTTTTCTGTCAATGATACGGCAGACTTTACCCGGTTCGAAGGATTGAGTTGTGTTGTTGGCTTTGAGAGGAATACTTTAAATCGGAAGATGTACGCATCAAAAGGCTCTTTTTTATCTATTCGCACACGTTTTGTCTCCGGCAATGAAGTTACCAATCCCGGAACTTTACATAGCAATGCTCCAACCATTAAAGAGTGGCATCAATGGTGGCAGGTTAAAATGATTTACGATAATTATTTTTTCAGAGCAGGAAAGTATAAACTCGGTTTTTATGCCGAAACAAATTTTTCCGGTCAACCATTTTTTAATAACTATACTGCAACTATCTTGCAAATGCCCGGATTTTATCCCACTCAGGAAAGTAAAACTTTGTTTCTTGACAATTTTCATGCACCAAATTATTTCGGTTGTGGTGTTCGTAATATATTTAGTTTACGCTCGAATATTGATTTTCGGTTAGAGGGTTATGCATTTCAACCACTTCAGGTAGTTACAAAGAATGATAATGAAAAAGCAGTTTTTGGCGATGCCTTCTCTGCACGTTATTTTATTGCCTCATTTTCTGGAATATTCCATAGTCCAGTAGGTCCAGTAGCAATGACTCTAAATTATTACGACAGAAAAACAAAGTCATTTACTGTGCTTTTCCACATTGGCTATATTTTGTTTAATAAGCATGCATTGGATTAGTTAGTTGATTTTTTCTGAAACAAAAGATGAGCAAAACGGTCATTGTAGCTCCCTTAAACTGGGGACTGGGTCACGCAACAAGAAGTATAACTGTTATTAATAGTCTTATAGCTGCCGGTTGCAAAGTAATTATTGCTTCTGATGGAAATAGCTTAAATGTATTAAAGAAACAGTTCCCTTTTTTGCATTCAGAAGTTTTGCCTTCCTATAGTCCAGTTTATCCAACAACTGGAAATATGGCTTGGGCAATGCTCAAACAAGCACCCAAAATGCTTCTCAATATTAGAAATGAACAGTCGGTAATAAGGAAGATTGCTTTAAAATATAAGTCGGAGATTATTATTTCTGATAATAGGTATGGATGTTTCACAGATTTCACAAAGAACATTTTTTTATCACATCAACTGATGATACAGGCATCCGAATCATTACAGTTTTTGCAACCTTCAATCAACAGACTCCATGCAAAATATATAAATCGTTTTCACGAATGTTGGATTCCTGATGTTGGACAAGGATTTAAGTTGTCAGGAGTTTTATCCGTAAATAAATATATTAAAATCCCTCAATTTAATTGTGGATTGCTCTCCACTTTTCAATTTTCTAATATTTCAAATGATAGTAAATTTGATTTAGTTGCAATCCTGTCAGGACCGGAACCACAGCGAACAATATTTGAAGGTATGATTATTGAACAATTGACAAAAATCCGTTGTCGTTCTTTATTAATTCGCGGAAAAATTTCTGACCCTAATGAAATACCGGATAGGGGAATGGTGCAGTTTAAAAACTATGTAACAGCAGAAGAAATTGTTAAATACTTAAGCACAACAACATTAGTGATTGCAAGGTCTGGTTATTCTACAATAATGGATCTGGCACAATTAGGAGTAAAAGCGTTATTGATACCGACTCCTGGCCAGACAGAGCAAGAATATCTTGCTTCATATCTTGATGATAACAAAATTTTCATGATGCAAACTCAAAATAATCTTGACATTCAAAAAGCAATTGAGATGAAGTTGAATTTCTCAGCTTTAAAAACTGAAAATAATATTTTATTACAGCAAAACTTGAATCGGATATTACAAACCTAACTTAAAGCAAGTTCATATTGTATTCCTGTAATAGCATTGAGTTCACTGATGCAAAACAACGCATCTTCAATTTGTATTTCACTTTTTTTGATAACAGCTTCATAATATCCTTCTGTTGACAGCCATAAGCCTTCGGGTAAATCAACCAGTTCGTGAGTATAAAGGATCATCACCAATTCACCCTCATCATCATAAAGCTCGTTTACCGAGGCAGGAAATTCCTCTGAGGCTTTTAACTGCGGATTATTCATGGATTATATTAAAATATTCTTTTTATCAACCTGAGTTTATGGGTATATCGTTTGGTTTCCTGATTGTAAATACCAACTTGATCAAATGCATCAATACGAACTTTTCCTGATGCATGTATAATGGTATCACGAGAAGTTAATATGCCAACGTGAATAATATGACCTTCTTCATTATCAAAAAAGGCTAAATCGCCTGGCATGGCCTCATCAACTAGGTTTACAATACTTCCCTGTTCAGCTTGTAAAGAAGCATCGCGTAGAAGTGAATATCCTGACAGTTTATATACCAACTGCGTAAATCCGGAACAATCTACGCCAAATGGTGATCTTCCTCCCCATAAGTAAGGTGCATTGAGATACATGTATGCGTTTTCAATTAGTAATGCTGAAGAAGCTGCTTTTTGAGGAAACTTTGCATTACCATCAAACCTATATGTTTTTGTATTAATTCTGCAATGCTGGTTTTCAAAAAAGGGCAAGGCACTGCCTAAAATTACAGTCTGAATTTTATTATCGTGTAATAATAGTTGCACCAAATCAAAGCAAACAAATGCTCCGGTTTTTTGCAGAAATTGAAAATCGTTATAGCTGATTTCTGTATGTTGAGCTAAAGAAATGAAACCTTCATAACCATCATGAGAAGTTCTAATCTTAAACCACTCTTTTTGCGATTCTACAATTTCGTAATGCTCTCCAAAAAGTATTTGTGAAACCAACTCACTTCTGTGCGAAGGCTCCTTCCTCATAGGAACAAGACTCATTTCACAAATGCCGAATGACATATTCTGTTAAATATTGAATTTAGGCCAATGCATCAACTACATCTTGCCTGGTTACAATGTAGTTTCTGTCAGCTTTAAAATCTTTTACAATAACTGCCTGATTGTTTTTGCTAAGCAGGTCACTTAACGTGTCAATTGAAGTACTGATATCAATAAATGGCATAGCTTCTTGCATAATATCACTCACCGGCTTATTCTTTAGCTCAGGATTTTTTAATAAAGACGAATAAATATGATTCTCGGTAATATTTCCAACAATTCTTCCTTCACGCGTAACTGGAAGTTGTGAGAAATTGTTTGTGTTGATGATTTTTAATGTGTCACCAATTGGCAATGATGCCTCAACGGTAGTTAAGTTAACGTCTTTTTTTGATCCGATAATATCTGATGCCGTCATACCTTTCTTATCGAAATAACCTTTAGAGCGCATCCAATCATCATTAAATATTTTTGCTATGTATCTTGATCCATGATCATGAAAAATAATTACAACTACATCTGTCGGTTTCAATTGATCTTTCAACTGAAGCAATCCTGCAACAGCCGAACCCGCACTGTTGCCCACCCAAATTCCTTCTTTGCGAACCAAATCACGAGTCATCAAAGCAGCATCTTTATCGGTAACTTTTTCAAAATGATCTATTACCGTAAAGTCATAATTCTGTGGAATAAAATCTTCTCCAATTCCTTCTGTAACATAAGGGTAAATTTCATTCTTATCTAAAATGCCTGTTTCATGATATTTTTTAAGTGCGGAGCCATAAGTGTCAATTGCCCACACTTTAATTTTTGGATTTTTTTCTTTCAAGTAACGACCGGTACCTGTTATTGTGCCACCTGTTCCGGCACCAACTACCAGGTGTGTGATTTTACCTTCCGTTTGCTCCCAAATCTCCGGACCGGTTTGCTCATAATGTGCTTGTCGGTTACTCAAATTATCATACTGATTTGGATAAAACGCATTTGGAATTTCTTTACTTAATCTGGCAGCAACAGAGTAGTAGGACCGGGGATCTTCTGGTTCAACATTGGTTGGACAAACAATCACTTCTGCACCAAAAGCACGCAACGCATCTACTTTTTCTTTACTTTGTTTATCAGTTGTTGTAAATATACATTTGTATCCCTTAACGATTGCGGCAATAGCTAACCCCATTCCGGTGTTACCGCTTGTGCCTTCAATAATTGTTCCTTCGGGCTTTAACTTTCCACTCTTTTCTGCATCTTCTATCATCTTCAGTGCCATCCTGTCTTTAATAGAATTGCCAGGATTCACAGTTTCAATTTTAGCTAATACTGTGGCTTGAACATCTTTAGTAACTGAATTCAATTTAACCAATGGCGTGTTACCAATGGTTTCAAGTATATTGTTGAAATACATTAAATATTATTTGAATTGATTAAATAACTTTCTTTCAAACTTCTTTTACGAGTAAAGGCATTCTCCATTTCGCAATCGCAAATACACCAAAAAGTAGTGCATTGAAAAATAAATCACCCATAATAGTACCTCCAAAAAATGGGACTGCACTAACATAGCAACTCATTAATCCTGCACCGTTAAGTGGATACATTAATCCTGTTGTCCATACCCCAAAGTTGGTCAACACAAAGAATAGTATTGATCCCATTAACGAAGCTGCAATTACATTCTGTACTTTTAGTTTATTTCCTAGTAGAAAACCTAATGGTGTGATTAAAATAAAACTTAAGTAAACCCAAAACCATCCTTCATAAAATGCGCTGCCCGGCTTGATTAGTTGCAATAAAAGATCTGAAATTAATAATGCTGCCAAAGGAAGGCCAAACGCTATCTTCTTATCTTTGAGAAAAGTGCCACCAAAAAGTGCCATAGCTCCAATTGGCGTGAAATTATATGGATGAGGTAACAAGCGTGAAATGGCAACTACCAGAATTGTTATTGTTATAAATTTTGTTTTGTTGTCTTTTAAAATATTATTCATAATTAACTGATATTTTAAAGGCAAAGATAGGCTTATGATAGTTAAGATTCAAAAGTTTATTCTATGCTTTTTTAACGTAGTTTAAAGGTGCAAAACAGGCTATTAGGTATTGATATCTAAGTATTCCAGATTACCCAGGAGGCCTCGGCTTGCTCAGTAAGCATTTCATACCCATTGCAAACCATGCACCCTTTTTTTATGCCCTCAGCCATAAATGCAGTAATTTTAGGATTATAATTTAAGTCAAAAAGAATGTGCTTGTCAGTTAACTTGAAATAATTCAGGGGAGGTGATAGGTGTATATCGGGAAACCTTCCAATTGGTGTACAATTTATAATCAATAAATTTTGACTTATTCTGTCATTGGCTTGATTATAAGAAATGGCATCCTCATTAGCATTTCTTGAAACATATTGAAATGAAATGTTTTTTTGCTTGAGAACAAATGCTACTGCCTTTGCAGAACCACCGGTCCCTAATATCAAGGTTGGAGGTATTTGATCTCCAATGAGTCGTTCAAGACTTTTTTGAAAACCTATAATATCAGTATTATAACCAATTAATTTTTTATCTTTTATCAGTATTGTATTGACAGAACCAACAGTTTGTGCAGTTAGTTCTACTTGGTCGAGGTGGGGTATGATGCTTGTTTTGTATGGGGAAGTAACATTTAGTCCTGTTAGTTGATAATTGAAGATTAATTTCTTTAATTGGCTAAGATCATCTAATTCGTAATTATTGTAACTGCAGTTTACATTTAATTTCTTAAATTTATCAGTAAAAAATTGTTGTGAAAAGGAATGGCCTAATGGGAACCCAATTAATCCCAAATTTTTCATTTAGAAGAAAATTTCTGTTTAAGAATACCAACTAAAATGGGTACTAACGAAATTCCAATGATAGCTATTACAACTAAGGAGAAGTTGTTTTTAACAACATCTAATCTGCCAAAAAAATAACCGGCCCAAACGCAAATGTTAATCCATAAAACACTTGCTAAAATACTGAATCCGATAAAACGCTTATAGGTCATGCTACCTACACCGGCAACAAATGGAGCAAAGGTTCGCACAATTGGAACAAAACGTGCAAATATAACGGCCTTACCGCCATGTTTTTCATAAAACTCTTGAGTCCTATTCAGGTAATCTTTTTTCAGAAAACGATAATTTTTTTCAAAAACTTTCGGGCCAATATAATTACCGATAAAATAATTTGTGTTGTCTCCACCAAAAGCAGCAAAAAAGAAGATGATCATCAGATAAAAAACATTTAGTGGATTATCAGGAGGGGCAGCTAATGCTCCAGCAGCAAACAATAAGGAGTCACCGGGTAAAAGTGGAGTCACAACCAAGCCTGTTTCAGCAAAAACAATTAGAAATAGTATAAGATAAATCCATGTATCATACCGTTGTACCAGTTCGAACAAGTGTTTATCTATATGTAATATAAAATCAATTAAAAATTTTATGTGTTCCACAGGCTTAGTTTAAATGACGTTAAGTGTTGAATCAATTTCTTGCGAGTATGCTTTTATACCACCTTTTAAGTTAAATATATTGGTAAAGCCATATTGTGTGTTAAGTACTTGATAAATTGCAGCACTTCTTGACCCCGACCTGCAATGTAAAACAACAGGTTTGTCTTTTGCAATTTCATCAATTCTGTCAATGATTTCTCCCATTGGAATAAGTGTTCCGTTAAGATTACAAGCATCATATTCATATTCTTCACGAATATCTATAAGTTGAAAGTTTTTACCTTCATCTTGCCATTGCTTTAATTCATGAACAGTTATTTCTTGCATGATTTTAATCCGAGAATATTTGTTCGCCAAAGATACGAATTGACTTCACTTAGATATCGGTTTGTTGAATATTCTATTCAGATTTTGAGTAATGAATTGTATGGACAAAGCAATAAAAACCACCAAAAGGCATCCTGCTAAATTTAACCATAAAAATGCCATAACATCAAAATACCAGAATGCAATTACAATGGCTTCAGTAATTAAAGCTGAAATAAAAACTGAGTTTCCATTAAGATGTTTTACAAAAATTGCAGAGATGAAAATACCTAATATAGTGCCGTAGAATAGTGACCCAAGTATGTTTACTGCTTCAATCAGATTTCCTGTATTGCCTGCAAAAAAAGCACAGAGTATGCAAAAAACACCCCATAGTAGTGTTGCAATTTTAGAATAGTAAAGCTTCTTGCTTTCAATAATTTCTTTTTTTGACGACCGGAAATAGAAATCTACAACAGATGTTGAAGTAAGTGAATTAATACCTGCTGCTAATGATCCCATTGATGCTAAAAAAATAATAGCTATAATCAATCCTATAAAACCTTTTGGGAAATGATGCATTACAAAATGTAGAAAAACAAAATTGGTGTCATTTATATCGGCCCCGGGATTGACAGTCTTAATTATTTTAACAGCCTCCTGTCTTACTTCATTCGCTTCATTCGAAGTTTGAAGGATCTTGGTTTTGGTGATTTCAGCTTTGGTAAGATCATTAATTCGTAAATATTTTATATATTCTCTTGATAAGTGTGAATTACTTAGGTTTATATCGTTGAACTTATGCTCTAGAATTTTGTAGTTATCTGCCAAAGGGCTTTCCTTGGCAATCTTTTCTATGTTTTCATTAAAGAAAATAGGAGGAGGTTGAAATTGATAAAATGAAAACACAATAATGCCAATAAATAAAATCACGAATTGCATGGGGATTTTAACCATCCCATTTACTATTAAACCTAATTTACTTGCTGATGAATCCTTGCCTGTTAAATACCGACCAACTTGTGATTGATCTGTACCAAAATAGGATAGTTGTAGAAAAAACCCGCCTATGATACCACTCCAAACATTGTATCGGTTGTTCCAGTCAAATTTAAAATCTATAATATTCATTCTGTTGTGAATACCTGCAATCTTTAAACTTTCGTACAAACTAGCGTCTGTTCCTATTAAAGAAAGAACTATAACCCCTGCGATTATAATACTCGAAAAAATAATTGTCATCTGTAATACCTGAGAATGTGAGACAGCAAGAGTCCCTCCGTAGAAAGTGTAAATTATTACAAGAACCCCAATTATCATTGTTGTATAAAAAATTGGAATATTCAGCACCGTAGATAATACAATTGAAGGTGCATAAATGGAAATGCCAGTTGAAATCCCGCGCTGCAATAAAAAAAGTAGTGCTGTTAATTTCCTTGTCTTATGGTCAAAACGTCTCTCTAAAAATTCGTATGCAGTATAAATATTGAACTTTCTGAATGCAGGAATAAATGTCGCACTCAAAAAAATCATTGCAAGAGGAAGCCCAAAATAAAACTGAACAAAACGCATCCCATCACTATATGCTTGACCTGGTGCACTTAAAAATGTAATAGCACTGGCTTGAGTTGCCATTACACTTAAACATACATTATACCATGGCAATTCCCTATTAGCAATTAAATAACTGTCTAATGTTTTCTTATGACGACTTTTGTAAATGCCATAGAGAACAATTGCCAGAAGAGTTATTGCCAAAACCAGCCAATCAATTGTGCTCATGAAAATGTCTTAGTAATTATGTAATATAAAGCAATCTGAATGATTAATAAGATTACAACAATAAAATAAAGACACTTCCAAGGAATTTCTTTCTTCATAACTGTCAGTAATTTTGATTCACTAATTCTGCAACTTCCATTCCTACTAAATATCCTAATGCCACACCCATTCCGCCTAATCTCACGGCACAATATATATTAGGCCTTATTTCTTGAATTATCGGGGACTTACTTTCTCCCAAACCCATTATTCCACTCCAACGTTGTTCAATTTTATATTCAATACCCGATAAAATTATTTCGTTTAATAGATTTTCTATAGACGCTTGAATGGGTTGTGTCAAACCAAATTTTGTGGTAGTTTCACCTTGAATATCTAAATTTCTTCCCCCGCCTATTAGCACTCTGTTATTTACATTTCTGAAATAGTAAAAACCACCCTGATAATGAAAACTACCATGTAATTTTAGATGTTTTATTTCGCCTGTAATTAACACTTGTGCCCGTCCTGGTGAAATTGATAATTCGGACAAAAATTCTTTTGCAAAACCATTAGTGCAAATAACAACTTTTCCGGCATTTATCTGAAACCCTTCCGATGTCATTAATGTTACACCATTGCTTTCATTATGAATCTGTTTAATTTCAAGTCCATTCAAAATCTTTACTCCCAAGCATCTTACTTTTTCAGATAAAACATACATCATCTTGCCGGTATCTAATTGCCCTTCAAATTTATTCTGAATTAAGTTTTCTACTTTATTTAAACCAAATTGCTCAATACGCTCATTACTTAAAATATAGGTATTGTCTTTGGTTATAAATTTAAGCTGTGTATTTAAGTATTCTAATTTAGATTCGCATTCCCGGAACGATTTGCCATCTGTCTCCGTGAAGATTTCAAATCCAGAGTTTTGTTGAAAATCAATATTCTCATCACCTAATAGCTCTCTTAATCCTAGTAATCCCTTATAGCGTTTTTCAACACGTTGAAAAACGTTTTCTTCAGACTCTTTTTCTAAGTCATTTAAAATTTCGGAAGCACTACCAATGCATGCAAATCCGGCATTTCTTGTGCTGGCACCATAAGGTAAGAATCCACGTTCAATGATTATGACATTTAATCTTGGATTATTTTTCTTAATAAAATATGCTGAATGCAAACCAACAATTCCGCTACCAAGAACTACCACATCAACATTGTCAAACCATTGCGACTTTTCCCAAAAGCTTAATTGCATATTTAGACGAAGAATTAAGTTGATTTTTAAATACCTAAATTAAATCCAATTCTAATAATAGGATTTGTGTAAGGAGATTCGGCAGAGTCATTTAAATTAAAAAGAAGTAGAAGATATAAGCCGGCATTGTTGCTAAAACGTTGAATATATCCTCCTCCTACAAATGGTGAAATAATATTTTTCCTATAATAATCATTGATATTTACATCATAAAGCTCCATGTTCAATAATTCTACTTCTGCATGAGCAAACAAATTGTTTGTGAATAGGTAACGTCCGAATACTCGACTTCCATAAATACTTGTACTATAAGTATTGTAACTGTCCTTATATTTGTAATAAATATAGGTTATTCCAACACCTGCAGATACGGTTTCAGTTAATTTATAACCTACCAAAGGAGAAATATCAATATAGGTTTGAGTTCCAAATTGTAGTCCGAGATTACCACCAAAATAAATTCTGTCCTTAAATGGTATTTTATCTGACTTTAATTTTGATTTATTTTCTTTGATTGGCGCAATTGTATCATTTTGTGCTAATAATGTTATCGGAAAACAAAACAGTAAAAAGTATAATATTGATTTTTTTATCATTTTTATTCTCAATTTTGTTTGTAAAAGTAATTTAATTCTCAAACATCGCACATAATATGAATATCGTAGTCACAGGTGCTTCATCAGGAATAGGTTTTGAATTGGTGAAATCATTTGCTTTACAAAATCACAATGTACTTGCTGTTTCAAGAAGTAAGAAGAAGTTATTGGAGCTAAAGCAGTTTTCAGAAAGAATTCAAGTTTTAGCAATTGATATTAACAAAGTCAATAAGAATGTCATATCAACGTCATTAAGCGAAATGAAAGTGAAGCATATTGATGTATTAATTAATAATGCAGGAGTACTTGTGAATAAACCTTTTACTGAATTAACCGAGTCTGATTGGCTTAATACTTATAATACTAATGTTTTTGGCGTAGCCAATATGATCAAATGTTGTATTCCGTACTTAATGAAATCTAAGATTAAGCATATTGTAAATATCAGCAGTATGGGTGGAGTAGGAGGGAGTATTAAATTTCCTGGACTTACAGCATACAGTTCATCAAAAGGCGCTGTGACAATTTTAACTGAATGTCTTGCAGAAGAATTTAAGAATTATGCAATAAAAGTAAATGCATTGGCATTGGGAGCCGTGCAAACGCCCATGTTGAAAAAAGCATTTCCCGAATTAACAACAACGCAAACGCCAGAAAGTATAGTTCCATTTATATCCTGGTTTGCTTTAGATGCATATAAGTGGTGCAACGGAAAAATTATTCAAGTTTCTGATTCAACACCGTAGTGTACTTATACCTTGTTTAATTTTCCAGCGACCAAATTATTTTTAGGAAAATACTTCTTCCAGGAGAAGGGTAACCTGTCGTTAAAAAATAATTCCGCCCTGATAGACCGTTATTTATATGACTACATCCTAATTCAATAAGTGCATTCGGCAATTTTATATCAAACGATAAATCTAAAAATGGATAGTTGCCGGACTTTCTATAACCATCCTTCAAATAGAAACTTCCGAATGCAGGTTCGTAAGAATAACTGTGAAATGAACTAAAATAATTAAGGCTTAATTGTGGACTTACTGCAATTTTATTATTCTTAAAATGTTGAGTAAATTTAACACTGCTACCTAAAATTATTTTTGGGAGACGATAAATATCTGTATGTGTAATTGATGAATAGATGAAGTAATTGGTAATATGAAATTTCTTCAGTTTATTATTTGTATAAAGTGCCAATCTATTAATATTGATTGCTGAATTATATTGTCTTGGATTTGCTGAATAATCAAAATAAATATAATTCTTAAGATTTATAATGGAATACTTTATAACTAAAATTGAATCCAAAATTGAAGCATTTAAATCAAATGATTTATTGTTGATTAAACTGAACCGATTTTGCCATATAAAATTGTTTGAATAAAATCTATTTTCAATATATGAAGGCAATTGTTTTTTGGACTCAATTTTCCCGTCTATTCTCCATTTTGACATAGGGGAATAATAAAGAAATATAGAATGGTTAAAATGATTGTAAGTATCTGGATTTCTCAGAAAAGTAAAATCTCCAATATAAAATAATCCAAATTTACTCCGATATTGTAATCCACTTCCCCAAAAGATATTTGAAATATAGTATGTTGAATCAATGTCATTTTGAGACACTTTGCTTAGAATTCCGTTGTAGCCTAAAAAGCCGAGAAAATTACTTTTAGTATCTGAATAATTGTTTTTTAGTTCTAATTTTGATGTAAAACTAATTGGCTTATAAACCAATTTATCATGAGTTGAAGTTGTATCAAAAAAATGGTTTTGATAAAAGTTTTCTTTTTTGTCTGATTCAAACCAATATTTTGATTCAGTATATATAATTGAATTGCACCATTTCAAACTCCAGTCCGGAGATTTTTTAATAGAATCTAATTTATTTTGTAAAACGATGTCGAATAAACGAATATTTAAATCTGCGCCAATCTCAGACAATTTTTTGATCGAACTTGAGGTTAGCAGATTAGTTGTATAAAACTTTGAATTTTGTTCTTTAAATAAGAATAATGAATCTGAACTCAGTCCACCACTTTCATTTGCTTTGATTTTATTATTTAATACATGAAAAGAATAATTAATTCTGTCCATAGAATCCAAACTCATAATGCCAATTTCAACAAAAGTCTTTTTATACGCAGTTCTTGAATAGTAACCATCTGCTTTTAGTGTATTGAAATTTACATACCCGACAATTGAAGATGACACTTTTTGCTTATGATGAACAAAAAGGGAGTTAAATTTTTTAGAGGCAGTTTCAAATTCCAAACTGCTAATAGCTTTATTTGTTTTTTTTAACTTAGAATCTTTGCCAGTCAATAATTTTTGATTGAAAAATTTGGAGTTTATTGATTCTTGATTTAATTCAATAAAACCAATATATGAATAATTATACTTTTCTAAAGATTTTTCAAAAATACTATCGCTAGGATTTAGAGTAAAAGCACAATTTTGATTGCTGTAATTATTTTGTCCAAACAGATTGCTGAAAAATAGTAGTGAAACAACACAAAAACTTAGAGAAAACGTAATTTTCATCAGATCCTAAATGTAATTTTAATTTATCAGGATAAAATAAAGCAATAAAATTGGTTTTCATAGATGAGTAGGGATAAAAAAAAGGCTACCAAATATTTGGTAGCCTTAATATTTACGGCAACGACATACTATCCCACATGTTACTGCAGTACCATCTGCGCTAAGGGGCTTAACTTCTCTGTTCGGTATGGGAAGAGGTGGACACCCTTGCAATAGTCACCATAATTTCTTAAATAAATTATTGACAATACTAGGCAAAAAATAATAAAATAAAATTTTTGATTAAAGTTTCGGGTAATTAGTATTGCTCAGCTTTGACATTGCTGTCTTTACACTTGCAACCTATCAACGTTATAGTCTTTAACGACCCTTATAAAGAAGTCTTATCTTGAGGCAAGTTTCGCGCTTAGATGCTTTCAGCGCTTATCTTAACCGAACGTAGCTACCCTGCGGTGCAGCTGGCGCTACAACAGGTACACTAGAGGTTCGTCCGACTCGGTCCTCTCGTACTAGAGTCAGGCCCTCTCAAACTTCAAACGCCCACAACAGATAGGGACCGAACTGTCTCACGACGTTCTGAACCCAGCTCGCGTGCCACTTTAATGAGCGAACAGCTCAACCCTTGGGACCTTCTCCAGCCCCAGGACGTGACGAGCCGACATCGAGGTGCCAAACCTCCCCGTCGATGTGAGCTCTTGGGGGAGATCAGCCTGTTATCCCCGGCGTACCTTTTATCCTTTGAGCGATGGCCCTTCCATTCGGAACCACCGGATCACTATATCCATCTTTCGATTCTGCTCGACTTGTTAGTCTCACAGTTAAGCACCCTTATGCTATTGCACTCTACGTACGGTTACCAAGCGTACTGAGGGTACCTTTGAAAGCCTCCGTTACATTTTGGGAGGCGACCACCCCAGTCAAACTACCCACCATGCACTGTTTCCCGATAATCGGGATTAGAATTCAAATAATTGAAGGGTGGTATTTCAAGGTTGACTCCATAATAGCTAGCGCTACCACTTCAAAGTCTCCCACCTATCCTACACATCAATTACCCAAACTCAATGCAAAGTTATAGTGAAGGTGCACGGGGTCTTTCCGTCCCGTTGCGGGTAATCGGCATCTTCACCGATACTACAATTTCACCGAGCTCATGGCTGAGACAGTGCCCAGATCGTTACACCATTCGTGCAGGTCGGAACTTACCCGACAAGGAATTTCGCTACCTTAGGACCGTTATAGTTACGGCCGCCGTTTACTGGGGCTTCGATTCAATGCTTTGAATTGCTTCTAACATCTCCTCTTAACCTTCCAGCACCGGGCAGGTGTCAGGCCTTATACGTAATCTTTCGATTTAGCAAAGCCATGTGTTTTTGTTAAACAGTCGCCTGGGCCATTTCACTGCGGCCCTGCATAAGCAGGGCACCCTTTATCCCGAAGTTACAGGGTTAATTTGCCGAGTTCCTTAGCCATGATTCACTCGAGCACCTTAGGATTCTCTCCTCGACTACCTGTGTCGGATTACGGTACGGGTAGCAAATGTATAAGTTTAGGAATGTTTCTCGGAAGCATGATTAGGATCATTATCCACTTGTCCGAAGACTTGTGGTACTATCACTTTCGACAGATTGTATGGATTTGCCTATACAATCTATATCTACGAGCTTTAACGTACATATCCGTCAGTACGCAGATCTTTCACTTCTTCGTAGTTCCATCACTACATTTGCTAGTACTGGAATATTAACCAGTTATCCATCGGCTTTTCCATTCGGATTATCCTTAGGACCCGACTAACCCTGATCTGATTAGCATTGATCAGGAAACCTTAGTCTTACGGTGTGCAGGTTTTTCACCTGCATTATCGTTACTTATGCCTACATTTGCTTTTCCAAGAACTCCAATCCGGCTTACGCCAAATCTTCTGTGTTGTTGGAATGCTCCCCTACCGTCCATATGGACCCATAGCTTCGGTAATATACTTAATGCCCGTTTATTATCCACGCCCGATCGCTCGACTAGTGAGCTGTTACGCACTCTTTAAATGAATTGCTGCTTCCAAGCAAACATCCTAGCTGTCAAAGCAATCGGACCACGTTTTATCAACTTAGTATATATTTAGGGACCTTAGCTGATGGTCTGGGTTGTTTCCCTCTCGGCCCCGGACCTTAGCACCCGGAGCCTCACTCCCGATTATATGTCAATAGCATTCGGAGTTTATCTGGGTTTGGTAGGCGGTGAAGCCCCCTAGCCCAATTAGTAGCTCTACCTCTATGACAATTGAATCGAGGCTGTTCCTAAAAACATTTCGGGGAGTACGAGCTATTTCCCAGTTTGATTAGCCTTTCACCCCTACCCTCAGTTCATCCGAAAACTTTTCAACGTTTACCAGTTCGGACCTCCATCTCGTGTTACCGAGACTTCATCCTGACCAAGGGTAGATCACAAGGTTTCGCGTCTACCCCCTCTGACTATTCGCCCTATTCAGACTTGCTTTCGCTTCGGCTTCCCCCGTTAACGGGGTTAACCTTGCCAGAGAGGAGTAACTCGTAGGCTCATTATGCAAAAGGCACGCTGTCATCCCGATAAATCGGGACTCCAACCGCTTGTAAGCACATGGTTTCAGGTTCTATTTCACTCCGCTGTTCGCGGTTCTTTTCACCTTTCCTTCACAGTACTTGTTCACTATCGGTCTCTCAATTGTATTTAGCCTTACCGGATGGTGCCGGTGGATTCCCGCAGGGCGTCTCCGACCCCGCGGTACTCAGGATACTGCTAGGTATCTAATTGGATTCATGTACAGGATTATCACCTTCTATGATGCTGCTTTCCAGACAGCTTCCATTTCCAATTAAAAGTCCACGTTGCAGTCCTACAACCCCAAGAATGCCTTAACATTATTGGTTTGGGCTGTTCCCCGTTCGCTCGCCACTACTTGGGGAATCACTGTTGTTTTCTTTTCCTCCAGGTACTTAGATGTTTCAGTTCTCTGGGTTATCTTCATTATGATTTAGTATCTTCAATACTAAAGGTTTCCCTATTCGGAGATCTCCGGATCAAAGGTTATTTCCACCTACCCGAAGCTTATCGCAGGTAATCACGTCCTTCATCGACATTGAGAGCCAAGGCATTCACCATGTGCTCTTAGTAACTTTTTTACTCTATTTTATTTTATTATTTTTTTGCCAGTAAGTCAAAGAACATTTCCCATAAAAGGGGAGTGTAAACGATAGTGGATTTGCACCAATTTAATTCCAAAAGGAACGCTTTACTAATATAAGCTAATTGTTTAAGTAAAATAAATCACCGTTGTGATTTATAACAAGTTAATATGGTGGAGGTGAACGGATTCGAACCGATGACCCCCTGCGTGCAAGGCAGGTGCTCTAGCCAGCTGAGCTACACCCCCGAATCAAGTAAAAGACTTGATTAATTATGTAGTCCCGAGCAGATTTGAACTGCTGACCCCTACATTATCAGTGTAGTGCTCTAACCAAGCTGAGCTACGGGACTATTAAATAAGGAATAGTTCCTCGTTGAAGCACCACGTTAACTCGAGTGGTAATAAATGAAGAATAAGGGAAATAACAAGCAATATAAAATCGCTCCAGAAAGGAGGTATTCCAGCCGCACCTTCCGGTACGGCTACCTTGTTACGACTTAGCCCCAGTCATCGGTTTTACCCTAGGCGACTCCTTTCGGTTATCGACTTTAGGTACTCCCAACTTCCATGGCTTGACGGGCGGTGTGTACAAGGCCCGGGAACGTATTCACCGCAACATTGCTGATTTGCGATTACTAGCGAATCCAGCTTCATGAGGTCGAGTTGCAGACCTCAATCCGAACTGAGACCGGTTTTAGAGATTAGCTCCATGTTGCCATGTGGCTGCCCATTGTACCGGCCATTGTAGCACGTGTGTAGCCCTGGACGTAAGGGCCGTGATGACTTGACGTCATCCCCACCTTCCTCACCGCTTGCGCGGGCAGTCTTCTTAGAGTCCCCAGCATAACCTGATGGCAACTAAGAATAGGGGTTGCGCTCGTTGCGGGACTTAACCCAACACCTCACGGCACGAGCTGACGACAGCCATGCAGCACCTAGTTTCGCGTCATTTCTGAAAGACTCTTTTCGGAGTCGGTCGCTAACTTTCAAGCCCAGGTAAGGTTCCTCGCGTATCATCGAATTAAACCACATGCTCCTCCGCTTGTGCGGGCCCCCGTCAATTCCTTTGAGTTTCAACCTTGCGGTCGTACTCCCCAGGTGGATAACTTAATGCTTTCGCTTGGCTGCTGACAGTATATCGCCAACAGCGAGTTATCATCGTTTAGGGCGTGGACTACCAGGGTATCTAATCCTGTTTGCTCCCCACGCTTTCGTGCCTCAGCGTCAGTTACAGCTTAGCAAGCTGCCTTCGCAATCGGTGTTCTGTGTCATATCTAAGCATTTCACCGCTACATGACACATTCCGCCTACCTCAACTGTACTCAAGACTAACAGTATCAACGGCAATTCTGCAGTTAAGCTGCAGGCTTTCACCACTGACTTATTAGTCCGCCTACGCACCCTTTAAACCCAATAATTCCGGATAACGCTTGCATCCTTCGTATTACCGCGGCTGCTGGCACGAAGTTAGCCGATGCTTATTCTGACAGTACCATCAACCCTTTACACGTAAAGGGGTTTTGTCCCGTCTAAAAGAAGTTTACAACCCATAGGGCCTTAATCCTTCACGCGGCATGGCTGGATCAGAGTTGCCTCCATTGTCCAATATTCCTTACTGCTGCCTCCCGTAGGAGTCTGGTCCGTGTCTCAGTACCAGTGTGGGGGATCATCCTCTCAGACCCCCTACCGATCGTTGCCTTGGTGAGCCGTTACCACACCAACTAGCTAATCGGATGCATGCTCATCTTTAACCCCCGTAGGTTTAATATTAAAATGATGCCATTTCAATATATTATGCGGTATTAATCCTCCTTTCGGAGGGCTATCCCCCAGTTAAAGGTAAATTGCATACGTGTTACTCACCCGTGCGCCACTCTCATCAAAATATTGCTACTTTGAATCCCGTTCGACTTGCATGTATTAGGCCTGCCGCTAGCGTTAATCCTGAGCCAGGATCAAACTCTTCGTTGTAGTTTGTCTTTTAATTCTTTTCTTGGCCGAAGCCAAGAAGTAAGAATATAATGCTCTGGGATTTTATTCATGTCCTGATTTTGTGCTTTTTTAAAATCAGGTCAGGCTTGTTATTTCCTTTTAATCTTCAAAGAACGTTTAATATATTTTGATAAACTAAAATATCGTTTTCAAAATGGGAGCGCAAAAGTAGAACTCATTTTTCAATTGCGCAAATTTATTTTAAACTTTTTTTATTTTATTTTTAACTCCGTTGAGTTAAATCCCTTTTTGGTTATTTTGGGGCTGCAAAGGTAACTCTGTTTATGGATATGCCAAATAATATTTCAATCTTTTTTATCAACATTGCTAAATATTGTGATAATATGTTGGTAAGCAGCAGGATAAATTAGATATTTGCCATAATTTATGTCAGAAAGCAGCCAAAATCACTTTAAATTTAAAGAGTTTATCGTTCATCAGGAGAATTGTGCTATGAAAGTTGGCACTGATGGAGTCCTTTTAGGTTCTTGGGTTGAATGTAATATTAATGTGTTAAACATATTAGATATCGGTACGGGGACAGGATTGCTGGCATTAATGCTGGCACAAAAGTGTAACGCACTGATTGATGCTATAGAAATAGATAGCAGTGCATATAATCAGGCGAAACGAAACTTTCATGAATCGAAATGGAAGGAAAGGCTTAATGTTATTCATCAATCGGTACAGCAATTTGCCGCAAATTCAAAAAAGAAGTATGATTTAATTATCAGTAATCCACCGTTTTTTATCAATGCACAGAAGTCGCAACAGTTAAATAGAAATGTGGCAAGGCACTTAGATGATTCATTTACCATGGATGACTTAATTGTATCGGTGGTGAAGTTGTTGAGTGATTCCGGAAAGTTTTGTCTTATACAACCAGTAAAAGAAGGAGGTATTTTTATAGAGGCGTGTGAAAAGCATGGCTTGTATCTGAATAAGCTAATCAGAGTCAGAACTAAAGATGGTAGAGAGGATAAAAGATTGCTTCTATGCTTAAGTAAAATTAAGGATTCAATAGTTACAGGTTTTTTATCTATTCAAAACATTGATGGAAGGTATACTGATGAATATATAAAGCTGACAAAAAATTATTATACACATTTGCCTGAGCGACTTTCCTAACAAACATTTTCACGACTTGAAATATTTAACCAACTGTTTTATGATTTTGATCGCAAATTTTTTATAGTTATTAACTCTATGTAATGTTGTTCTTATATTAAAGAGTTTTCAATAACATGCTTTATTGCCTCAGATGTATCAGAATGAACAGAATTACCAATGCTCTTCTTTAAAAACGACATTGTGTTCTATAAGTTCATTCAACACAGGTTCATAAATTTCAGAAACAACCGGAATTGCCACCCCCTTCGACTTAATTTTTCCATTAAGAATAAGTTTTGAAGCGATTGCCATAGGTAAACCAACTGTTTTAGACATAGCAGTTGCTGTTTCGTTTTCGCCTTTTACACTTAATGATGAAATATGTGTTTCAGTTTTCCCGTTAAGATTATATTCAAATTTATGTTGCATAACTACAAGGTCTAAATCACCATTTTCCATTTTCCATTTTGACTCCAATAAATTAAGTAGAATTTCTGCAGGGGTACCACTGCTAAGAGGAATTGGTGTTTTTTCTAAAACACCGGTCCATTTTATTCTTTCCCAATCATCGGCTGAAAGATTTAAATATGAAAATTCTGATTGTAGTTTTTGGAGTATGGGACTATCATTGTCAGACAAATAGGAGTAAATCCAATCATGGTAAGTCAGTGACGAAGTGTCTATGATATAAGTGTCGTCAGTTATCCCAAGATGTACAAACAAATTCCAAGCTGAACAATATCCTATATATCGTAAAGTGCCACGCAGCAGGGTTGAGATGTTCTTTAGATTATACGTTTCAGTATAAGCATTTGAATTTCTATTGGCATAACCTTCAAACTGACCAGTGCCTGATATATTTATTTTTTCTGTTTGTGAAAACAATCGATGGTAGGGGGTGAACTTGTTTTTTCGATTTTGTCTATATAATGCTGTGCCTTGTCCTGCGAGAATAACGTTTTTGGGATTCCATGTAAATTTATATCCCCATGGATTGTTGTTGGATTCAGGTGAGACTAAGCCTCCGGTAAAAGATTTAAATGAAGTAATTTCTGCACCTTTTGACTGTAATGAATGAATTATTTGCATTGCAGACATATGATCTATTCCGGGGTCCAGACCGCACTCATTTAAAAAAATAAGGTTTTTGTTTTTTACATCATTGTTAAGTGCACTCATCTGCTCAGAAACATAAGATGCTGTTACTAAATTTTTGCTTTCTGACAGACATTCAATTGCAGCAATAGTATGAAGTGCCGGGGGAAGAAGAGAAATTACAATGTCAGCTTTAGTGATCTCTGATTTTCGCTGTGATTGATCATTTATATTAAAATCAATGGCATTTGAAGAAGGATGATTTTTTGTTTTAGATTTAGCTAATTCAAGTGAAGCATCGGCAACAGTAACATGCCAATTTTGTTCCTGAGCATTTGAAAGCAGATAGTTAATAAGATGCCAGGAAGATTTTCCTGCTCCTAAAACAAGTATTTTACGCATATTAAAAATTAAATAGGATGCAAAAGTACAAATTGCATGGTTGAATATTTTTTGTTTTAGTAAAGTGTCCGGCTTTTACTGTATCGAATACATGCGACAAAAAACTTATTTTTACACCGATTTGAATGAGGGATAATTTGTGCAAAAAAATTTTATTGATACTTGAAGATGATTTCATCATAAACTGAAATGAGAGTAGTATTTAGCTGTATTTTGTTTATCGTAATTAATATAAAGCCTGATGAGGACATGAAAATGTTTATCAGGGTTGTGGAAAATTTGTCAACTTCTGATACTGTTGTTATGAATAAGCTTATTGAAGAAGTTAGCGTTTCTAAAACCAACTTAGCACAAGGTTGTCAAGGAGCTTTACTGATGAAAAAAGCAGATTTGGTGAAACGACCTGCAGAGAAATTAAATTTATTTAAAGAAGGAAAGAAGTTGCTGGAGAAAGAAATTAGGCAAGATAGTTCCAATGTAAATTTTAGAATATTGCGATTGATTATTCAAGAAAACAGCCCTGCATTTTTAAAATATAAGAGTAACTTAAATGAGGATGCAGTCATTGTGCAGAAAAGTTTTAATAAGCTTTCATATCAGTTACGTAATTTGATGATAGAATATTCTAAAAACTCCAAATATTTAAATCTAAAAGACCGTGAGTAAGAGAATATTAGTTTTATATTATTCACAAACCGGTCAATTGAAGCAGATAGTGAACAACTTTTGTTCGCCATTTATTAACTCTGGGTGTGATGTTGAATTTGTTGAAATTGTTCCGAAGGAAGAGTTTAAATTTCCTTGGAATGGGGAGCGATTTTTTGATGCAATGCCTGAGTGTGTATTGGACATTCCTATTGCCATAAAAAAAGTAGAGGTTTCAAAAGACCATTATGACTTAATTGTTATTGCCTGGCAACCTTGGTTTTTATCTCCTTCATTACCGATAATTTCGGCCTTGAAAGATTCCTTAATCAAATCTGTAGTTAACCAAACACCTGTTATTACAATTTGCGGTGCACGTAATATGTGGATTTCGGCACAGCAGAGAATCAGAAATTGGATTAGAGATAATAATGGAATACATGTTGGCAATTTAGTTTTAAGAGACAGGCATCACAATTTGATAAGTGGCATTACAATACAATACTGGCTTTTCAAGGGGAAAAAGGACAAAATGTTTGGTGTTTTCCCAAAACCAGGTATCAGTGATGCAGATATAGAGAGCAGTAAAAATTTTGGAGCTGAAGCATGTGAAAGATTGTTGAAAAATGAATGGAAGGGCTTACAGCAAAATTGGATAAATCACGAAGGAGTATTTGTTAGCCCCAGGTTGATGTTTGTGGAAGGCCGGGCAATAAAAATATTTACAGTATGGGCTAAGCTGATTAGAGGAAAGCAAAACCGTAAATTATGGATAAATATTTTTAGAATGTATCTTTTATTTGCTTTATTTTTACTTTCACCGATTGTAATTCTGTTATTTACACTAATAATACAACCAATTTTTAATAAATCATTAAATAGGCAAAAAGATTTCCATGAAGGTGTAAATTTGCAGCCCTAAGTTATGTTACACGAAGTTTACATTACCCGACTATCAAGGTTTTTGCCCAATAAGCCTGTATTGAATGATGAGATGGAGCAGTATATCGGTTTGATTAACGAACATTCAGCCAAGTCAAAGCGAATTGTTTTGCGTAATAATGGTATTAAGTGTCGTTATTATGCTTTAGATAAAAATGGTAAAGCAACTCATACTAATTCAGAAATGACAGCACTTGCGATTAGAGCGCTTTTTGTTAATCGCCAGGAAGAAATCAGGGAGGTTGATTTATTGAGCTGCGGTACATCGTCACCAGACCAATGGATGCCATCACATGCTGTGATGGTTCATGGTTGGCTTACGGAGGCAAGAGATATGGAGGTGGTGTCGCCAACGGGTAATTGTTGCTCCGGCATGCATGCTTTAAAATATATATGGCTTGCAGTAAAAACGGGTCAATCTAAAAAAGCAGTTGTTGCCGGCTCGGAACGTACTTCCAGAATCATGCATCATCAGTCGTTTGAAGAGGAAGCTAAAAAACTTTCTCAGATTGAAGAAAATCCATACATATCATTTGATAAAGAATTTTTAAGATGGATGTTAAGTGATGGAGCTGCGGCAGCATTAGTAGAAAATAAGAAGAATGATACGGGATTGTCGTTGCGAATTGACGCCATAGAAGGAGTGTCTTATGCACATTTAGTAGAGCCATGCATGTATTCTGCAGCCGATAAAATGGATGATGGATCATTTGTGAGTTATATGGATATGTCTCCAGCAGAGATTGTATCGAATTCTGTATTGAATATAAAACAAGATGTAAAATTGTTAAGCAAGTACATTGTTGATTTAGGTTCTGATAAATTAATATCTATGCTTAAAACACATAGTTTGGCAGGAGATAAAATAGATTGGTTTTTGCCTCACATTTCAAGTGAGTTTTTCAGAGATAAAATGGACGAAGGATTTCGTTCTAAGGGGTTAGTTATTCCAATGGAAAAATGGTTTACCAACTTATCTGAAGTTGGTAATGTTGGTGCTGGATCTATTTATCTGATGCTTGAAGAATTGATGAGAACTAATCGCCTAAAGCAAGGAGAAAAAATTGTATTAGCAGTTCCGGAAAGCGCACGTTTTTCGTATGTGTTTGCTATACTAACTGTTGTTTAATGGACAAAAAAGATATTCCGCAAGATCATAGCGCACTAGTCAACTATATTAAGGAGTTGTGTTATGCTGTTGG
Source organism: Bacteroidia bacterium (assembly GCA_037045145.1). Taxonomy (NCBI): domain Bacteria; kingdom Pseudomonadati; phylum Bacteroidota; class Bacteroidia; species Bacteroidia bacterium. The sequence goes on from JBAOIA010000011.1 coordinate 1,816,594, forward strand.
TGAAGATGGACAATATACAACTGCTAACAGTACCGGATGGGATGTTAAAACCAATGCGTTGAATGTAGCCTGGCAGGACATTGAACAAAGAATTATTGCAGCGTACAATAAAGTAAAAAATCATGAAGTAAGTCCTATTTTATATTTCATGGAATTGCGCTTAATGGATATTGGTATTTTAAGTGCTTATACAGGCTTCTGGAAGTGGACCATCAAAAGACATTTGAAGCCAGCTGTTTTTATTAAGCTCGACAATAAAATTTTGTCAAAATATGCTTTAGTATTTGAAATAGATGTTGAAGATTTGAAAACAGAAAAATTTAATGAAGATAAATTTTAATCACCAGCAATCGGCACATTGTGAGAATGGTGTAACTGTTAATCTTTTGAATTATTCGGGGTTGAAACTCACCGAGCCATTAGTGTTTGGTATGGGTTCGGGGTTATTTTTTATTTATATTCCATTTCTAAAGGTTAATAATGCTCCGGCTTTTTCTTTTAGAACAATGCCGGGGTTAATCTTTAAAAGAACATGCAGTCGTTTAGGAGTGAAGGTTATAAGAAAAAAGTTTCGTTCGGAATTTGAAGCACAAAGAATACTTGATGATTGTCTTTCAAAAAACCAGCCAGTTGGATGTCAGGTTGGAGTTTACTATCTGACTTATTTTCCGAAGGAATACCGTTTTCACTTTAATGCACACAACCTTGTAGTTTATGGAAAGACAGATGATAGGTATTTGATCAGCGACCCAGTAATGGAAGGTGCAACATCCTTAACATCGTTTGAATTAAGCAGAGTGCGATTTGCTAAAGGACCATTAGCACCTAAAGGACAATTATATTATCCGGAAATTGATAAAGTTGTTTCTGATGATAAAATCATCTATGCGATAAAACGCGGTATAAAGCAAAACATTAGAGATATGCTTTATATTCCGGGGCCAATAGCAGGTGTCAGTGGGATAAAATTTGTTGCAAAGAAAATTCTCAAATGGTATGATAGTTTAGGAGAAAAAACCACTGGTTTATATTTGGCGCAATTGGTGAGAATGCAAGAAGAAATTGGTACCGGTGGTGGTGGATTTCGTTATATCTATGCAGCGTTTTTGCAGCAGTCGAATCCATATATTAAGAATGACAAAATCGTTAAAATAGCAGAACAGTTTACAAAGGCAGGTGATATGTGGCGTGATTCAGCAATACAATCGGCAGGAATATTTAAAGGCCGACTTACAGAAAGGGCTGATTTTGTGAATATGCATGACAGATTGATGCAGATTGCTGCTGCAGAGAAAACAGCATTTACTGATTTGTCCAAAATAAAACTGTGAAAGCATAAACTTTATGGATGCACTCACTGTATCATCATTAAATTATTCTTATAAAAATACTGAAAATGTTGTATTGTCTAATTTAAACCTAAATGTAAAAAAGGGAGAAGTGTTTGGTGTGTTTGGACCTAATGGTGCCGGTAAAACAACATTATTGTCATTAATCACAGGAATATTGAAATTGCAGTCAGGTACTATTTCAATTTTAGGGAAAGATGCATTTACTCAGCGAAAAGAAATTAATCAGTTAGTTGGATATGTGCCACAAGATTTTGCATTCTACGAAGAGTTAAGTGCTTTAGAGAATCTGAGTTTTTTTGGTGCCATGTATGGTTTAAAAGGGAAATCTTTAGACAGTAGGTCAAATGAATTGCTTGGGGTGTTTGGTTTGATGCATGTTGCAGAAAGGCAAGTCAGAGAGTTTTCTGGTGGAATGAAACGCAGACTAAACATTGCAATTGGTTTGTTACATGAGCCACAATTACTGATACTTGATGAACCTACAGTAGGTGTTGATGTTCAAAGCAGGTTGGCTATATTGAGTTATCTGAAAAAAATAAATTCTGAGGGGACAACAATTATCTATACTTCACATTTGCTTAAAGAAGCAGAAGAATTTTGCAATCGCATTGCATTAATTGACATGGGGCAGGTGGTAGTTGTTGATACATTAGCAAATTTGCTTTTGCAGAATCAATGCAAGTCACTTGAAGAAGTGTTTATTAAATTAACCGGTAAAAGTTACAGAGACTAATGAGCCCGTTAGCAGCATCAATTGTCAAGGAGTTTAAAGTTCTTTCGCGAGATAAAACCGGACTGTTTTTGATGTTTTTGATGCCTCTTGCATTAGCATTGCTTATGACTGTTTTACAAAACAGTGCGTTTAAGATTGTTAATGAAAACAAAGTTGATTTAATGGTAATCAATAATGACTCTAGTAGTCTGTTTTTTCAGAGTTTTAGTAAAGGTCTTGAACAAACCGGAATGTTTAATTTAAGTTTTAATGACGCTAGTAAACCAAGTTTTAAATTGTCAGAAGATAAAGAATCTATTGTAGTTGTAATGGTTCCTAATGGATACACCTATGCACTTGATCAGGAAATTAAGTCAAAGGCAGAACAGTCATTACAATTATTTGGTATGCTCGATACAGTTTCGACAGAAGAAAAAGTAACATTAAAAAATCTTGAATTGAGTTTTGATCCGGTACTACAGGAATCGTATCGCTATTCAATAAAATCAACTATCTTATCGGTAGTCATGGCTATTCAGAACGAAATGCTGTTAAAACAACTTTTTTATGATGTCAATCAATCGCAACCTGATTCTGCTGCATTAGAAAAAATATTGCCAAAGCCATTGTTACTAAGCGAGTCGTTGATAAAAGAAAATAGTGCTGCAAACCCAAATGCAACACAGCATAACATACCGGCATGGACGTTGTTCGCCATGTTTTTTACGGTAATCACATTAGGTGGAAACATTGTGAAAGAAAAAAGAAGCGGAAGTTTTTTAAGAATTAAAACATTGCCTGTATCAATTGCTCAAGTGTTGATTGCAAAACAAGTGGTCTTTTGGGTGGTGACTGTTTTGCAGACATTGGTTTTGTTTTCAATCGGATTTTTTTTATTTCCGGTGTTGCAATTGCCTCCATTAATAATAACATCAGGAATATTGCCATTGCTTTTTGCTACATTATTTTGTGGGTTATGTGCGGTAAGTTATGCATTGTGTATTGGCGTTTATTCTGACACTGTTGAGCAAGCTAATGGCTTTGGTGCTGCTTCTGTGGTTATCTTGGCGGCAATAGGAGGTATTTTTGTGCCTTTATTTGCCATGCCTGAAGTTTTTAAATTAATTGCAAATATTTCGCCATTCAGTTGGGCAATGAAAGCATACTATTCAGCAATATTGGAAATATCGCCATTTCATATCCTACTGCTAAATGTTTTACCTTTGCTTTTGCTGACAACAATCCTTCAGCTTATTGCCTATATCGGTTTAAAACGGAAAAATTTATTATGACAAAAGAAGAAATAAAGCCAGAGTTAAAGAAGCATATCATTAAATATTTAAATCTGCTTGATTTAACTCCAGAAAGTATAAATGATGACCAACCTTTATTTGGAGAAGGGGGTTTAGGATTAGATTCTATTGATTCCATTGAATTAATTGTTCTTTTAGAGCGCGAGTATGGTATAAAAATTACAGACCCAAAAGAAGGAAGAAAAATATTGATTGATGTCAATACTATTGCTGATTATATAATTCAGCATAAGCCTTCAAAATAAGTTTTAGCATTGTGGAAGATGTTTGTATAACAGGCGTTGGTTTGATAACATGTGTTGGAAACAATGCAAGTGAAAACATAAGTGCTATTCATAGTGGACAAACAGGAATAGGCGTTCCGAAAAATGTAAAGAGTAGGTATGCAACAATTTTGCCATTTGGAGAAGTGAAGCTATCGGATATGCAGCTAGCCGAAGAATTAGCAGTTGGAGAAAAAGTTGTCAGCCGTACTCAATTATTGGCTCATAAAGGATTTAATGAGGCGATTAATAATAGTGAGTTACATCTTGATGATTTGAGAAATGCAGAAACCGCTATAGTGCTATCTAGTACTGTTGGAGGTATGTATCTTACAGATGAATTATATGTAGATTCAAATAATCTTTCTAAAGGTTCTGTTTATCTCTCTTTATACGATTGTGCCTCCATTGGAATTTATTTACAGCAACTTACCGGAGCAAAGGGAATCATTAATACTATTAATACAGCTTGTTCATCTGGAGCAAATGCTTTGATATACGGAACGAGGCTAATAAAATCCAAACGCGCCAAACGTGTTATTGTGGGTGGTGTAGATTGTCTTTCTAAGTTTACAATAAATGGCTTTAATGCATTGAATATATTGTCGGCAGAAAGATGCAGACCATTTGATAATAATCGCAATGGATTGAATCTTGGAGAAGGTGCCGGTTTTCTTATTTTAGAGTCATCAGATAGCATAAAAAAGGAAAAAGTAATAGCCAGAATCAGCGGCTTTGCAAATACCAACGATGCATACCATCCATCTGCATTGAGTGATGAAGGGTTTGGTCCTTTGGCTGCAATGCGTGGTGCATTGGAATATGCAGGTTTGATGCCAAATGAAATTGACAGTGTTATTGCTCACGGTACAGGAACACAAAATAATGATAAAGTAGAAGGCTTATCAATTAAAAAACTTTTCGGAGAATCGTTGCCACCGGTGTGTTCTTTAAAATCTATTTTAGGACATACATTGGGTGCAGCATCAGCTGTTGAAAGTGTGCTGGCTGTAATTGGGATTAGAGATGGTTATGTTTATCCAAGCAGAAATTTCGAAATTCCTGATGAAGAGACCGGACTAGTACCTAACATAAATTTCAAGAAAGAAGAGATTAAGAATAGTCTTGTTAATTCATTTGGGTTTGGAGGTAATTGCAGTTCATTAATTTTCTCCTCTGTAAATTGAAAATAGAAAAGTATAAATCAGTTAAATTAAATGGAGAAAAATTTTGTTGATTATGTAAAAATATGTTGTCGCTCAGGTGCAGGTGGCCCCGGATATGTACATTTCCACAGAGATAAAAAAACTGCAAAAGGAGGACCAGATGGAGGTGATGGCGGACGTGGTGGACATATTATAGTTCGTGGTAACAAACAACTTTGGACATTATTACATTTAAAATATCGTAAACATATTCTTGCAGAGGCCGGAGAAAAGGGAGGCAATGCACTTTGTACCGGTGCTGATGGTAAAGATGAAATATTGGAAGTGCCCATAGGTACTATTGCAAGAGATTTTGAAAGCAACAAATTTTTGTTTGAAATTGAAGAAGATGGTCAGGAAGTGATTTTGGCCAGAGGTGGGAGAGGGGGAAAGGGAAATGCTTTTTTCAAAACATCTACATTACAAACACCACGTCATGCTCAGCCCGGAGGAGAAGGTGTTGAAGAATGGAAAATATTAGAGTTGAAATTAATGGCTGATGTTGGTTTGGTAGGGTTTCCAAATGCCGGAAAGTCAACACTGCTTTCAGTAGTTTCTGCTGCCAAACCCGAAATCGCAGATTATCCTTTTACCACACTTGTTCCTAATCTGGGCATGGTAAACTATCGTGACGACAAATCTTTTGTGATGGCAGATATTCCCGGTATTATTGAGGACGCACATAAAGGGAAAGGGCTCGGCTTACGTTTTTTAAGACATATTGAACGAAATTCAATCTTATTATTTATGATTGCTGCTGATGCAAAGAGTATTAAAGAAGAATATAGGATTCTTAAAAATGAACTGCGTCAACACAATCCTGAATTGTTAGACAAGAGAAGAGTGATAGCCATTACAAAGTGTGATATGCTGGATGATGTCTTGATAAAAGAAATGAAAAAGGAAGTACCCAATGATAAAAATCCGGGGAACACTAAGGTGCCTGTGGTTTTTATTTCTTCTGTTTCGGGTTTCAATATCCAAAAACTTAAAGATGTTTTGTGGAAAGAACTTAATGAATGATTGAACTGATTAAGTCATTAGATACGCAATTGTTTTTATTGCTGAATTCATGGAACTGTCCGGCCATGGATACTTTTTTTTATTATGCAACAAACAGGTTTGTGTGGATTCCACTATATGTTCTGCTGCTGATAATGGTGGTGAAAAAACTTAAAACCAATGCATGGAAAATGATGCTGATGATTGTGGTGCTCATCGTTTGCAGCGATCAGGTTTCTGTATTGATTAAAGACAATGTAAAACGTTACAGACCCTGCCATAATCTTAAAATTCAGGAGAAAGTACATAAGGTAAATAACAAGTGCGGTGGTAAATATGGCTTTGTTTCGTCACATGCTACAAACACGATGGCACTCTTTGTTTTTTTGGTATTGTCTGTTTTCAGGAAAGAGCGTTTGATTGTTGGCATACTGACATTTTATGTATTGCTTGTTTCGTACAGCAGAATATATTTGGGAGTCCATTATCCCGGAGATATTATAGGAGGATGGCTATTGGGCTTACTGATTGCAGTGATACTTTTTAGCCTTTTGAAGAGAAGTATCCATGGGCTGACAGCCATAAAATAATCTGCAGTTAGATAAGGAATTTCAAGAAAAAATCGGACTTACGCAAAGCGAAATCAGTAAAATTGAAAACGAATTGAACAACGGGCCTCAAAAAAATTAAACTTCAAGTCTCCTAAAGAAGTATTTTTGTGTGAAACTTTATATGGAAATATACCTTTCAAATAAAGTGAATTCTGTTATATCAAATATAATTTTCAAAAACCGAATTAGGACATTTACGGCATGAACATTAAAACAATTTTTTCAATCGGAGCGGGATGTTTTATCGGTGGGGTGTTGCGGTATTTACTTTCACAATGGCTGCAGAGCAAAGATTCAGCCTCATTTCCTATCGGCACATTGGTTGTAAACATTATTGGCTGTTTTTTCATTGGCATTGTTTTCAGCCTGGCAGAAAAAGGCAATATGCCAATTGCATGGCGATTGTTTTTAGCTACCGGATTGCTGGGAGGGTTTACAACTTTTTCGGCTTTTTCGATGGAGACATTTCTGATGTACAGACATGGTTACTATGGCATGATGCTTACTTATGTTTTGTTGAGTTTGGTTTTGGGAATAGGAGCTACCTTTTCTGCAATGATGTTAGCAAAACATTTTCAATAAACAGGAAGTGTATTTAGCAAGTTGAGTGTAAGCAGGCAACTTAAAATAATTTTGATAATATTAATGATGAAAAGCCTGCCAGCAAGCAACGAGGAGTGTGTAAATACCAAAGCATAGCAGCGCCATACCTGTGATGCGGTTAAGCCAGGTTAATAAATTTAATGTTAAGATAGATTTTAATTTATGGGCTATGTAGGCTTTAAATAAGTCGAAAGAAAAAATAGTTATTAAAATAGCCCCATAAAATAGCAACAGGTGGTTGATGGTGTAATGCTCTTTTACAGAAACCGTACCTGACACACCTATCCAGAAGAAGAGGACGGAAGGGTTCATAGAATTTATCATAAATCCTTTCAGGATATAAAGACCTTTTCTATCAGATTTTTCGTTTAAGGTAATTGCTTCGGCAGGGATAGTATTTTTTTTAATGATGAGTGCAATTCCAAATCCTATGAGCAAAATGCCGGAAACAATTCCCGCAACAAACCTATGGTTGTTGAGCAGTAGAATAAAATTACTTCCGAAATAGGCAATAAAAATAAAAAGGGCATCACTGATAAGAACACCAAAAGCAACTCTACTGGCAAAGCTGAATCCTTTTCTAAGGCTTATGTTAATGATTAGAAAAAAAACAGGTCCTGCCAGAATTGCCAGAAAACAACCTAAAAGAAATCCGCTAATTACAGGCTCTATCAAAACTTCAATAGTTAAAAATTAAGCTTCTTGTTTTATAGTATCACGTTGCGACTCAATAAATTTTTCCCAATCCTGAAAAACTTTGTTTTTCATTACTCTTGGAAATTTATTCTGAGCCCCAATTTTACCTTGCAGTTCCATCCATTTATAAAACCATGATGTTGGAATTATTTCAACAAAAATTTCTTTCAGTGCACTTTTTCTTTCAACCCTATAATCGTCATTAAGTATTTTCAGTTTTTCGTCAATTAGCTTTTTGAGATTCTCCGAATCGCTATATGTGTCACAGCCAACGTACCATTTATGGGCAAATAAAGATTGATAGGGAATACCTGCAACAGCAAACTCCGGTATATCAATATTTAATTCATCAGAAACAAGTTCAATAGCTCTATTCATATTGTCAACAGAGAGGTGCTCACCACATAAACTCAGGTAGTGTTTTGTTCTTCCTATAATCTGGATTTCGCATTTTTCACTATTGGTAAAAGTAATTACATCACCAATTAGATATCTCCAGGCACCGGAGCAGGTAGTTAATAATATTGCATAAGGTTCATTGGCTACAACTTCATTCAATAAGAGTGTTTTCGGTTTATGTTTTAATTCACCATCTGCATCAAAATTGTCTTCGTTAAATGGGATGAATTCATAAAATATTCCATTGTTAATTAATAGCCTCATGCCTCGTGTGTTTGGTTCATCCTGATAAGCAATAAATCCTTCAGAAGCTAAATAGGTTTCAATGTAATAAATTTGTTTCCCCAGAAGTTTGCTGAATCCTTTTTTATAAGGTTCAAAGGAAACTCCACCATGAACATAAATTTCAAGGTTGGGCCATAGTTCGTGAATGTTTTTGAGTTTATAGTGATCGAGTATTTTTTCAATCAATAATTGTACCCATGCAGGAACACCTACAATGATGCCGATGTCCCAGTTTTTTGCTTTTTGTGTTATTTCTTCAAGTTTTGCATGCCAGTCTTTTTCTCTGGAGATTTTACGTCCCGGTTTATAAAAATGTTGAAACCAAAAAGGAATTTGACTTGCGGTAATCCCACTTAAGTCACCTTCAAAATAGCTTCCTTGCTGATGTAAATGAGTACTACCGCCTAGCATTAATATTCCTTTCTCAAAAGTTGAGAAGGGTAAGTCGTATTTCGATAAAGAAAGAATCTGTTTTAAACTGGCTTTCTGTATGGCTTTTGACATATCTTTTGTGACCGGAATATGTTTACTGGAAGAGCCGGATGTTCCAGAACTTAATGCAAAGTATCGAACTTTGCCTGGCCAACAAACATTTTCCTGATCATGGAGGCTTTTATTCCACCAATTTGAAAAAATTGAATTATAATCATGAACGGGGACTGTTGCTCTGAATTTTGTAACAAAATTTTTATTCCCCAGCATACCTTGAAAGTTGTAAGCTTCACCGAACATAGTAAATTGAGCCTTACGGATAAGCTTTTTTAGTACTCGCTTTTGTGAAATAAAAGGAGAAAAGGGTACAATCTCAATTTTCCCTCGAAGGTCAATACTTGCCTTAATTATTCTGCCAATCAAAGTCATACCAAAAAGTTTGCAAGGCTAAAAATAGGAAATACTTTGAAATGCAATAAAAAACCCCGGATTTCCGGGGTTCATTTTTTTTGAAGAGGATTAGTTGACAAGAAACTTTTTACCCTGACTATTTTGGTTTTGATCAATAATCTGGAAATAATACAATCCTTTGGCAAGGTTAACTGGCAGGCGGACAGAATTTATTCCTGAGGTAAGTGAAATTTGTTCTTTAAAAATAATGGATCCTTTAAGGTCAAACAAGCAAATTTCTGCTTCTGTTTTCTCAGGACTTGATACGATTGAGTTCACAAAGTCTTCAACCTGATTTACTGTAACAAGTTTAAACTCGTCATTGTTGCATGAAGCTGCATAAATTGTTTTAAGGTTATGTACATCACCATTAAAATCATGTTGTTTTAGTCTGTAATAGGAAGCAATACCGGCATCAGTATTAAGTTCATAGTTTATAGGAGTATTCACTGTTCCATTTCCTTTTACAGTTCTGAATAATGTAAACTCATTACCATCAGTGCTTTTTTCAATCGAGAAATAATCATTATTAAGTTCTGATGCCGTAGTCCATTTGATAAGATGGTTGTTATTGGAACAAGTTGCATTGAAAGAGAGCAGTTCAACAGGCAGTGGTGTGTTTTCATTTACTAATACCCACCAGTCATTAGTGAGCGTAACTCCTGTGGCAGCAACAGTTCTTATTGGGCCGGCAGAGTTATAGGTTTGAGTACCCTGAAATGTATTGTCCCAAAATCCTCCAACATAATTATAATGTTGTGCTTTATACGGACCTACAATCGCAGGAAATTCTGCAACAGGTGCTGAGAATACAGCATTAAATGTTGTGCTACTTCCAGATTGGTTAATTTTCCAAAACCGATCTACACAATCAGCACTATTGTCGGCTCCGGTAGATGCAGAATTGACATGCCCAACTCCGGGAGGAAAAGGAAGATTGGCAGGGTTTGTTTCAAATGTAGATGTTGAAACAAAACCAGCATTTCCACCGGTTGACGTAACAGTTAATGGAATATAAGTAGTAGAATTAATTCCAAATGGAATAATGTGTGCAGTATTATCTGCTCCAAACATCCATTTTACAATACTGGCACCATCATAGGTTTCGGCTCTAATGTATCCATTAGTTCTCGAAATGGAAGTGCTCGGGCTATTTTCAACTATTATGGTACGACCTCCAACTGTAGGATCATTATCTTCGTCTAAACGTAATTCGCCATTGGTTAATTTCAGTTGATTTCTAACATTTACAGTACCATTGTTTGTTGGGTAAACATATTCTGTATTTGGGGTGCCACCAAAGTTAATTTCAAGAATACCATATTTCTGATTACCTCCAACAGCATTACCCATTCCAATTCCGGTAACAATCTGATTGTCGTCACCGAAGTATTCTACTGTGCTGGTTGCAGAAAGTAGAAATCCCATATTCCCACTAGAGTTGATAGCCGCTGAGCTAAAGCCAGAATAGAGTCCATTGGTATGTTGAATACGTATTCTTGATCCGGCAGCACCTTGTACAGTACTTTTTAGGAAATTTCCTGTAGTGTAAACAGAACTATTATTTCTTAAAGTAAAAGTAGCACCTGATGAAACATAAATCATCCCTAATGTCTGTCCGGCAAATTCTTCAACGTAAGATGTAATCTGCACGTCACCTGAAATCACCTCTAATGTTGTTCCATTGATTACTGTTATTACCGTGTGATCAATAGTATGACCGTTAACTCGGGTAAAAAGTGTTGTTCCTGTTCTTGCAAAATCCAATGCACCACGTGCAGCAATTGTTCCTGCACCGTTTCGTTTAATTGTTCCGGATGGACCTAGAAGTACGTTAGGGCTTTTAATTGTTAAACTTTGCACCGTTGGGTTTAGCGTGTTGTTAACAAAATTGATGGTGCCACCTGAGTGAACAAAATCACCGGTATTATCATCATTACTGTTAATGGTAACTGTAGTTGTAATAGGGGGCACAGTTGCATTATTAGTATAGAAAAAATTGCCGTTTGACATATTAAATCCTCCTAGAACGTTTATGATTATTGGAGTATAGGCTGAATTGCTTTTTAAACTTAATGTGCCTCCGGAAATAATCAAGTCGCCATTAATTGTTCCTATCAAGTCGCCTCGACCTGCAGAAAAATTGTTTATTCCATTATTGCAAGTTACATTATCACCAACAGTTAGTGTAACATTATGAGTGGTTGTAATAACAGCACTCGGATAATTGTTGAAACTATTGTTTCCATTATTGAAAGTAAGATTGCTGTCAAGAGTTATAACTTCGTTGCCCTGTGTAACACTTGAATAGAATGTTCCATTGGCACCTCCAAATATCATATTCCCTGTTACGTGAAGTTTGAGTGGTGCCGTATTGCTGTAAACCGGGTGTAAGTAAGGTATAAAGCTAACTAAGTCTGAGACGGCAGCATAATTCACAATAAACTCTCCATTAACTGTACAAATAACACTGTCATTGGCAGCATTGTATTGTATGAAATTTCCACCAGTGAAGTTAAAACCTCCTAAGGTGAAAACACTTTTTCCGGCAGTAAAAATATTGGTTGCATGTGTGCCTTTGAAGAAACCTCCTGATTGATTTAATGTTCCATCTACGGTAAAAATATTCCGACCTGTACCATCCTGAATTCCATAAAATGCACCTGCATTCTGATTAAAGTTACCTCCAACATGAAATTCAAGATTTCCATTGTTAAGGTAGGTGCCGCATACTCCTTGATTAGTCGCTGTTCCTGAGTTCATCAGATTGAAATCACCTAATACCTGAATGTAGGTATTGCCGGCACCGGAGTTACCTCTGAAGAAATTACTTGGATTTGAAGAATCAAACACAAAACTTCTGGTAACAGAAATTGAATCTATTGCATTAGAACTTGCATTGGCTTGCACATTCATGGAGCCGCCATTGAGATGCAAATTTGAACCTATGCCGACATTTACTATTCCAATACTGTTTGTAACTACAAAATTAACTGTCGAAGCGGAGGAGTTTAAATCATTCCCAACTATTAACATTGTACGTGCTACATTGCCTGGAGATAACATTATGGTTGTATTAGTAACGCCCGAAAGATTAAAATCGTTAATTACGTTCACAGTTGCATAGGCCGTTGGTAGGGGGTAAAGCGGAATGTTTGAAGCATCCAAAAGATCATTTCCTCCAAGAAAAACATTTTTAAGTCCGGCAGAGATATTTAAATTACCTGTTGTATAATTTAAGAAACCATTCCCGGAATCAACAAAGCGCACATAACTTGGGTTCCCTGCAATTTTTGTGTTACCTCCAACATTTAGAGTCAATGGTGCATTTACTTGTTTGCAAAAATCAAATTTATTGCCTGAGCCTTGAATAAATAAGTCACCCATGATGTTAGCTGTGACACTGGCACTTCTGATTGGAAATGTTGAATCAAAAACAGCAATAAAATCATGCCTTGTTATAAAATTACCATTTACTGTCAGGTTTAAAGTGCCTAAAGACATGTTCATGATAATAGTTGGTTGTGTTGCTAATGTACTACTATCGGTAAAGTTCCCCATTGTTAAGGTGAGGTTTCTGTTATTGCCTTCCTGAAAAATTATTGCTGAATTACCTCGGAGTGTTACATCGTTTAAAGTTAATGTGGTTGTGCTGCCACTACCATCATCCATTCTTAAAATCCCATCTGTTACTAAGAGGCTACCCTTTATTCTGTTGGGTGAAAATTGTCCTTTTTGTTCCCATGCAGTACCTGGAACGGAAGTTACTAAGTTTCCTATATCACTTGTAATGCGTGTTGGTCCTATTAAGGGTAAAGCTGTACTAGCCCATTTGCGAATTATCAAGGTACTTGATGGACTAATATTTTCAACTCCATTTTCAAACACTTTTTCGTCAACAGCAATATTAATTCTTGGGTTATGATCATAAACAGCTCCGTTTCCTAAAAAGAAATTTCCAGGAACTGTCATGTCTATTCTTCCATTATTGATTAAGGTGCCACTAACAACTAAGTCACCTGCAAAGATTAATTGAGCAACAGCATTATTCGCAATAGTCAGATTGCCGCCAGAGTTTATTGTTACAGAACCCAATACATCTGTATTAAATCCAACAATAGTTACTGTGGTTCCGGTATTAATAACAACGGTATCTCCTGTTGTTGGATATAATCCAGGTTGATTCCATATCAATGTATTAAAATTTCCTGAGGCCACAGACTGAAATATCAATGCTTCAGAACGAAAAGAACTGAAAACAAAGAGTAAGGTGACTATTAAAAAGGAAATGATTTTTTGGAAATCTTTCATGTTTTAATTGATTTAATAGTTTCGGAGAACATTTAAAAAAATGCTTCTGTAAGTTTAATCGGTAAATTTACTAAAAGGTTAAGAGGAAAAGCAATTTTCTTACCACTTTTTTTCAATGACCCCTATATACTTTAAGAAATTGGTTGTCTGTGTTAAGTACACCCATTAAATTTTGTGATTGAACAACTATAATGGTTAATTGAAGACTTTAAATAATTGTATATATAATATTGATAAACAAAATATTATAAAGCATATTTATTTGACAAAGATATTAATCTACAATGATATGAAATTGAAGTTTTTCTGGAAATAAGTCGTTCAAAAGAGATGAAAAATTATTAACACAGAATGAATTGCATGGTCAATTACATGTAAAAATACTTATTTCCCGACAAAATCTTTCAAGTAGAAAGGCTCAAAATAGGCCAGGTCTTCAAAAGTCTGCTGCGTAAATTTTTTAAAAGCTAATGCTGCCAGGCCGGTTGCAGACATTTTAAAATCTTCTAAAATAATGCTGTTGGAATTGGTTTTTATTGATTGAGGTAGTTTTACTGCACCATTTCCAAAGAAACAAATATTGTTTTTTGATAGAATATCATGCTGAAAATAGTCATCAATAATTACAGCATTTTCCTTTTCGATAAAATCAAGTTGAGGCGTTAAAAGTGCAGTAAAGACTTCCATTCTACGTGCATCAATCATGGGGCATAATAGCTGACCATTGCGTTGTTTGTTTGCAATGTTTGCCATTGACTGTAAAGTAGGAACAGAAATTAATGGCACATTTAAAGCAAAACAAAGTCCTTTAGCAGTAGCTACGCCAATGCGCAAACCGGTATAAGATCCGGGGCCACAACTGACAGTAACAGCAGCAATATTTTTATACGTCAGCCGGTTTCGTTTTAGCAATTCATCAATGAAAACTGCGAGTAATGATGCATGCGATTTGCTGTTATGTGTTTCTTCACAATCAATGATTGTTTCATTGTCAGAAATACAAACCGAACATGTGTCTGTAGAAGTTTCTAAATGAAGTAGAAGAGCCACTTAAATTATTTTTGTTCTTCTTTAAAGAGCTGATTTTGTGGAACAACTTTAATCTTATCGCCATCAGCTAATTTTTTTGATACTGCCTGATATGGGTCGGTAATAATTTCATCTCCAACTTTTATTCCTTCGAGAATTTCAATAAAATTATTGTCTTGAATTCCTGTTTTAACAACATGCATTTTTGCAATTCCATTATCATTGACAAATACAATTTCTTTAACAGGTGTTTCATCCGGGTTGTTAACTACCACTACTTTGTCATTCGGGGTATCATCTGTTTTTCTCACAACAGCTTTGTCAGATACTCTGATGGTGGTATCACGTGTTGTAACTGCCTTAATCGGTACTGAAACAACATTGATTACTTTTTTAGTTTGTATTTCGACCGTTGCTGACATTCCCGGTCTGAATGGGGAATATTCCAGATGATCCGATGGAATTAAATCAGCGTAGGATTCGCGTAGAATTCTGATTTTAACTGCAAAGTTTGTGACTTGCTCTGTTGAAGTCAATGACTCATTTGGTGAGTTGGCAATCTCTGTTACAATGCCTTTGAATTTTCTAGGACTATAAGCGTCAATTTCAACTAATGTGGTATCGTTCAGATGTATTCTGATAATATCGTTTTCGCCAACATCTGCTTTTACTTCCATTTCCTGCAAGTTAGAAATTCTAAGAATTTCAGTGCCATCTGTAAAACTTGTTCCGGCTATACGTTCACCTTTTTTCTTACTGATTTTAGAAATAGTTCCGTTAACAGGTGCAAAAATTTCAGTCTTGTTTAAATTCTCTTTTGCTTCGCGCACAGTTGCACTTCCGCTGTTGATATTGTATTGTGCTCCAGACACACCTTGTTTGGCTGCATCTACTTCGGCTTTCGCTACTTCATAAGCCGATTTGATGGCTTCAAAATCGGATGCGCTGATAACTTTTTCTTCAAATAGTTTTTTGTTTCTCGTATAGGCAATTTCAGCTTTTACCAACTGGCTTTCTGCTTGTGAAAGTCGCGACTTGCTACTTTCATAATTTGCTTTTGTAGTATTCAATCCGGCAACAGCTCTGTCTAATGATGAGATATAGATTTCCGGATTGATTTTACAAAGTAACTGACCTTTCTTTACTACATCACCTTCTTTAACCAGCATCTCAACTATCTCACCCGAAACATCTGAGCTGATCTTTACCTCAACCTCCGGTTGTACCTTGCCACTGGCTGAAACAGACTCCGTGATTGTTTGCAGCGAGGCCTTCTCAGTGCTTACATTGGTGACATTCTCTTCACCTAGCCATCCTGCTTTCTTAGCAATTACCAGAGCAACAATAACGACTCCGGCAATGATGATGATATTCCTTACAGTATTATTTTTCTTACTCATACAATTTACTTAAAATGACAGTGGTTTTCCCAGATAATAATCAAGAACTTTTATTTTTAGAATCAAGTCGAATTTCGATTGAATTAAATCCGACTGTGATTTGGTGTAATTGTTTCTGGCATTTACGTAGTCAATCGAATTTAATAAGCCTGCATTGTACTTTTTTTCTGTATATAAAAATGCTTTTTCCTGTGCGGTAACACTTTTGTTTGCAGCAGCATACTTGTTTAGTGCAGCAATTGCATCGGCATGAGCCTGCTGAACATTTTTTAATACTGTGTTTTTAGTTTGTAATACATTGAGGCGGGCATTTTCAAAACTCAATTTCGATCTTTTGATGCTGCTGTTAATTGCCCATCCATTGAACAATGAGATTGACAAGTTGAATCCAATGGCTTTTCCGAAATTATTGTTCAGCTGATCCTTAAAAGGCGTATCTCTATATTTGTAATTGAAAACCGGTTGTAGTACTTGCTCTCCAGAAGACGTAACAGCGCCAGATGGTACATAGCCTGTAAAAACCGGACTTCCATCCAATGAAGTTGCCTGATTAGAATAATTGGTAGATAATGAGCCAAATGCAGACAACCTTGGGTAGCGTGCGGCACGGGCAATACCTAAAGATTCCTTGGCACTTTTTAATCTGAGTTCAGAAGCTTTTACCTCCGGCAGATTTTTTAAAGCTTCACTATAAACAGATTCTGAAGATAATGAAAGCGATTCCTGAGAAGGAATTTCCAATGCCGGAGTTTCAATGGCAATGTCACTGGCACCCTCAAGTTGCATCAGTTGAATGAGCGTGAGTTTTGATGAAATCAAAAGATTTTCTGCAGAAGCTTTATTGAATTCTTCAGTTGCAAGAAGTGCATCTGCATCGAGTAATGAGCCTTCTGCCAATAAATCATTATCAACTAAAATTTTTGCTCTGTTCCGTTCTTTTGTAACTGCTTCTATTCTGTCGTTGGTTGCTTTTAATTGCTCATTACTATAAAGTATCTGCAGATAGGCTGCAGCAACTGAAAGGGCTATATCATTCTGTACTTTACGCACATCAAATTTACTTGCATCAAAATCAATTGAACTTTTACGCAAATTATGTTGTAATTCCAATCCTTGAAATATCGGCAGATTGCCGTTTAACGATGCCCCACCTGACTGAAATGTTTGGTCAACATATTGATAGCTTGTTGGGTCAAGGCTCCTGCCATAGTTATAATTTAGTGAAGAACTTGCATTTATGCTCGGAAAAAGACTGCCAACACTTTGCTGATACGTGGCAGCTGCAATTTTTGACGCAATGATTGACTGCTGTACGCTGATATTGTTGTTGAGTGCATAGTCAATACAATCTTTAAGCGACCATATTTTCTGAGCATTAACCTCACTGAAGAAAAATATCAATAAAAAAATAAATTTACTATGTTTCATGTTATCCCGGTAACTGCGTTGCGAAATTAAGAATTGTTTGATTGAGAGAACTTCAAAGTGAAATTAATTAATAAGGTTTTATCCTCATTAACAAACTTTAACAATTGCATATTATGCTGAAATTGTTGCCGGATGGTTTATTGCTCAGATTCATTTTTTTATATTCAAAAAACGGCTAAACTTTATTATTTTCGCAGACTATTTTATAAATCATGTTCGAGAATTTAAGTGATAAGTTAGAAAAGGCGTTTAAGAACCTCAAAGGGCAGGGAAAGATAACAGAGATTAACGTTGCCGAAACGCTAAAAGAAGTTAGAAGGGCATTGTTAGATGCTGACGTAAATTATAAAGTAGCTAAACAATTTACGGATACAATTAAAGAGAAAGCTTTAGGTCAAAATGTGTTGACGGCTGTTTCACCGGGTCAGTTGTTGGTTAAAATTGCTCATGATGAATTGGCTACTTTAATGGGTGGCCAGATGACGGATATACAATTAAAAGGAAATCCTTCTGTTATTCTGATGTCGGGATTACAAGGCTCCGGTAAGACTACCTTATCTGGAAAGTTGGCTAATTTTTTAAAGTCCAAGAAAGGAAAAACGCCATTGTTAGTGGCATGCGATGTTTACAGACCTGCTGCCATTGATCAGTTGAAAGTTTTGGGAGAACAGATAGGTGTAGAAGTTTATTCTGAAGTAGAAAATAAAAATCCGGTAGAAATTGCACGTCATGCCATAAAACAAGCAAAGCAAAATGGAAACAATGTAGTTGTTGTTGACACTGCAGGACGTTTAGCAATAGACGAGCAGATGATGAATGAGATTGCTGCTTTGAAAAATGCAATCGAACCTGATGAAATTTTGTTTGTTGTTGACAGCATGACCGGTCAGGATGCAGTGAATACGGCAAAAGCATTTAATGACCGATTGAATTTTGATGGAGTTGTATTAACAAAACTAGATGGCGATACACGCGGTGGTGCTGCACTATCTATTCGTTCTGTTGTAAATAAGCCAATAAAGTTTGTCGGTACCGGAGAGAAGATGGATGCTTTAGATGTTTTTCATCCAGAACGTATGGCCGATCGTATTTTAGGTATGGGCGACATTGTGACGTTGGTAGAAAAAGCACAGGAACAATTTGATGAAAAACAAGCTGCCGAATTACAGAAAAAGTTTGCCAAAAATCAGTTTAATTTTAATGATTTCCTTTCGCAGTTACAGCAGATCAAAAAAATGGGGAACATAAAAGACCTTGTTTCAATGATACCCGGAGTTGGCAAGGCAGTTAAAGACATGGATATAGACAATAATGCTTTTAAAAGTATTGAAGCTATCATTCAGTCAATGACACCGGCAGAGCGCGCCAATCCTGATTTGATTAACGGAAATAGAAAGAAAAGAATTGCAGCAGGTAGTGGAACAGGTATTCCTGAGGTAAATAAATTGATTAAACAGTTTGAAGATATGCGCAAGATGATGAAGATGATGACCACAGGCAATATGAAAAACATGATGCGCAATATGCCCGGAATGAGAAGATGAGTTATCGAATAAGGACAATATTTTTTGGGTATGACAATAATAGATGGTAAGCAAACAGCTGAAGAGTATAAAGCTACTCTTAAACAAGAGGTAAAAGAGTTTGTTGCAAAGGGCAAACGCCCTCCTTGTTTAGCTATATTGCTCATTGGCAATAATGGTGCAAGCGAAACTTATGTTGCCAATAAACTAAAGACTTGCCATGATGTTGGATTTAGTGCATCTCTTTATCGTTTTGAAAATACAGTGAGTGAAAACGAAGTATTAACCTGCATCAATGAGCTCAATTTTAATTCAAATGTTGATGGTATTATTGTTCAATCACCATTTCCAAATCATATTTCACCACAGAAAATAAATGAAGCTATTCATCCTGCAAAAGATGTTGATGGATTTCATCCAATGAATGCAGGCAGACTACAACAGAACAAACCATGTTACATTGCAGCAACACCCAAGGGCATAATGCAGTTAATTGAAAAGTATAAAATTGAAACTCAGGGTAAGCATTGTGTTGTTGTTGGTCGCAGCAATATAGTTGGAATGCCTATGAGTATTTTATTGAGTAGAAACAGTAAGCCCGGGAATTGTACCGTTACAATCTGCCATAGCAAGACAGTTGATCTTGCATCATACACAAAGCGTGCTGATATTTTAATTGCAGCAATTGGTTCACCGGAACTGATAACAGCAGATATGATTAAAGAAGGTGCAGTTGTGTTTGATGTTGGGATAACACGTGTGGCAGACAAGACTGCAAAAAGTGGTTACAGGCTAAAAGGCGATATTAAGTATGATGAAACGGCACCAAAGAGTAGTTATATTACACCGGTTCCAGGAGGTGTAGGACCGATGACAATTATAGGATTATTGCAAAACACCTTGCTTGCGGCAAAAAATGCCATCTACAATTAATCTATTTTAAAATGATTTTTGAACAGGAATTAGCTACCATTACAAACGAGGCATTAAAAGAGCTTTTTAATTTTGAGCCTGATGAAAGTCTTTTAACTTATACACAAACACGCAAAGAGTTTGATGGAGATTTTACTATAGTTGTTTTCCCTTTTGTTCGTCAATCAAAAAAATCACCTGAAGAAACAGGAAGATTGATTGGTGAATATTTAATCAAGCATGCATCTTTTATCAGCAATTACAATGTCATAAAAGGATTTTTAAATATTACAATAAGTAATGAGCAATGGCTTAAGAAAATTGCAACTGCATTTGCCGATCCTGATTATGGTTTTTCTAAAGCCGATAATTCCAAGCCTGTAATAGTAGAGTATGCATCTCCAAATACAAACAAGCCCATACACCTTGGGCATTTACGCAATATACTTTTAGGTTATTCAGTTTCACTGTTACTTAAAGCAACAGGACGAAATGTAAAACGAGTGAGTATCATCAACGACCGTGGTGTACACATTTGCAAATCAATGCTGGCATGGAAAAAGTTTGGTAATGGTGAAACACCACAATCATCAGGCATGAAAGGTGATCACCTTGTAGGAAAGTATTATGTTGAATTCGATAAGCAATATAAAAAGCAAGTTTCAGAAATGATTGCTGCAGGTATTGCGAAAGATAAAGCAGAAAGGAATGCACCATTAATGCAGGAAGTCAGACAGATGTTGATAGATTGGGAGCAAGGGAATGAAAAAGTACGGGATTTATGGAAGATGATGAATGGTTGGGTGTATGAAGGTTTTGATGTTACCTATAACAGATTAGGTGTTGATTTTGACAAGACCTATTATGAGTCAGAGACCTATCTGTTAGGCAAGAAAATAGTTGAAGAAGGACTGTCGAAAGGTGTATTTTATAAAAAAGATGACAACAGTGTTTGGGTTGATTTAACGAGTGATGGTTTAGATGAAAAAATAGTGCAGCGTTCTGACGGGACATCAGTTTATATTACGCAGGATTTAGGTACTGCAGTATTGCGTCACGATGAGTATGATTTTGACTCTAAAATTTATGTTGTAGGCAATGAGCAGGATTATCATTTTAAAGTATTGTTTCTGATACTGAAAAAATTGGGAAATGAATGGGCTGATAAGCTCTATCATTTGAGTTATGCAATGGTTGATTTGCCAAGTGGTAAAATGAAATCACGTGAAGGGACTGTTGTTGATGCAGATGATTTGATGGATGAAATAACTACAGCTGCCGCTGAAGAAACAAGTAAATTAGGAAAGGTTGAAGAATTTAGCAACGATGAACTAAAGCAGCTTTATGAAACGCTAGGTTTTGGTGCATTAAAATATTTTATTTTAAAGGTTGACCCTGAAAAAAGAATGTTGTTTAATCCTGCTGAAAGTGTAGAGATACATGGGAATACCGGTCCATACATTCAGTATGTGCATGCAAGAATTTGCTCTGTAATAAAACGTGCATCGCAAATACAACAACTGAGCGGCTATAAAAACATGGCATTGGAGGCAGTTGTTAATATGAATGATAAAGAGCGTGAACTTGCGATAAATATTCTCCGCTTTAAAGAGACTGTTGAGAATGCAGCAGAAAAATTTTCTCCGGCAATTGTTGCAAATTATGTTTATGAGCTGGCAAAAAACTTTAATCAGTTCTATCACGAAAATTCAATTATATCAGAGAGTGAATTAGAAACAAGTTGTTTCAGATTATGTTTGGCCGATGCCTGTGCGTTGACCATAGAAAAATCATTAAACCTTCTTGGTATTATAGCTCCCGAAAGAATGTGATGGATGCGGGTAAGATTAAGTTGCCTTTTTCAAATTAGCCACTGCATCTAAAACAAATTGCACCTGCTCATCACGACTCAAATAGGTGTTGTCAAGAATGATTGCATCATCCGGTTTGCGTAAAGGGCTTTCTTCTCTGTGAGTGTCTTCATAGTCGCGCAATTCAATATTTTTCCTGATTTCATCAGGGGTGACTTTTATTCCTTTCTCAATGAGCTCATGATAACGTCTGTAAACACGCACTTCGGGTGATGCCGTCATAAATATTTTCAAGTCTGCATTCGGGAAAACTGTAGTTCCGATATCACGACCATCCATCACCAAATGCCCCATGGCAGCCATTTGTTGTTGCATGAAAACCAACTTTTTTCGCACTGATTTTATAGCACTCACATAACTAACATTATCCGAAACATCCATCTGTCTGATTTCTGTTTCAATGTTTTTGCCATTTAGATATATTTCAGATAATCCGGATTTTTCATTTCGGATAAATTCAATGTGTATATTTTCAAGAATAGCGGAGTAGTCCGTTGCAACATCATCAGTTATGCTGAAAGGGATATTGTTTTGCAGAAAATAAAGTGTCACTGCGCGATACATGGCACCTGAATCTATATAATTCAATTTAAGCCGCTTTGCTATGGCTTTTGCAACAGTACTTTTCCCGCAGGATGAATAACCATCAATAGCAATTATCATAAAACTTATCCGGAAAACTTTTCAAAAATAATGAAATGCAATAAGAATGACTGTGAATATTGATTTTATTTTATATTAACTGTCAGTAGTTTTAGGCTTACGTTTAAAGTCGTTTAAATAAGTTGAAATTGAAAGGCTGTTGGTACCACCTGCAAGATGATAAAGACTTCTGCCATAGCTAAGGTGAAATTTAGAGATTTTCAAACCAAGTCCGAATGAAATACCAACCATTGCGGGTCTGCTTTCTACTTTCATCTCATTTCTTCTCTGGAAATTATAAGCCATTCGTAAATGAAAATTTTTACTGATAAGAATTTCATTGCTGATAATAAGATGCCTTAAAAGTTTGTTGCCAAACGATGCCTTTTCAGGCTCTTTAACTTCGCCTGTCAAAGGGTCGGTTTCCTGACTGTTGTTGTCAATATAGGAAAGGTCCCATTTTTCGCAATGGCGATATGTTAAAGTAAAACGAAAAGGGGCTTTGGCTAATTTTTGAGTGATGCCGGCTTCAATTTCAATCGGAAGCGGCTCATTGTTTTTATCAGTGTAGGATTTTAGTTGGCGACCTGCATTTCTGAGAACAAGCGTTGCACTTGTAAGCCTATCGGGGCTGTAATAGTTGACTCCAAGGTCAGCGGCAATTCCAAAAGCCGAGTAAGTATCAATATGACTATAAATAAATTTCAGTGAAGCACCAACAAACAATACACTGTCAATTCCAACGGGTCTTGACATTGATACGTTTAATGCATAATCACCACCTGAAAATGTTCCTAAGTCAGCTGCCGTTTCGTCTGTGCGTTCAAATTTTCCATAGCTTACATATTGTATGCCTGCAGCAAGTGTTCCTATGTTTTCTATGTGATGAGCATAAGCAGTGTAGCCATATTTTATTCCGGAGAAATAGGGATTGTAGTTGAATGTGATTTGTTTATCCATGTCAACATTCAATATGGCAGGATTGTAAAAAGATGTGTTTAAGTCGTTATCGCGAATGGATATGAAATTTCCACCGAGTGCAGCATGACGTGCAGATGCCGGCAGATCAAGAAAACGAAAGGTGGCACTTCCGCCAGTCTGAGCTTTTAAACAAACAGGAAGCAACAATACTGCTATCAGAGTTGTTATTCTCATGGAATTTGGTTTATGCACTCTCAAACGCTAATCGCCTAAAAATATTTTTCTCTATCGAATAAATTAATAAAGCGGAAAATGTTCCATCATGTCGTTGACAGTGGTTTTTACTTCTTCAATCACCAAGTCATTTGTATGATTCATAATTACAGTATCTATCAATTCAACAATACGATTCATTTCTGTTTCTTTCATGCCACGTGATGTCATTGCAGGTGTTCCAATGCGCATTCCTGAAGTCACAAAAGGAGACTGTGTGTCAAAGGGCACCATGTTTTTGTTAACGGTAATGTCTGCACGCACCAAGGCATTTTCAGCTTGTTTTCCGGTTATGTTTTTAGAACGAAGGTCAATCAACATTAAATGATTGTCTGTTCCTCCGGAAATCACTTTATATCCTTTTTTTACAAAGGCATTAGCCATAGTTTTAGCATTTCGAATTACTTGCAGGCAATATTCAAAATACTCATCACTTAAAGCTTCGCCAAATGCAACAGCTTTAGCTGCTATAACATGTTCTAATGGTCCACCTTGTGTGCCGGGAAAAACTGCACTGTCCATTAAGGCAGTCATCATACGTGTTTCACCCTTTGGAGTTTTTAGTCCCCATGGGTTTTCAAAATCTTTGCCCATCATGATTAAGCCACCTCGTGGACCACGCAAAGTTTTATGGGTTGTGGTGGTTATAAAATGACAGTGGGGCAGTGGATCATTGAGTAATCCTCGTGCAATAAGTCCTGATGGATGTGAAATGTCGGCAAGCAGCAATGCATTAATTTTATCGGCAATGGCACGTAGTGCTACATAATCCCAATCGCGAGAGTAGGCAGATGCACCGCAGATAATTAATTTAGGTTTCTCTTTTAAAGCTGTTTCTTCAACTTTGTTATAATCAATCGTGCCAGTATTTTCTTCAACACCATAAAATGTAGGACGATAAAGTTTGCCTGAAAAATTTACAGGCGAACCATGCGTTAAGTGGCCACCATGCGAAAGGTTGAAGCCGAGAATTGTATCACCCGGCTGAAGGCAAGCAAGCATAACTGCTGCATTGGCTTGTGCACCGGAATGAGGCTGTACGTTTGCCCATGTTGCATTAAACAGTGTTTTTGCTCTGTCAATAGCAATCTGTTCTATTTCATCAACCACCTCGCAGCCGCCATAATATCGTTTGCCGGGAAGTCCTTCTGCATATTTGTTTGTCAGACATGAGCCCATGGCATCCATCACCTGTTGGCTGACAAAATTTTCTGATGCTATCAGTTCTAAGCCATGACGCTGGCGTGCAAGTTCTTCTTTAATCAGTTTAAAAACAGCTTTGTCTTTTTGCATATTTGTAGAGTATGTTTGCTATTATTTTTTATAATTATTTACGCATCAATGATTCAATGTCACTTACTTCAACAGGCATTGTAGCCATCAGGTCAACAGGTGCTTTATCGGTAATGAGAATGTTGTTTTCAATACGTATTCCGATATTTTCTTCGGGAATATAAATGCCCGGCTCGCAAGTAAACACCATTCCAGCCTGCATAGCCTGATATTTATTTCCTACATCATGAACATCAAGTCCGAGAAAGTGCGATGTGCCATGCATAAAATACTTCTTATAGGCAGGCCACTCCGGATTTTGATTTTTAATATCGTCCTTGGTTATGAGTTTAAGATTCAACAATTCTTCCTCCATCATTTTACCAACTTCGGCATGATATTTTTCAATAAAGTTGCCAGGCACAAGGAGTTTAGTTGCTGCTTTCATCACTCTCAAAACAGCTTCATACACTTCTTTTTGTCTTGGTGTAAATTTTCCATTCACAGGAATGGTTCTTGTTAAGTCTGCCGCATAGTTGGCGTATTCGGCACCAAAATCCATTAGAACCAAATCGCCATCTTTACAAGGTTTGTTGTTTTCATTATAGTGCAAAACACAGGCAGAAGCACCGGAAGCAATTATAGGACTGTATGCATGACCATTACAACGATTACGTACAAACTCATGAATAATTTCTGCTTCCACTTCGAACTCCATCACACCGGGTTTCATAAATTTTAAAACCCTTCTGAGTGCAGATTCGGTATGTTTAATGGCTTCACTGATTAACTGAATTTCAATTTCGTGCTTACGCGAGCGCAGCTTTGCCATTATCTGACCAAGTCGCTCAAAGTTATGAGCAGGAAAACGGTTTTTCCATTCACGGGCAAAACGCATATCTCTATAAGGTACTTCAGTAGCATGACGATCATTTTCATTAATGTTGACATACACATTCTCCGCATGATGCATCAGCATGGGTACAACAGCATTAAATTCCTCTGTCCAGTAAATATGCTTTATGCCTGATGTTGCCTGCGCTTCTTCTTTAGTATATTTATGTCCCTCCCAGATGGCAATGCGCTCATTGGTTTTTCTGACAAACAGAATCTCCTTGTACTGAGGTAGTGGTGCGTCTGGAAATATGACTAAAATACTTTCTTCCTGATCAATACCGGAGAGGTAAAACAAATCTGCATTCTGACGAAATGTAAAATTCTGATCGCCACTGCGTGGCATCTCATCATTAGATTGAAATATGGCAATAGATTTTGGTTTTAATTCTGCTGTAAATTTTTTCCGGTTGTCAACAAATAATTTATTGTTGATGGAATTGTATTTAATATTCATAACTAACTAAATTTTTAACTGTTACAAATAACGTGAAATAATTTTTACGTGCTTTGTTTTTTTTATGTTTTAAATGTGCCCGACCGTAATTAATATGACGAAAAGTGTATTGAAGAGCAATATGTTAAGAATAGAGGTTTTTAATAGTGTGAAAGAAATACCGGTAAATGACTGGCAGATCATAAATGGTGAAAATGTCATTTTTACTTCATTATCATATTTATTGGCTTTAGAACAAAGCAG
The DNA here is from genome assembly GCA_037045145.1 of Bacteroidia bacterium. Classification (NCBI taxonomy): domain Bacteria; kingdom Pseudomonadati; phylum Bacteroidota; class Bacteroidia; species Bacteroidia bacterium. The sequence goes on from JBAOIA010000011.1 coordinate 1,843,093, forward strand.
ACCTGCAGGCCTGCAATTCAGATATGTGATTGTTTATAATAATGAGCAAGCTGTGGCAACATTGTGTTTTCAATTGCTTGATGTTGCCAATAAGGATTTAGGTGGACTTTTGAATTTAAAAGACAAAGGTTGGCTGTTGCAGAATCTGAATAAGTCAATCAACAGACTATTATTTAAATGCCAAACCGGCAAAGTAAATTTTTTAATTTGTTGTGGGAGTTTTTTTGTGAGTGGTGAATATGGCATCAATGTTATAAGTAAAGATGTGTTGCCTGTAATAATTCAACTTTTTCCTGAAGTGAGAAAAAAAATTACCGCTACAATAAATAATGCATCGGTTTGCGGCTGGATGGTGAAGGATTTTTATAACCATACCAAGGTTGATCAGCCATTGTTGGAAGATGGCTTTTTTGAATTACCAATGGACCCTGAAATGATTTTATACATCAGAGAACAATGGCAGACATTTGACGATTATCTGGCATCGCTCACAACGAAATATCGTGTAAAAGCCAATAGTATAATCAGAAAGATAGACAATGTTGAAGTAATCTCATTAAATGCACAAGATATATTGAAATATGGTGATACGTTAATAAAACTGTATCAGAATATTCAGCAAAAGGCAACAGTGCAAATGGCAAGAGTCAACATTGCATATTTTGAAGAGCTCTTAACTTTTATGCCTGAAAATTTTTACGTAAAAGCTTTTAATAAAGAAGGTAAAATAATAGCATTTTACTGTGGATTTCATCATGGAGGCCATCATGAAGCACATTTTATAGGAATAGATTACAGTTTAAACAAAACACTTTCACTTTATCAGAATATATTATATCGTTTTATTGAAGAAGCTATCAATCATCGGTCGTCAAATCTTTACTATGGACGGACAGCTATGGAAATAAAATCAACCACAGGTGCCAAAGCCTATCCATTGCATGCCTACTTTAATTTGAGTAATACAGTCTTAAATAGAATGGTGAAGCCTGTTGTGAAACGATTTACCCCTGAAGAGTGGGTTGCCCGAAATCCTTTCAGGGAATAATAGCCTTTAAAAGCGTTTGCCGTTTTTTTTTGAATTTTCACCCCAATAATTAACATGTTAACATAAAACAGTGCCTCGTTGCATTGGTGGTGTGATAGCTTGCAAGCATCTTAATTGAACCACCAATGATTAGAACAATTCAAAAAACAACAAAGGCTGCCATTATACTGATTATGTTCAGTTATATTGGAAATCCATTTCCTGCTTATGCAAAAGGCAAAGCACTTAAAGCTACCTTAAAGGGTCAAAACGTTACTTGTTTTGGCGGGAGCAATGGCTCAATCAGTCTTGATATTACAGGCGGAAACGCGCCATATCAAATTCAATGGAATGATGGCTCATCAGGTTATGCTATATTAGATAAGCCTGCAGGTGAGTATTCTGTTTTAATAACAGATTCAAAGGGTAATACGGTTTCGCAATCTATTTTGCTAACTGAACCTTATGCCATGACAATTTATTCTCAGGTTACTTCAGAACAATGTTATGCGCGGAATGGTAAAGCAAACATATTAGTTACCGGAGGAACGCAGCCCTATCAGTACGAATGGTCTAATCAAACACGTCAGCAAAACCTTGAAGCAGTTGCGGCTGGTGATTATGAGATAAAAGTTACAGATAAAAATGGATGTGTAAAGCAATCTAACATCACTATTGACAGAAATAAAACTCTTGAACTCAACATAGCCAAGTATTCTCCTTTATGCCATGACGAAGCCAGTGGCTTGATAGATGTTGAAGTAAAAGGCGGTTGGGCTCCATATAGCTATGAATGGTCTAATGGTGCATCAACAGAAGATCAGAGTGGATTAAAAGCAGGAATTTATTCTGTGATTGTTAAAGATAATAATGGCTGCATTTCAAAAGCTGAAGTGCAATTAAAAAATCCGGAACCGATAAAAGTTGAAGCAAAAATTACCGAAGCAGATTTGAATAAAAATAATGGTAGCATAGTTTTACAGGTTTCAGGAGGTACAGGTAATTATACCTACCTGTGGTCGAATATGGCAAACAGTCAGTCGTTAAGTAATATTGAAGAGGGTGTTTATGCTGTTAGAGTTGATGACTTACACCGCTGCAGTGCTGCAGCATATTTTACGGTGAACGAAAAATCGCCAATGCAGGTTGAATCGGTTGTTAAACATGAGTTATGTAATGGAGGAAATAAGGGTTCAATAAAACTGAATGTAAAAGGGGGAGTAGCACCTTATAAATTTGAATGGTCGAATGGGATGAATGGAGCAATGATAAACAATATACCGGCCGGAGATTATAGTGTGCGCATTACCGATGCCAATAATAAAGTTTACAGAAATACATTTACCGTTAAACAGCCTGAGCCAATTGGAATTTTTGCAACTGTGCTTGACGAAAGTTATACAGGAAAAAATGATGGAAGCATAAAATTGCAGGTAATAGGAGGAATGTCTCCATTAAAATATGAGTGGAGCAATGGTCAAACGGTTAGTGATTTAGTGAATCTGTCACAAGGAACATATACAGTACGAATGAAAGATGGCAATGGTTGTGCTATGGAGCATCATGTTCTGGTTGGATTAAACTATAATGATGCCATGCTAAGAATCGCCAATGCGAATGAAGACAATGCTATGATGGAAATTTACCCAAATCCTTTCAGTAACAATTTTACAATGAAATTCAACACGCAGGTTAGCGACATACAAAGCATCATTGTTTATGCCATGGATGGAAAAATTGCAGAACAGCTTAATCCGGATTTAAAACAACAAATGATTAATGAAATTACGGTCAATGCTTCTAAGTTGAACCCCGGAAAATATTTAGTAAAAGTAACCACAGCTAAAAAAATCTTTACAAGAGTAGTTATACGAACAATGTAATATCAATACTTTTCATGGTTGGTTGTTTTTCACAGGCGCAGTTGGTGGTTCTCTGCGCCTGTAACCGTTTGTAACAGTTACGTTGTGATGCTTAATGTTGTAAAAGAATATCAGTAATGACCATGCCGGCAAAAACAATGCTGGCAATACCATTTGTTGTGGCAAAGGCAATGTTTATTTTGCTGAGATTATTTTCAGAAACCAAACTGTGCTGATAAATAAGCAGTGCATAAAATACTGCCAATCCTGTCCATGCTATCAAGCCCACATGAGCCTGATAAAGAAAAAGTGCAAGAAATCCTGCCGTTAAAAAATGTAAAATCCTTGATATCTGCAAGGCTTGTTTTTTTCCCATTAATGATGGAATAGAATACAATTTATTTTCACGATCAAACTTTTCATCTTGTAAGGCATAAATAATATCGAAGCCGCTGACCCAGCAAAGAACAGCAATACCAATTAATATAGGTACAATATCAAAACTACCTGTTACAGCCAGATAGGCACCTACTGGTGCTAACGCAAGCCCGGCACCTAAAACAAGGTGGCAAAGTGCGGTAAAGCGTTTGGTGAAACTGTAACCAAGAACTACAAACAATGCAACGGGCGACAGGTAAAAGCAAAGTTTATTAATCAAGTATGCAGTTACCATAAAAAGTAAAGCATTAATAATAACAAACCATAAAGCACGGTTTGCTTTAATGATACCGGCAGGAATTTCACGCAGGGCAGTACGTGGATTTAATGCATCAATACCTCTGTCGGCCCAACGATTAAATGCCATTGCCGCATTACGTGCAGTAACCATACATATTAAAACTTTTATTGCCAGAGGCCACAAAACAGGCAGCCCGTTGTGTGAAATAGCCAACGTAAAACCTATTGCAGCAAAGGGAAGTGCAAATACAGTATGACTGAACTTTACAAGTGATAAATATTGTGTTGTTTTTTGTAGTACCTGCATAATTAAATCTATTGCAAAGGTAGTCATTCCTGATGGTTTACATTTTTAAAGGAGCTATTTGCTACATTAGCCCAATGAATTTTCTGGCGCATCTATATCTTTCAGGCAATAATGAACCTGTGATGATTGGAAATTTTATTGCAGATCACCTAAAAGGCAAACAATGGATGGCATTGCCTGAGGAAATTCAAAAAGGGGTAGTGCTCCATCGTTTTATTGATAGTTTTACTGACTCACATCCTGTAGTTGAACAAAGCAAAGCTTTGCTACGGCCTTTTTTTCATAAATACACACCGGTGGTGAGTGATATTTTTTACGACCATTTTCTGGCAGCAGAATGGAATAATTATTCTGACATACCCATTGATGAATATGCCAGGGATGTATATCAACTCATGCATAAAAACTATCATTTTTTACCTGCACGTACCAAAGAAATGTTGGTGTATATGGAAAATGACAACTGGTTGAAAAACTATGCCACCTTAAATGGCATTAACAGAGCACTGAGCGGAATGGGCAGAAGGGCAAAATTTGACAACAACATGCATCAGGCAGCAGAGTTTTTGTATGATAACTATGAGGCCTTTAAAAATCAATTTGAGGTATTTTTTCCTGAATTGGAACAAGCTGTCAAGCAGAAATGAGTTTTTATGCTGTGTTCAAGTTATTGGTATAATCAAGAATATAGTTTGTACAAAATTGTTTTTCTTTATAAAATATCGTGTAATTTTACATCAGTAAAGATTTTTTTTTTCTAACCTAACAGAAACAGATAATGGATTTCAGGTTTCTAACCATAGAAAGTCAGCAGCAAGGAGTAACAGCCTTTATTGCTGTGGTGCTGTTTCAGATGCTTTTTGTTTTTGTTCAATGGGGATTGCATAGGCGAATAGATTATTTGTACTATCTTATCTATTTGTTTACAGTGATACTTTATTCCATAAGCCTTTACAGAGATGTTCTGTATATTGCTCAATATTTTCCATTAGGTGAATGGCTTCTGAAAATCAATTTATATTCGTTGTCACTATTCTCTGTCTTCTTCTACTTTCGGTTTCAACGCTCCTTCCTTGAACTTCCTTTACATCATCCAGAGTTGAATGTATTGGTAAAAAGATTGGAAAAATTCCTTCTGTTTTATTGTATCATAGCGCCACTATTGGTTGTTTTACATGTTGATGATACTATTTTGTTTTCTTTTTTTCTTGCAATGGTATCATTTACTATTCTGGCCTCAGTATATATTGTGAGTAAATTTATTAAAACAAAAATTCCATTAGAACAATTCTCAATCATTGGAGCTGTTTTCATTATTATCGGGTCGTTGTTGACAGTTGCTTTAAGTTTACAGGGTCAACAATCAGTATATATTAGTGTTAACCCTCACCTGCCATTATTGCTTTGCGTATTGGCAGAACTGTTCACCTTTACTACCGGTCTTACCTATAAATCCTATCTTATTGAGAAAGCAAAGGCGAAATCAGAGCAAGATTTACTTATTGCTGAGCAGGAAAGACAAAGGGTGGAAATTCAATTTCTTAAAATGCGTAATGATATAAGCAAGAATCTGCATGATGAGCTAGGGTCAAGTTTGTCATTAGCCCGTTTGCTGATAAAACAAGTCAATACCAATAACCTGAATGGCAGCAATAAATTTGTTGATAATTCAGTAGTTATGATTGATGAAGCCATCGCATCGCTTTATCAAATTATAAAAAATTTGAAGGACGATTCTGTGAAACCCTATAACTGTGTGGAAGCCATCAATCAAATGATTGCAATGTTAAAACCCATCAATAGTGTTGCAATACAATTTCAACATAATATTAAGGAAAATGAATTGCCTGTTTTTATAAATGAACAGCTTTCGCGAATTATATTAGAATTGATAAATAATACATTGAAACATGCAAATGCTTCGAAAATATTAATAGAGATTTTTAAGAATGATGAAATTATTAACGTGAAATATGTTGATGATGGCGTAGGTGTGAATATGGAAAAATGTAATTTAGGTAATGGATTGAAAAATATTGCTGAGAGGGTGAATGATTTCGAAGGCACTTTACAATATTTGTCCACAGAAGGCAAAGGCTTTAGTGTAAGTATTGAATTTGACCATGATATAAAATTAAAAAAAGTAAAAACCGCATAATATAAAAATATGAAAATAAAATTGGTGATTTCAGATGATCATAAATTGTTCGCACAAGGACTGAAAGAACTTATCACACAATCATTGCCGGTTGAGGTGGTGGCAGTTGTTTTTAATGGTAAAGAAGCTATAGAAGCCTGCATAAAACACAAAGCAGACTGGGTGATTATGGATATCAATATGCCCTTAATGGATGGTATCTATGCCTGTAAGGAAATCAAAAGTATCAGCCCGCAGACCAAAGTATGTATTCTTACCATGTTTAATGATATAGCATCGTTGAGTAATGCATGGAGTGCCGGAGCTGATGCTTATTTGTTAAAGGGGAATAATATTGACGAAGTTTTAAAGGCTTATGATGTTGTTAAGATAGGTAAGAGGTATGTATGCGAGGAGTTGAGCCATTTGGTTAACAACAACATTAACCGGCAACAAAAGATAGAGGCTCCGGTTTCAGTGCGGGAATCTGCTATTCTAAAACTGATATGTCAGGGTCTGACCAATGATGAAATAGGCAGGGTGTTTTCTATATCCACACGAACTGTGGACACACATAGAAATAATATGCTCATCAAACTTAAATTACCTAATACGGCTGCTTTGGTACGATTTGCTGTTGAGAGTAAATTGGTGTGACTAGACTTACAAAGTTGAAAAGAAGAAAATTGGCTTTAGTTGGATGGTGAGCATGGGTGAATGTAATAAGTGTAGTTAAAAACTTTTATTTTATTAGATTGAACCTTTCCACTAAAAAAAACTTTAATTTAATATACGTAATTTCACGTATTGTATATATGCTGACTGAAGCGCAGTTTTGTACCACAAAAGTTCTCAATGCAAAGCCCTACAAAACGAGAGATGGAAGTGCTGAAACTAATCAGCAAAGGATATACCGACCATGCTATTGCAAAGCTGTTGGAGTTGAGTGTAAATACAGTACGTACACATAGGCAAAACCTGCGTGCAAAGTTTAATGTTAGCAATTCCATTAGTATGATTAAAATAGCACATGATAAGAAAATGATATAAGAAGTTACCATACTACTACATAGCTAATAAAATAGTGCAGAGGTTTGCATAAGCACTAAAATTACGTCTTTTCACGTATTGCACGGTAGATTACTACCCTTCATTTTTGACAGTGCAATTAATACAATTATATTCTAAACATTTAAAAACAAAGTAGTATGAAAAAACTAATGATTATTGTATGTGCTGTTGCAATAACAGCATTAATGGGATGCGGAAAAGATGGCGAAACCGGCCCACAGGGCCCCGCAGGTGCTAACGGAACAAATGGCACCAATGGAAATGCCAATGTAAAACTGTTTATGTTTGGGCCTACTACGTTTACATCTGCTGATGATAATGAGACTTACAATTTACCATCAGCAGTAACTACCAATATGCTTGATTCAAGTTTGGTTTTATACTACCATAAAACATCTCCTACTTCTGCGTGGTATGCCACTCCCGGTTTAGGTAATAGTGCTCAATATCAAACCAGAGCATACACTTTATCCTCATCAAAAACTTTTATAATTGAAATTACCAATGCTGATGGTTCTAATTACACGGGTGTTTCGCGAACATTCACAAGTATAAAAGCCATTATTGTGCCCTCCTCCGACTACAGCGGCAACCGCCACTCAGGAGTTGATTTTAACAACTACGAAGCCACTATGAAACACTTTGGCTTCCCTTTAGACTAAGCTTATACTAAACCTGGCCACAAGGGTGTTTGCACAGTGCAGGCACCCTTTATTATTTTACACAAACTTAATCTTCCTTGCAGCAAAAGCACACATGCGGAGTAAAATAACACCATGTTTAAAACGCGAAATGTTGGTGCTGCCATAAGTGCGTTCGCGGTAGCGGATGGGTAGTTCTTGTATTTTTAGATTGAGTTTGTATGCGCCAAAAATCAAGTCGAAATCACCAAAGGGATCAAAGTCGCCAAAAAATTTACGGTTGGCAACCAAGCGGTCGTAGTCATCTCTGAAAATTACCTTGGTGCCACACAGTGTGTCTTTAAATGGTTGTTCGAGTAACCATGTAAATGCCTGACTGAAAAATTTGTTCCCCAACATATTTAAAAATCGCATGGCTTCTTTTTCCATAGGGTAAACCAATCGGCAACCATTGATAAAATCACCTTTGTTGCTGGCAATGGCTTCATAAAATTTAGGTAAGTCTTCTGGTGGCATGGTCAGGTCGGCATCAAGAATCATCAAAATGTCACCTTCGGCCATTGCAAATCCTTTTCTCACGGCATCGTTTTTTCCTTTGCCTTCTTGTTTACCAATTTTAATTTTATGTGATGTGGCGTATTTTCCGGCTACTTCGTTAATCCTGTCCCAGGTGTCATCGGTGCTGTTGCCTTCAATAAAAATAACTTCTTGCCATTTGCCAAATTTTGGTATTCGCAGTAGTCCATTTTCAATATTGCCACTTTCATTGCGTGCAGGTATCACTATGCTTACAGAATATTTTTGGCTGACATCTTCGGTGTCATTGGCAAGTGGTTTGGCAATAGAGTAGGTGTTGATGCACATGAGCCTGAACAATGGCAGCTTAGCAATAAACTTATTTATCAATGGCGAGAGCAAAGGAATATTTATGGGTAACAACATACGCCTTGACTCACGATAGCAATCAAAGCCGGCCAGAAACAAAAGGTTTCGAATGTCCATTCTGGTTAGCCAGTTCAGTTGTGGTGTCTTGGTTTTCAGTCCAAGATTTTCTGCCAGGCGTAAAAATGGCTCCCAAAGATGGTTGTGATAGGATACAATGATTTTTGTTCGCTCATGGCAAACTTTTTTCAGTTGCTCAAGAACAACTTGTACATCTTCCAGATAGCCTGTAAGATTTGAAAGAATGATTAAATCATATTTATCGTCAAGGGAGATATTTTCTGCGGCCATTACCTGAAAATCAATCTGTGGAAACTGTTTTTTTGCCTCTGTAATCATTGTAGGGCTGTAGTCAATGCCGGTTTTACGGGCAGCACGGATGTTGTTTAACAACTCACCGGTGCCACAGCCAACTTCCAAAACAGAAAATGTTTCGTGCGAAAAGTAGTTGCAATAAAATGTTATGTCGTTCCAGTAATAACGATGTTTATGCCTGTCACGAATTCTTTTCTCCGCTATTTTTTCAAAATGGTCAAGATATCTCATCATTGCCGGAAGTTAATCAATCACCATTTCCGGAATCTCACCTTCAACAATCAGTTTCCCGGCAGTGGCTTTTTTAATTTCTTCAATAGAAACTCCGGGTGCACGTTCCAGCAGTTTAAACCCATTGGTTGTAACATCCAGCACGGCAAGTTCAGTCACAATTCGTTTAATGCACTTGATGCCTGTGAGTGGTAAAGTGCACTTTGGTAATAATTTAGATTCGCCAGCTTTGTTAACATGCTGCATGGCAACAATGATGTTTTTAGCAGAAGCTACCAAGTCCATAGCACCACCCATACCTTTAACCATCTTGCCCGGAATTTTCCAATTGGCAATGTCGCCAGTTTCACTCACTTCCATTGCACCCAGAATGGTTAAATCCACTTTTTGGGCACGTATCATTCCAAAACTCATGGCAGAATCAAATATGGCAGAGCCTGGCAACAATGTTACGGTTTGTTTACCGGCATTAATCATGTCGGCATCTTCTTCGCCTTCATAAGGAAAAGGACCCATACCCAAAATTCCATTCTCAGACTGTAAGGTAACATTAACACCTTTAGGAATAAAGTTGGCTACCAGCGTTGGAATACCTATGCCAAGGTTTACATACATTCCGTCTTTAACTTCGCGGGCTATACGTTTTGCAATTGCGTTTTTGTCTAACATTTTATTTTTTTAAATTGTAATAAGATGACTAAGTGACGAGGTGATTAGGTTTTTATACTTTTAATAAGTCCATTGAGTAGAGCAGATACTTTGTCATTGAGTTGTTCGAGCTCTTTAAAATCTTTCTTTGATAAAAAACCTAATTCATTTGAAATAACTAGTAACGTATCTAACTCACTGCATGATCCTGATGATATATATAAAAACTGTTTGAATTCTTTTTTTGTGTTTCTGGCAGCACCCTCTGAAATATTACAGGCAATGGAAACGGATGCACGTCTTATTTGAGAAGTTACTCCAAATTTTTCGGCATCAGGAAAAGTTAGTGTAACCCTGTATATTAATTTGACCAATTGAATAGAGTTCTGCCATACAATTAATTTTTTATGTGGTCTCATTTATCTGATTCTCATTTCTAAATTTAAAACGCATGTCATTCATCACTTCATCACTTCATCACTTCATCACTTAGTCACTTCCTCACTCGGTCACTTCCTCACTCGGTCACTTCCTCACTCGGTCACTTCCTCACTCGGTCACTTCCTCACTTCCTCACTCGGTCACTTCCTCACTCGGTCACTTCCTCACTCGGTCACTTCCTCACTCGGTCACTTCCTCACTTCCTCACTTCCTCACTTCCTCACTTAGTCACTTCATCACTTCATCACTTCATCACTTCATCACTTAGTCACTTCTTCCTCACGGTTCGTTGTTCAATTCTCTTCTCATACTTCTCGCCCTGAAAGATACGATGTACATAAATTCCGGGTGTGTGAATATGATCAGGGTCTAATGTGCCGGCAGGTACCAGTTCTTCTACTTCTGCAATGGTTATTTTTCCTGCCATAGCCATCATTGGATTAAAATTACGTGCAGTGGAACGGTAAACTAGATTGCCTTCTGTATCACCTTTCCACGCTTTCACCAAGGCGGCATCTGCATCAAAGGCGTATTCCATTAAATATTCTTTTTCAACTCCATTAAAAGTAAAACGTCTTGTTTCTTTACCAATAGCTACCTCGGTGCCTACACCTGCAGGTGTAAAAATTACAGGCATGCCATATCCAGCGGCCATACAGCGTGTAGCCAATGTGCCTTGAGGTATCAGTTCCACTTCCATTTCACCACTCAGCATCAGTCTTTCAAACTCTGCATTTTCTCCAACATAGCTTGATATCATTTTTTTGATTTGTTTTTTTTGCAATAACAAACCCAAACCAAAGTCATCAACACCGGCATTGTTAGATATACAAGTTAAACCGGTTATACCTTTTCGCACTAAGGCTGCAATACAATTTTCCGGAATGCCACAAAGTCCAAAGCCTCCAACCATCAGGGTCATGCCATCGCGAAAGTCTTTAATGGCGTCATCAACATTTTTTACAATTTTATTCATAACTACATTGCTTTTTACTTTATTATTTTTTCACTCCTCTTTCTTTAGCCATTTTCTCCAGTCGCTCCTGAAACTTTGATTTTTTTACAGGCTTCTTTTTGTTTTCCTGGATTTTTGCATGGATGGCTTTTTCATCAACAAATGATTTAAACAAGTATTGCTGTCCGAAGGTAATCATATTTGCTAAAAAGTAATAATAACTTAATCCGGAAGAGTAGTTGTTGAAAATACCTAAAAACATAATTGGCATCAGGTACATTACATATTTCATGGATGGATTGGTAGCAGCAGTCATTTGCATATTCATGCGTGTATAGATGAGTGTTGACACCGTCATGAGAATGGTAAACAAACTCACATGGTCGCCATAAAATGGAATGTTGAAAGGTAAATCAAGAATAGAGTCGTAGGTGCTCAAATCTTTTGCCCATAGAAAACCTTCTTGCCGCAATTCAATAGATGCAGGAAAGAAACGGAACATGGCAATTAGAATTGGCATTTGTAGCACCATAGGTAAACAACCACCTAATGGACTTACTCCGGCTTTACGATATAATGTCATTGTTTCTTGCTGCAGTTTCATTGGGTCGGATTTGAACTTAGCTTGTATCTCCGACATTTCCGGTTGCAACACTTTCATTTTTGCAGTACTGATATATGACTTGTATGTTAACGGTAACAACACAATTTTAATCAGTACAGTTAGGATTAAAATGATAATACCATAATTGATGTTAAAACTATTCAGAACGTTAAACACAGGAATCACAGCAAAACGATTTACCCAGCCGAAAATTCCCCATCCAAGCGGAACAAGTTTTTCCATTCCGATGTGGTATTTATTTAGCGTTTGATAATGATTAGGGCCATAATAAAAACTCATGCCTGTACTTTCATTAGTCTGATGACTGAAAGGAATGGTAAAGTTGGCATGCATCATTCGCACAGCACCCTCGTTGGCAATAACAGTACTGTTAATTCTTGTCGGGCTTTCAAATGCCTGGTCGGCAATTAATACACTGGAGAAATATTGCTGCTTAAATCCAACCCACTGAACCTTTGTTTTTAATTCTATTCCATCATCTTTGGTTTCACTCAAATGGTCAACTTCTTCGTCAGTATAGCGGTAGTAGATTGTAGAAACAGCGCTTTCATTTTGATGACTCTTCTCCTGCTGCAATAGTTTCTGATTCCAGTTTAGCTCCATATATCCGGCATTGGAAGCTACCAATGTGCCCATGTTTACGAAGTTAATTTTAAAGCCTACACGATAGTCATCACCTTTTAATGAATAGATATATTCAATATAACGGCCTTCACCTGCATTTAACTTTAAAGAAACAGACTGCGAGTCTTTACCTGTTACGGTGATTCCTTTTTCGGGTAAATCAAAATATAAATCCCCTGTAGAAATCATTCTGTTTTCTGAAAAGAAGCTAAGGCTGAATTGGGAGCTATCTCCATTGTTCAACACCAAAGGTTTTCCCTCACCGGTTTTATATTTTTTTAATTCTACATAATCTATCTGCCCGCCTTTGTTTTTAAGCTTTAATTTCAACAAATCACTTTCCAGCGTAATACTTTTGCTTTCGCCCGTTGCAGCTAAGGCAAACGCTCCAAAATTGTCTGTGATTTTTGTTTGCGCTATTGAGTCATTGTTTAAGGTGTCTGCAATTGCTGCTGTATCTGCTTTTAGAGCAGTTATAGACTTGGCTGCAAGTTTCAAACTATCCTGATGCTTTTTTTCAACCAATACAATTGAGTCCTGCTTTCTTTTTGCTGTTTCCTGTTCTTCTTTTGAAGGCTGATTGAAGATTGAAAAACCAATCAACACAGCCATAATTAACACTACTCCTAAAATCGAATTTCTATCCATATTTTTAAAAAAACAGGGCAAAGATAATAAATGCAGCATAGGAGGAGGTGATGTGGAATTCAGAATATGGCTGTAACTCAGAGTGATATAAAACTATGTAGATTCATGTATTTTTACAGCCACAATTTATTTTATAACAGACTTGTTGTTGCCAATAGAATTTCTGGAGTCATTACCACTTTCTGAATCAGAAAAAGAGCTGTTTGTGCAGTCATTACAAAGTCCTGTGCCGGTGTCAATACGGGTAAATCCAAAAAAGATTGTTGAGTCTTTTTCAGGTATTTCTGTGCCATGGTGCAGGCAAGGTTTTTTTCTGATACAGCGTCCGGTTTTTACTCTCGATCCATTGTTTCATTCGGGAGCATACTATGTTCAAGAAGCTTCGAGCATGTTCTTGGAGCAGGTAATTTTGCAACTTAATCTCTGTAAAACACCACTAAATGTTCTGGATGCTTGTGCTGCACCGGGAGGAAAAACAACACATTTATTGTCGTTATTGCATCCGGAGTCTCTTGTTGTGGCAAATGAAGTTATTGCATCCCGTGCCCCAATACTTGTAGAGAATGCTATACGGTGGGGTTATTCCAACTTAGTTATCACCCGCGGAGATGCAGGGCTTTTTAAACGATTGGAAAATATTTTTGATGTCATTGTTTGCGATGCTCCCTGCTCGGGTGAAGGGCTGTTTAGAAAAGATGCAGGAGCTATAAGCGAGTGGAGTCTGCAAAATGTAGAATATTGTTCTTTACGTCAACAACGAATTGTCAATGATTTGTGGGATTCATTAAAGCCCGGAGGTTACTTTATTTACTCAACCTGCACATCAAATCTGACAGAGAATGAAACCAATGTTCAGCAATTTATTAAGAAGCATCATGCTGAGTGTATAAAACTTAATGTTAAAGATTTTCCTGGAGTTGAAGAGTTTCAAAGAGAAGATGCTGTTATGTATCGTTTCTTTCCGCATAAAACGGGGACAGAAATATTTTCATTAGCAGTGCTAAGAAAGCCTGATGTAGGTAATGCAAATTCAGAAAGAGTTCTTCCTAAGAATTTAAAACTAGCAGATAAAGTTCAAACAGACCTGGTGAAAAAACATATTGCTAGGGGAGAGGATATGTTTTGTTTTATACATGACAATCATATCAGGTTTATGCCTATGAGCTTAAAAAAGACATTAAGCCAGTTGCTAAATATGCCGGTAATTCATGCCGGAACAGCAGCCTTTGAAATTAAGGATAAAAATTTATTGCCTTCATTTGAGTTTGCCTTGTCAACAGAAATCATACAAGAAAAATTCTGTAGGGCAGAAGTTGATAAAACCACAATGTTAAAACTGCTCAAAGGTGAAACGCGTTTGTTGGATTCTTTACCATTAGGTCAGCATTTGATAGTTTATCAAAACTTACCAATGATGTTTTTAAAAAAAATAGCAGGGCGTGTTAATGTTAACTACCCACGTGCATGGTTTATAAGAATGAACATTGAATAGGTTGAAAAATGCTTTGGGAGTAGTGCTGTATTTTTTGTAATTTCACTTTACTTTGTTTCAAACATCACAGAATGAAAAAAAAGGCAACGGTTGCAAAGCAAGTAAATCAGGTTAAAACGCAGTCAGGTATTAAGTTATCACAATTAAAAAAATACCTTGGATTATTGCTTGCTGCAATAGCATTTCTGCTTTATGCAAATACACTCAATCACGATTACACTGTTGATGATGGCACTGTAATGCAAAACAACAAAATTGTCAAGAAGGGCATAAGTGCAATACCTGAAATTTTTACAACAGCATATCGCAAAGGATTTTGGGACAGGAATGAAAGTTTGTATCGTCCTTTGTCTGTGGCAATGTTTGCTGTTGAGTGGCAGATTGCTCCTGAAAACCCTGCTATCGGACATTGGGTTAATGTTTTGCTTTATGCTCTCACAGCAGGAGTATTGTTTCTTTTTCTGACCAATCTTCTTAAAGACGACTGGCTGTTTGCATTCATCGCCACACTCATTTATGTCGTACACCCAATTCATACAGAGGTTGTAGCAAATATTAAAAGCCGTGATGAAGTTCTTTGTTTTTTATTTTTAGTTCTCTCATTTAATTGCTTTTTAAAGTTCCTGGACAGGGCAAAACCTGTCTATGCCTTAGGGGTATTGTTTTATTTTATTTTATCGCTTCTGTCAAAGGAAAGCTCTGTTACTGCAATAGTCATATTTCCGTTGATTGCCTATTTCTTCAGACAGCAAACAATTGGTAGAAGTATTAAATTGTCATGGTCACCGGCCATTGCCATTGCTGTTTATCTGACATTGCGCTTTGTTGTGCTTAAAGGAATCTCTAACTTTAATGAAATATTGCCAATTAACAATTCAATTGTTAATTCACAAAACTATCTTCAACAATTAGCAACAGCCGTTTTGATTGCCGGAAAATATTTGTATTTACTGATCATTCCTTATCCGTTGTCGTTCGATTATTCATACAACACTTTTCCTATTGTAGATTTTTCAGAAGTAAAGGCATTACAGTCGTTGGCAAGCTATGTTTTTTTATTGGTTATGGCTATTAAAGGAGTTAAGTCACGCAGCAGGTTTTCATTTGGTATTTTTTATTTTTTACTTACCATGAGCATTGTAAGTAATGTGTTTTTTCTGATTGAATCTGTAATGGCAGAGCGATTTACCTATCTTCCATCATTAGGCATCTGCATCGCATTGACATCAGTTCTTTTTTCTTTCTTTAAAATTGACATTGTTATTAGTGAAAGAATAGATATCAATAAAATTTTAGCAGCAAATAAATTATTTTTCGGAATGATATTACTTGTTTTTGTTGTTTATAGTGGAATGACAGTAGCGAGGAATGCGAAATGGAAAAACAATCTGACCTTGCTGGCAACGGATGTAAAGACATGTCCTGAAAGTGCGCGGATAAGATATGCTTACGGCAGTGCCATACTTATAGAACAGGCTTTGAAAGAAAAGGATCAGTCAAAGAAGATGAATCTTCTTGATAAAAGTATTGAGCAATTGGAGAAGGGAGTAGCTATTTTGCCAACTTATTCCGAGGCTTTTTATCATCTTGGATTGGCTTATAAAGAACGAGAAAACTATGCAAAAGCTATTGAGAGTTTTGAACATGCCGCAAAGAGCAAAACATTTACCGATCCGCAGTTTTTTATTTCATGGGGTGTTGCTTGCGGAAAAGCAAAACGTTATCAGGAAAGTGTAAAAGCTTTGAACCATGCCATAGACCTTGACCCTTCTGCAAAAGAAGCCTATCTGAATTTAGGTGTGTTTTATGATGAAATGCAAGAATCGGATAAAGCAGAAGCGTCTTTAATGAAGGTGATTAAAATAGATTCACTTTCGGACGGAGCATATTATAATTTAGGTAATGTTTATGCCCATAGGAATAATTTTGCTATGGCAATACAGAATTATAAAAAGGCATTGGCAATTAATCCAACCAATGAGGATGCAGTTAACAACACAGGAAACAGTTATGCTGCTTTGCAAGATTATGAAAATGCAATAGTTTATTTCAGGAAAGCAATTGAATTGAATCCTGCTAATGCGAAAGCATTAAACAATTTGGGTGTTACCTTAGTGTTGACAGGAAAGAAAGAGGAGGGTGAGCAGTTTATTGCAAGGGCCAAGAGTGTCGGCAGTTAATTTTGTGGTTTTATTCAACTTGCTCGACCTGAAAGGAATGAATGAGTCATTTTACGATATTCCCTCAAGATGAGGTGTAGTACCAACTTTTACACTTCTTGTTCATACGCTTCTGTTTGTTATTTTTGTGCGATAACACATATACATTGTACAATGAAGAAAATAGGCGTTTTGTTCGGACAGGAGAATAGCTTTCCACCGGCAGTTGTAGAACGAATTAACTCAAAAAATATTGATGGCATTATGGCCGAGGCAGTTCAGGTTGACAAGGTGGTGCAGGGAATGCCTATGGACTATGCTGTGATTGTTGACAGAATTTCGCACGATGTGCCTTTTTATCGTGGTATGTTGAAGAATGCTGCCATCTGTGGAACAGCAGTGCTTAACAATCCTTTCTGGAACAGTGCCGATGAGAAATTTTTTAATAACTGTCTTGCCACTAAAATTGGTGTACCCGTACCCAAAACGGTTCTGCTGCCAAGTAATGTTCATCCGCCTGATACTAATGAAAATTCTTTCAGAAACCTGAAGATGCCTTTGGATTGGGATAATATTTTTAAGTACATTGGTTTTCCCGCCTATATGAAACCGTTTGCAGGTGGTGGATGGAAAAATGTGTATAAATGTAATGATGCTGCGGATTTTTATAACAAACATCAAGAGACAGGTCTGTTGGTAATGCTCCTGCAGGAAGAGATTGTTTTTGATCAATATTTCCGTTGTTATTGTATTGGTGGCAAACGCATAAAGATTATGCGTTATGAGCCACGCAACCCTCACCATCTGCGCTATGTGGTTGATGGTCCTGCACCTGAGCAACATATTCTCGATATAGTTGAAGAATATACTTTTAAGCTTTGTAATGCATTGGGTTATGACATCAATACTGTTGAGTTTGCCATTCGTGATGGTGTGCCTTATGCCATAGACTTCTGCAATCCCGCCCCCGATGCCGACCGCCATAGTGTAGGTGAAGAAAATTTTAATTGGGTTATTGATGCTGTTGCCGATATGTGTATTGAGAAAGCACTGACACATCGCGAAGGACAAGATAACTTAACATGGGGTGCTTTTGTTAAACATGCTGCACAAGGGCATATTGTGAGTAAGCAGAATATGGATGCAATGATGGAATCTTACACAATGAAATAAACATCCCTGAATAAAGTATGGCATACATCAATAAAAAATTCAGACTACCTCAGTTTACACTCGGTGTAGAAGAAGAGTTTCAGGTGATTGATCCGAAAACAAGAGAGTTGCGATCGCACATGCATCAGATTGTTGAAGGTGGCAAAGTAATTTTAAAAGAGCAGGTAAAGGCCGAAATGCATCAGAGTGTTGTGGAGGTGGGAACAAACATCTGCAAAGATGTTTCTGAAGCAAGAAAGGAAGTTACCTATCTGCGTCAGATGGTGGCTAAGTTGGCGCATAAACAAGGACTGGTGATTGCAGCTGCCGGCACACACCCATTTTCGCGCTGGCAGGATCAGCTCATTACCGACCATCCACGTTATGAAGAAATTATTCGCGAGATGCAGGACGCTGCAAGAAGCAATCTCATTTTTGGATTGCACGTGCACATTGGAATTGACGATAGAGAAATTGGTATCAGACTGATGAATCAGGCACGATATTTCTTACCACACATTTTTGCACTCTCTACCAACTCACCGTTTTGGGAAGGAAGAAATACAGGTTTTAAGTCTTTTAGAACCAAGGTTTTTGATAAATTTCCGAGGACAGGTATTCCGGACGAGTTTTCGAGTGCTGCTGAATATGATGCTTATATTCAGTTGCTGGTAAAGACAAATTGTATGGATAATGCCAAGAAAGTGTGGTGGGATATTCGATTGCATCCGTTCTTCAATACCATAGAATTCAGAATTTGCGATATTCCGATGCGTATTGAAGAAACTATTACACTGGCAGCTATCATGCAGGGCATCATCGCCAAGTTGTATTTGTTGATGCAGTTTAATCTGAGTTTCAGAACCTATTCCAGAGCATTAATCAATGAAAATAAATGGCGTGCCGCACGTTATGGTATTGATGACAAATTGATTGATTTCGGTAAAGAAAAAGAGGTAGAAACGCAATTGCTGATTGAAGAAATTACAGAGTTTATTGATGATGTTGTGGGCGATTTAGGTTCACGCAAGGAGGTAAATCATGTTTTTAATATGATGAAGAATGGTACCGGTGCCGACAGGCAATTGGCAGTTTTTGAGAAAACCGGAGACCTGAAAAAGGTGGTAGATTACATAATAAGTGAAACAAATATTGATATTCCCGTAAAAAAGGGAAAAAAGTAATGACAAATTTTATTCCTGTGCGCGTTGCAGTGCTCGATTTGTATAATGGTGAACCCAACGAAGGCATGCGCAGCATCGGCACCATTCTTGACCGATTCAGTAAGTTTATTGAATGTAGTTTTTTTGATGTCAGACAAAAGAATGAAGTGCCTGATTTAAGCTACGATATCTATATATCATCAGGAGGTCCTGGTTGTCCTTTGCCGGCAGGTGATGAGTGGGAAGAACCATTTTATGCTCTTTGGGATAAACTCTTAGCGCACAATGCTGACGCTGACAATAAAAAGAAATATGCCTTTCTGATATGTCATTCCTTTCAGATGATGGCACATCATTTAGGCTTTGGAGTAGTGAGTGAAAGACATTCTCCCTCGTTCGGAATTTTTCCCATTCACAAAACTGAAGATGGGAATAATGACAGAATTATTGGCCGTCTTCCTGAACCGTTTTTTGCAGTTGACTCCAGAGAATGGCAGGTGACCACACCTGACATAGATAAAATAGTACGTAGTGGTGGCAAATTACTTTGCCTTGAAAAAATCAGACCCCATGTTCCCTTTGAGCGTGCAATTATGGGACTTCGGTTCAGTGATGAAATATTGGGAGTGCAATTTCATCCGGAAGCAGATGCAGAGGGAATGTACCGCTATTTTAATCGCCCTGATAAAAAGGAAAAAATTATTGAGCACTACAGCAGCGAAAAATATTATGACATGATTGAGTCGCTTAGTGATCCAAATAAAATTGAGCTGACGCACCATGCCATTATTCCTTGCTTTTTGGCCGATGCCATAGAGCATTTAAATCCACAATTAAAGAAGCAAAAGGCAACCGTTTAAATATCGGTATTGCTATTAGAGTATTTGATGCCTCCGTAAAATTTTAGGGTAAATTTTAAACGGCAATGTAATTTGATTTTTTACAATTAAGATCAAATGCTATTTTTGCCACACGATGACACATTTAATTCTTGCGGGCAAACAATTGGATATTACCATAGAGCGCCTTTGTCATCAGCTAATTGAAAACCACGGCAACTTTAAAGATACCTGTATCATTGGGTTACAGTCAAAGGGTGTACCCTTGTCTAAACGCATTTGTAAAAGGCTTTCAGAATTTTTACCGGAGAGTACTATTCAGCATGGCGCATTGGATATTACATTTTTCAGAGACGATTACCGCAGAAGTGAAAAGTTGCTGATGCCCTCACGAACAGAGATAGATTTTATTGTTGAAGGCAAGAATGTGGTTTTGGTTGACGATGTGTTGTTTACCGGACGTACCATTAGAGCAGCAATGGATGCACTGATGGCTTTTGGACGTCCTGCCAAGGTTGAGTTATTAGTTTTAATTGACAGAAAATTCAGCAGACAGTTTCCAATTGAGCCAGATTATACAGGTCAGGCAATTGATACAGCCATTAATGATAAAGTGCAGGTAGAGTGGAAGGAGAGCGGCAGCAAAGACGGTGTGTGGTTGGTTTCTGAAATCAAATCAAAAACGAATGGGAAAGTTAAGCGTTAAACATCTTATTGGTATCAGAAACCTGAATCCTGAAGATATCAACCTTATTCTTGATACAGCAAAAACTTTTAAAGAAGTCATCAACAGGCCAATTAAAAAGGTGCCTTCCATGCGTGATGTTACAGTAGTGAATTTATTTTTTGAAAACTCTACCCGCACACGTCTCTCATTCGAGCTGGCCGAAAAAAGACTCTCTGCCGATGTGCTGAATTTTACAGCATCATCATCATCAGTCAATAAAGGCGAAACATTAATTGACACAGTCAATAATATTCTTGCCATGAAGGTTGATTTGGTGGTGATGCGTCATCCCAAACCTGGTGCAGCATTATTTTTGTCACAAAAAGTAAATTCTGTGATAGTTAATGCAGGCGATGGAACACATGAACATCCAACACAGGCACTGCTTGATGCTTTTTCAATCCGTGAAAAGTTAGGAACATTAAAAGGTAAAAAAGTGGTTATCGTTGGCGATATTTTGCATTCAAGAGTAGCTTTGTCTAATATTTATTGTCTGCAAAAATCGGGTGCAGAAGTAATGGTCTGCGGTCCTGCTACTTTGATTCCAAGATATATTGAGCAGTTGGGTGTGAAAGTTGAAACCAACCTCATTAATGCTTTGAACTGGTGCGATGTAGCTAATGTATTACGTATTCAACTTGAACGTCAGGATATTAAATACTTTCCGTCTTTAAGAGAGTATATTATGCAATATGGTATCACACTCGACATATTAAAAAAATTACAGAAAAAAATTGTCATCATGCACCCCGGGCCAATCAATCGCGGAGTTGAAATTACTACTGAAGTTGCTGATTCCGATCAGTCTATAATCTTAGATCAGGTTGAAAACGGTGTGGCTGTTCGCATGGCAGTTTTATATTTATTAGCCGGTCAGCCGGTAGGTTGATTTTATAAATAGGACAGCCTATTTGTTTTTATTAAAATATCTTTTTTATATTTGTTTGCAACATTTTTACATCCAACTAGTATGCATTATACCTTAGACAAAAAAGAAAAATACGCAGTGCTGAAGCTTCACGAACAAAAGCTTAATACACTTATTTCCGCTGAACTTAAATCGGAGTTGTTGATACTCAACAGCCAGGGCTTCATTCATATTGTCCTCGATCTTTCCGATACACAATATTGTGATTCATCAGGACTGAGTGCTATTTTAGTAGGCAATAGAATTTGCCGCAATGCCAATGGTAATTTCATTGTAACAGAAATCAGCGAACCGGTAAAGAAACTAATCAACATATCACAACTTGATTCAGTATTAACCATTGTGCCAAAAATTGATGAAGCATTGGCTCAAATCAACAAAGCCGCTTCTGTAAACTGAATTTTAAACTCCTATATATGATAAAAAAGTTACTCTTCTCGTTGATGTTCATCTCCATGTCAGGCATTGCAATGTCGCAGTGTACTCCTGACCCAACAATAATTGATCCCGGTGTTTATCCCGACAGTGCTACCGGCTTGAGCAATGGCACAGTGGGTGTAGCCTACAATCAGGTTATTCAGGTAAGAACATTTTTTGATACTACTGCCACAATCAATTTTAATGGTGTGCCATTTAATGCAAATTTTGAATTGGACTCAATTACCATTCTGGGTGTTTCAGGATTACCTCCCGGACTGACCTATGCATGCAATCCCGGAACTTGTCAGTTTTTGGCAAGCAGCAATGGTTGTCTTCTGCTTTCTGGTACACCTGTAACAGCTGGTGTATATCCTATTACTGTAGATATCATTGCCAGAGGCAAAATAACCAACCTTGGTATATCTTATGGCCAGCCTATGTCAGTGACATATTATACCATTACCATTGACACCAATTCAGGAGTGATAGAGCTTTTGCCAAAAGACAAATTAAGTATGTCGCAAAACCTACCGAATCCTTTTAAACAAAAGTCTGTTGTGTATTTTAATTCACCGGTAAACACCAAGCTCGAATTTAAAATCTATAACATTCTTGGTAAAAATATTTTCAGTGAAACAATTTCTGCAAAAAGAGGCGTGAATACTTATACTATAAATGCCGAAAATCTTTCAGCAGGAATTTACATGTATTCTATCAATTCGGGCACAGCCAACATCACCAGAAGGATGATTATTTCAAAGTAATGTATTTTGAAGTAACGATCTTAGGTAGTAGTTCGGCAACGCCCATCTTTCAAGGTCATCCTACCGCTCAGGTTTTAAATATCCGGGAGCGGTTTTTTTTGATTGATTGTGGTGAAGGCACACAAGGGCAGTTTCTGAAATATAAATTTAAGCTCAATAAACTTTCGCATATTTTCATTTCACACCTGCATGGCGACCATTATTTGGGCCTTGTAGGTTTGCTTTCAACAATGCACCTGCAAGGGCGCACCAGCGAAATACACATCTATGGCCAGCCGGAGTTAATGGACGTTATAGAACTTCAATTACGATTGTCGCAAACACGATTGCGATATCAGTTGATTTTTCATCCTGTTCAGCATTATGCACCTGCCATAATTTATGAAGATGATGATATGCTCATTAAATCAATTATTCTTAACCACCGCATCCCTTGCACGGGATATCTTTTTTCTGAAAAGCCTAAGCCCAGAAAGTTAATTATTGCCAAGCTGCAACAACATAATATTCCTTTTTCTTTCTATGGAAGACTTAAAGACGGGTTTGATTACGAAGATGACGAAGGAAAAATTATTCCTAATGCAGAGCTGACTATTTCCTCTACAGCACCACGTTCTTACGCTTTCTGCAGCGATACATGTTATGATGAATCAATTATTGATGAAATAAAAGGCGTAAACCTGCTCTATCATGAAGCAACATTTATGAATGATTTGGCAGAGCGGGCTAAAACAACTTTTCATTCAACAAGCCTGCAGGCTGCAACTATTGCAAAAAAAGCAGGGGTTGATAAACTAATAGTGGGTCATTTTTCTGCACGCTATCGCGATTTAAAACCTTTGCTCGATGAAGCACGGACAGTATTTAAAAATACAGAACTTGCCATTGAAGGTCAGAAATTTAGTGTTGAATAAAATTAGAAATTATCGTAGCGGTCGTTTTTCTTGGTCAACTTTAAATCCTGAAGTACACTAGACTTTACGTTAATTTGAAAATAATAGTTGGCCTGATAGCCGAAAGGCACCCAGTTAAGACGCATTTCCCAGCAATGTAAATCACGATAAAATCCTAGTGAGGTATAAGACTGCTTTTTGGTTTGAAAATCATAACCTGAATTGAATGTTATCTTCCAATGTTCTGTCAATGAAATATCTCCATTGAAACCAACGATTTGCGATAAATTTCCTTTCTCATTTGTCGGTCGTGAATAGGTAATGCTGTAATTGACAGACAAATTATAGGGTACAGAAAAGTCAACATAATCATCAGGATGATCATTGATTTCTTTTACCTGCTCCATGGTTCCTTTTAAACTTTTTTTATTTCCTTTCTGACGATTCAGATTAAAACCAACACTACCACCGGCTGAGGTGAGTCGTGCAATTTTTCCATTCTCTGTAAGAGAATATTTTGCAATTCGTATTCCTTGATCGTTCATCAGATATGGATCAAAAGTTCCTGATGCTGTTAAGCTAACCATATCAAAAAGCGTAGTTCGGGCATTCATACCGATGGGCGAGAGATTAAATGAATCTGCTGATAAGTTGTATGATGCAGATAAACCAAAACTTTCCAGAATTTTAATCTTTTTAATGTTGACAGCTGTATCAGTATATTGTCTGGTTTTCATCTCCAGATTATTGTCTAAACTAAAACTAAGCAAATTTGATTTCCCTTGTGAAGGTCCGCCATAAAGTGTGTTTTCGTAGATGGAATAACGTCTGCTGTTGCCAATGCTATCTGTTTGCACAGTTTTATAATAACCATATTTATTCTCACCAAAATCCGGTCTGTACATATAGCTTAATGTTGGTGAAAGCACATGTCTTATTGCAGCTATTTTCCCTTTCTTGAATTGCTTCATACCATAAATTCTTGTGTTCAGACTTAACGAGCCGTTGTATTCATGTGCAGCGTTGAATCCTTTAACAGTGTCGGTCATAATGCTGTTATTTTCGGCATCAAATCGTTGCTTGTAGGTTTCTATATACCAGCGTTCGTTAAAATTGATTACCGGTGTAAGATTAAAATATTTCATCACTTTAAATGATGCACTGACCGGAATGTTATGTTGCATCCCGTTTTTCATCTTTTGCAGTGTCGTGTTTTTGAAAAATAAACTATCGGGATTCTGTAATTGATTTTGTAATGTGCTGCTATAACCAACACTTATTTTTTCATACCATGCAAGTGTGCCTTCCTGTTCTTTTTTACGGAATGGATAGATGGTATTCATGCTCAGATTAATGCTTGGTGCAGTTAAATAAATTATTTTGGTTTGCGTGTTTTGCGAATGGGTGATGGCAGATGAGAAGTTGAGTTGTTTATTGAAAAATGAGCGTGAATAAGAAATTGATGAATTGAACGTGTTGGTCAGGTAGTTTGATGCACTTGAAATATTTCTGGTATAATAGTCGTTTGAGCCTGCACGAACAGAAGCGGAGAAAATTCCGTTGGGTCTGGCTTTTGGATCTTGTAAGTGACTCCAGTTTATGAAAAACTCTTTACTTCGGCTATAGTCAGGTAAATCTTTTTCGCTCACTTTAATAATAGAGTAGAGGAAGGATAAATTTCCATTATAATGATAACGGTTATTATATCGTGAAGATGCTTTTACAGCCCAGCTGCCAAGTGTATAAATATCTGCTGTAAGTTGAAGGTCAACATGATCGCTAATTCCAAAATAATATCCACCATTTTTAAAGAAAAATCCAAGTGCATTGCTTTCACCGTATGCAGGAAATAATATTCCTGAGCTTCGACCTTTAGTGTTAGGAAATAACCCAAAAGGAATGGCTGCAGGTGCTGGAACATCGCCAATAATCAGATAAGCCGGCCCTGTAATTATTTTATTGTTGGGAATTACTTTGAGTTTATTTGCTGCAATATAGTAGTGTGGGGTATCTAAACTACAGGTAGTGTATTTGCCATAGCGTATATAACTGCTTTCATCAACTTTTTTAACTATGGCACCATGTATAAAGCCATCGCCTTGCTGTGTTATGACATGATAAACCTTACCTTTCTTCGTGTCGAAGTTATAACGCATGGTATCTGCTTTAAATTCATCATCGCCTTCCTTAAAAACGGGCATTCCATAAAGTTTTCCTGATGAATCGCGGAGACCTGCCGAAAAAACATTCTTTGTATTCCAGTCAACTTCAATATAGGCAGCCTTAAGTTCAATATTTTCATAATTAACCTGAGCTTTTTCATACATAAAAACCTTTTCATGCTCAATGTCAAATTCAATGGTGTCATCAGCAACATAATGAACTTTTGATTTTATGTCATTGTTGACCCCTGTTTTAATGGTGTCTTTAGACACTGTATCAATGGATAATGAATCTTTTAGAGGCGTTTGTGCAAGTATATTTTCAGTTGAAAATATAATGACCGTCAGGCACCACAATATTGTAATCGTTAATAAGTTTTTAAAAACGGTCATTTACAAAAAAAGGAGATGGAGTTAAAAACGATATTTTTGGAGCCGCAAAGGTAATTGAACAGAATTTAACACCATCCAAAGAAACGCAGAATCATGTTGTTTATTTATAAGATGATAAAAATAAGGGTCATTTTTACAATATCATTGTTGTTTTTTATTTGTATTTCAGCGTCTAATGGAACCTATAAGGAGCCGTATCGAATCAAGACCATCGTAATAGACCCCGGTCATGGCGGACATGACTCAGGTTGCTTAGGTGCCTCTTCCAAAGAAAAACAAATTGCACTTGAAGTAGCACTGAAATTGGGAGAAATGATTACTCAAAAATACCCTGATGTAAAGGTTATTTACACCAGAAAAACTGACGAGTTTGTTGAATTGCATGAGCGCGCTGCAATTGCTAACCGTAATCATGCAGAGCTTTTTATTTGCATACACTGCAACTCCGGCAGCCCGGCAGCATTTGGAGCTGAAACCTATGTTATGGGTTTGCATAAAACAGAAGACAATCTTAATGTGGCTAAACGTGAAAATGCCGCAGTGCTGTTAGAAAAAGATTATAAACAAAAGTATGATGGCTTTGATCCTAATTCGCCTGAAGCCAACATTGTTTTTACTTTATATCAAAATGCCTACCTGACACAAAGTCTCAAGTTTGCCTCGGCAGTTCAGCAGCAGTTTGAAGTGTATGCCGGACGTTATAACCGAGGTGTTAAGCAGGCAGGTTTTTTAGTACTTTATAAAACAGCTATGCCATCAGTTCTGATTGAAACCGGATTTTTAACAAACAGAACAGAGGAAAAATATTTGCTTACAGAGAAAGGTCAGAATGCTATTGCTTCAAGTATTTTCAGGGCTTTTATGGAGTATAAATTAGATATGGAAACTCCAGGAGCTAAAATTCCTCAAGGGAGTGCAGAGAATGACTTGAATAAAAACATATTAGAAGTAAAAAATAAC
The DNA here is from genome assembly GCA_037045145.1 of Bacteroidia bacterium. Classification (NCBI taxonomy): domain Bacteria; kingdom Pseudomonadati; phylum Bacteroidota; class Bacteroidia; species Bacteroidia bacterium. Next base: position 1,870,297 of record JBAOIA010000011.1, read on the forward strand.
GATAATCAATCGGATAAGGAAACCACACAACCACCTCAAAAGGCAACTGATAGTGAGAAAAATACAGCAACGCCAAACAACACTAAAGAAAATCAGGAAGTAAAAAAGGAAACAGTCAAAAAGAATACAGACACACCTGTTACCCAAAAGGAGACGCACCCAGCAGAAAATAACAAAACAGAAACTACTGTTAAGCCTATTGCTTCTAAAGAAAAGGTGATTCCTTCAGAGGTGAAGAAAGAAAATGCCAATTCAGATAAATTACCTGATTTTTTTTATACCGTACAGCTGGCAGCAATGCCAGAGGCATCAAAAGAAGAATTAAAGCGATTTGAAAATCTGCCCGACATTAATACTTTTAAAGCAGAAAATGGGATGATTAGAGTATGCCAGGGTGTTTTTACAACGCATGCCAAAGCATTATCAGCACAATCACAGCTTAGGGCAAAGGGGTATAAAGATGCATTTGTTACGCCTTACTATAAAGGCAAGCGAATTTCAAATAAAGAGGCAGAAGCAATAAAAAAATAAATTCAAATCACGTGAAAATATCAAACGAAGTAAAAGTAGGCATAGCATTTACACTTACCATAGCCGGTTTTTTCTGGGGTATGAACTTTTTAAAAGGGACAGATTTATTCTCTACATCAAACAAATATTATGTTGTTTATGACGATGTGAATGGTATCGTAAAATCGAACCCTGTAATTATGAATGGGTTTAAAATTGGGCAGGTAGATAAAATTATTTATGCCGAAGACAAAAGCGGACGGCTTATTGTTACTCTAAGAGTAGATGATAATGTTTTTATTCCCAAATCGTCAAATGCAGTTATTGTTTCAAGTGATTTGTTAGGCTCAAAGGCCATAGAACTTGAAATGAGTGAGGACAAAACACCTGCAAAAAATGGCGATACCCTTGTAGGTAATGTGCAGTCAGGGTTAACAGATCAGATTAAACCATTAAAGAGTAAGGCAGAAGGATTGGTTACCTCACTCGATTCATTATCGTTTGCATTAACACAACTCATCAATGAGCGTTCACGCAGCAGCCTGAATAATATTTTTGCTAATCTGGAGCACACTACTGAAGGTCTGGATAAAATGGTGAATAATTCAAATAGTAAGCTCAACAGTATGCTTGCAAATATTGATGGTGTAGCCGGAAACCTCAACAATAAACAGTCTGACATCAATGGTATTTTAAAAAATGTTAACTCACTAAGCGATTCGCTTAGCCGATTGCAACTTAACCTCACCATTGAAAAACTCAATAAAACTATTGCCGAACTAAACAGTGTGTTAGGCAAAATTGATAACTCGCAAGGCAGTTTGGGTAAGTTGGTTAATGACGACAGTCTTTACAATAACCTCAATAGTGCATCTGCTAATCTTGATAAACTTCTCATTGACTTAAAGGCAAACCCCGGAAGGTATGTTAACATTTCTGTGTTTGGTAAGAAAAATAAATAACAACGCCAGCTTTATATCACACCTCAAGCAGTAGCTTTCTCCTAGCGAAGTTTATTTATTCCTCCTTGTTAATTCGTCTCTGATTTTAGAAGCAGCTTCATAATCTTCGTTGTCAATGGCATTAATAAGTGCTTCGTTAAGCTCCTCAGTGGAAAGGTGTGAAAAATCGTTTAAAGCAAGTGTTTTGGGCTTTTTTCTTTGAGGAGGAAAAGTCTTTTCAGGTTTGGTAATTTCATTCGGTTCATCACTTACATTTAGTTCTCCTTCAATTTCAACTCCGGCCTGCGACAATATGAAGTCAAATGTATAAATCGGACAGTTAAAACGAACGGCTAAGGCAATTGCATCACTGGTGCGGGCATCAATTTCAAGTTGTTTTTCGCCATTGCTGCAGACAATCTTTGAATAAAAAACACCTTCTTTCAAGTTGTAGATTGTTACTTCATTAATATGGATTCCGAAAGAAATAGAGAAGTTTTTAAAAAGATCATGTGTAAGCGGTCGGCTGGGAGTCATGTTTTCCAACTCAACGGCTATAGCCTGAGCCTCATAACCACCAATGATTATAGGTAGCCTTCGTGTGCCGCCCTGCTCATTCAATACCAAGGCATAGGCTCCACTTTGTGCCTGACTATAAGACAAACCGAAAATATCGAGTCTTATTTTTTTCATCAAGGTTTAAAAGTAAACAAACTTTTAATATAATCAGCCATTAGCGGCTTTAAATTTTTTAACCTCTTCAATAAGCTTTGGTACTACTTCAAATGCATCACCAACAATACCATAATCAGCTGCTTTAAAGAATGGGGCTTCCGGATCTTTATTAATAACCACAATAGTTTTGGAGGAACTAACACCGGCAAGATGCTGTATTGCACCGGATATACCAATGGCAATGTATAAGTTAGGACTTATTGCCAATCCTGTCTGTCCAACGTGTTCGCTATGTGGACGCCAATGTGCATCACTAACAGGCTTAGAACATGCTGTTGCAGCACCTAATAAAGTTGCAAGTTCTTCTACCATTCCCCAGTTTTCAGGTCCTTTTAAACCACGACCAGCAGATACAACAATCTCGGCTTCAGGTAAAGAAATTTTATCTGAAGCTTTTACGATCTCTTTTACCAGAGCAGTAAAATCGCTGTCAGCAACAGATGGACTAAATGACTCAACTGTGCCCGATGCCTGATTCTCTTCTGCTTTGAAACTGTTTGGCGAAACAGTAATAACTTTTATGGAAGAGGTCAACTCAATGTCAGCAAATGCTTTGCCTGAAAAGGCTGAAGTTCTCACCTTAAAACCATTGCTTAAATCAGGTAAACCAACAGCACCATCAACCATTCCGGCTTTAAGCTTAACAGTAACCCTTGGTGCCATAGCCTTGCCATTAAATGTGTTTGAAATTACTACAACCGATGCATTGCTTTGTTTTGCTGCTTCTGCAACTACTGAAGCGTACGCTTGATTTATAAATTGCTTTAATTTTTCATTTGTTACATGTAAAACTTTATCAGCACCATAGCGGCCTGCCTTGTTTTGCTCATCAGGTGCTAAATCACCAACAGCAAGTGCAGTTAAGGTGCCTCCTGAGTTTTTAGCAATTGCTTTACCATAACTTAAAACTTCCGTTGCCGATTTTTTTAATTTTCCTTCTGCAGTTTCTATATATACAAGAACATTCATATCTTAATTCTCAGATTTATATTATTAAATAACTTTAGCTTCTATGTGTAATGCATCTACAAGTGCTTTTACATTTGATGCATCAATTAACTTTACCTGTGTTCGTGGCGCAGGTTTATCATAACCTACCAATTGCTGATGTGTTTCCGTAGCAACTGCAGCAACAGCCTGCAAAGGCTTGGTGCGGGCACTCATTATTCCGCGCATGTTGGGAATACGTGGTTCAGCCATCCCTTCAGTTGCACTAACAACAAGTGGAGTAGGACATGAAACAATTTCTTTACCTCCTTCAATTTCGCGCTCAAGGGTAACATTTTTATCAGCTACTTCAAGCGATTTTACAATGCTTACTGATGGAATGTTTAATAGCTCACCAACCATTGCTGCAACTTGCGAACCATTGTAATCAATAGATTCACGACCTGTAAGAATCAAATCAAAACTATTTTTCGATGCATAGTCTGCAATTTGTGCAGCAACAAAAGAAGCGTTTGCCGGATTGGCATCTATCCGCACAGCATCTGTTGCGCCAATGGCTAAAGCTTTGCGCAAAGTGGCATCTGTGGTAGCATCACCAACATTAATTACAGTAACGGTTCCACCTGATTTTTCAGTCAGTTCCAATGCACGAGTAAGAGCAATTTCATCATAAGGGTTGATAATGTATTGTATGCCTGATGTAGCAATAGATTTATTGTCGGCAGTGAAACTTATTTTGGTTGTCGTGTCGGGTACATGACTGATACAAACTAAAATTTTCATATTTAAAATGATTAACTACTTTTTTCGGAATGCAAAAATAGGTATTATTGTACTTCATTGAAATAAATGTGAATGAAATGTCAACAGACAGACTTCAGCAACTAGAGGCTATGTATGCCGATAATCCACAGGAATTGTTTGTTTTATACGCCCTTGCACTAGAACACGTTAAGCTAAATAATGAGGAGCAGTCTGTAAATTATTTTGAGAAGGTTTTATCAGTAAGCAGAAGTTATTTACCTGTTTTTTATCAGTATGCTTTGTTCTTACAGGATATAGATCTCTTAAAAGCCAGAAAATTATGTCAGGAAGGTCTTTTGCTGGCAGAAAATCAACGCAAACAAAAAACTAAGGCAGAACTGCAGTCTCTTTTAGAACAATTGTCAGATGGCGATTAAACAATTACCCACCTATGTTGTTTTGCTAAAATATTCATCAATAAACTGTAAAGGGTGATTATCTTTGTAAAATAAAATTATTAAAATAATATGCTATGTCTAATGGTTCAAAAATTTTAGGTGCGCTGCTGATAGGGGCTGCTGCCGGTGCTATACTCGGAGTGTTATTTGCTCCTGATAAAGGCGAAGAAACACGCAGAAAAATCAGAAAAAAAGGAGAAGATATCCTCGATGATATCAAACGAAAAATAAATGAAGCTAATGATGAACTTGATAACTTGTCCAAAGAAATGGAAGATGGCAATCCATCAGCTAAAGAATATTGATCGTAATTTGGAATATGCCACAGGAAAAAAATACGCTGCAGACACTTTACGAAGAGGCACGGGAATATGTTGAGGTAAAACTTGAGTTAACCTATCTTAATTTTCAGCAAAAACTGTCTGAAATAGTATCGTCACTTACAGTTGTGTTTGTTATTGCCATTCTTGCATTGGTTGTTTTTGCATTTTTAAGTGTTGGATTAGCATTACTGATAGGTCAATATTTAAACAGTATGTATGCAGGCTTTTTTATTATGGCATTGTTCTTTTTTGTTTTATTGATTGGTGTAGCTGTGTTTTCACAACGACTGATAAAAGAGCCTTTAATGGATTTTATTATCAAACGACTTAATAGTTCTGAAAAAAATGCAGCTGATGAATAAGTCAAAAATTACCAACTATAAAGAGTTGCTGGCAGCAAAAAATGTCTTGCATAAACGCAGTTTGGTTTTAGAAGACAAAATGATTAATAATATCAACACATTGAAAAGTGAGTTGACACCAGCCAATATTCTGAATAAAACCTTTAAGTCATTATTGTTTGAAAACAAGACCGGCATTGCCGGTAGCGCATTAAGGATTGGTGCCGAGTATTTAATTGGCAGAGGTGCGCAACGTAAAAGTGGGTCGGCTTTGTATGGAACGTTAGGCTATGTTGCTGCAAAATCACTGATTAGCTTTGCTCTTGAAAACAAAAAGTTTTTGCTGGATACTCTAAGTAAGTTGTTGAATAAAATTGACGTGAGAAAAAATGATCCGGATAATATTTTTGATCAATCAACAGCTGATGATCACTTCTGAATAGCGATTAAAGCTTTTCTTTTTCAATCACTACCTTATAAGTTTCTTTTTTCTTTTTGGAAGTAAAACTTAGAAGACCTGCAAGAACAGAAGATTTAAATAGCACCAGCCCAACAAGACTGATTGTTTTATCTGCCCACTGCATAATAAATATGTTTAAAAGCTGTTTCATCCACCTTGAATTTCAGACAACAAAAGTCAATCTAATAATCCGTTAAACGGATAGAACAATAAAATGTTTTTAACAAGTTGTTGTTTAGTTAATCAGAAAATCATTTTAAAACACTGAATTACAAAGTAGTTGTAATGTAATAAATGGGACAATTTTGTTGTAAAACGTTTGTAAACATGGAGTATATTTGCAGCCTGAATAAAATCAATAAAAAATGCAAACAACAGCAGCAAATGATGTAAACTATGAACAGGATTTAAACGAATGGATTAAGGCTGAGAAAGCTGCCATTGAGTTAATTCATGTTACCGGATCTTTATGGTTCGACAAATCAGTAGAATTGGTTATGTTTCGCAATCAGATGATTGATCGCAGTAGCAGCCAATTGTTGAACCTGATTCAGTATTCTAAGGAAATTGTAAAAAAGCCGATTAATATTTTTGACGCTTTAGCTATTGCCAAAGAGTTAAACGCTATTGATCTTGCACCATCACGTCTCGATTTAGGACGTTTGGCTCATGAATGGCTTGTTGATAAAGAGAAATATCAAACGGTAAGTAAGTTTATTGCAGATAAACTAAAGGATTTTATCGGTAAAGGCAAAAAGACATTAACACCTAAAGATGTTGTTCTTTATGGTTTTGGTCGTATAGGCCGATTGCTGGCGCGCGAGCTAACTATCATGGCTGGCAAAGGCGAACAGCTTCGTTTACGTGCAATAGTTACCCGTGATAAAAGTGATGAAGATATTATCAAACGTGCAGATTTGTTACGTACAGATAGTGTTCATGGGCCATTTCCGGGCACTGTGATTGAAGATATTCAAAATCGTGCTCTCATAATTAATGGACATACCGTACACATGATTTCAGCAAAGAATCCTGAAGATATTGATTATACAAAGTATGGGATTAACAATGCGCTGCTGGTTGATAATACCGGTGTTGCACGCGACCGTGAAGGTTTAGGTAAACATTTACTTTCAAAGGGAGTAGATAAAGTATTATTAACAGCTCCCGGCAAAGGTGACATTCCTAATGTTGTTTATGGTGTAAATCAAACACAACATGATGCAAGTGAAAAAATCTATTCTGCGGCCTCTTGTACAACCAATGCCATTGTTCCTGTGTTGGCAGTAATTAATAAAACATTAGGCATCGAACGTGGACATATAGAAACCATTCACTCCTATACAAACGACCAGAATCTTCTTGACAACTATCATAAAAAATACAGAAGAGGTCGCTCGGCCGCTTTAAATATGGTAATTACTGAAACAGGTGCTGATAAAGCAGTATCAAAAGCTTTACCTGAATTGGCCGGTAAAATTACAGGCAATGCTGTAAGGGTTCCTACTCCTGATGTATCCTTAGCAATTCTGAACCTGACGTTAGGAAAAAATTCAGATAAAGATTCCATCAACGAAATTCTGAAAGAAGCAGCACTTAAAGGTGATTTGGTTGAGCAAATTCAATACTCGTACGGTAATGAATTAGTAAGCACCGACCTTGTAGGAAATCCATGCGCAAGCATTGTTGATAGTCCTGCTACTATTGTTAGTAAAGACGGAAAGACAGCAGTGCTTTATGTTTGGTATGATAATGAATATGGCTATAGCCGTCAGGTAATTCGTTTTGCAAAATATCTTGCTGACGTTATCAGACTGACTTACTATTAATTTTTAAGATTTAAGAAAAACAAAAGGCTTTCTCTAAAAGGGGAAGCTTTTTTATTACTCCTTAAAGACAACCAACTTTTTATGCACCCTTTCATTGCCGCTGCTAATCACACATTGGTAAACTCCGTTAGCGATTTTGGACAATGAGATGTATTGCATAGTGCTCCAAGGCGGCAGGTTTTGTTTGTAAATTTGTTTGCCGGTTATATCAAATAATTGAAGTGTGCCGGATTTGTTCTGTGGCAAGAGATAAACTATTTTAAAATTACCATTGCTTGGGTTGGGGGAAATTGAAAATTTGAAATCATGTTGCTTAACGTCATTAATGCCTGTAATCAAACATGGGCAGGTAGTTTGTGTGGTATCACAACCAAGATAGTAGTTGGGATGATTAACATGTGAAAAACCTAAATAGCATGGTGTTTGGACAGCATGTTGCAATACATTACAAGCTAAACCTGCACTATCCGGTTGGTCAATAACACCAAAATAGGGTGCTCCGCTACACGATGAAATATAAAATTTACCGTTGGCCGCAAGGTACATATAACAAAAATCTGTCCAACCACCATAAGAAAATGTATCGTACTGGGCAACCAATTGCTGTGTTTGCCAAATTTGAGCAGCCTGCAAGTCATACTGGTAAATATTGATTTGCGAAAACTGATACAGTAATTTAGAATTAGGTGAAAATCCTAATCCTAATCCATAGATTGAATCAGGTAATAATGTGTATTTTGAGTTTGAAAATAAACCGGAACATCTGTCAAAATCAAAAAGCCGAATATCCCTTTTTAAAGGTTTACCCATTATTCCAGTAGGATTCATAGTTATATAAGCATACTTTGTTCCATCAGGCGAAAAAACCTGAATAGAGCTAAAACTTGTGTGCATCGGCACATTTAAATGTTGCTGCTGAATATTAGTGATGCCATTGGGGGTTAACAATACCGTAAACACCACATCGCTGCTGTCTTTAAGTACTGCCACCCACCAATCTCTGCCATTGGCATGTTTACAGGCTGTAACTCCAAAAACCAATGTGTCGCTAAATGCAATTTGATTTTTAAGTGTCACTGCTCCACGACCACTATCCAAAGACATGTCAATGATGGAGTAATACAGATTGCGCGGATATACACTTACATCGCCTGTTTGATGAAGCAACAAATATTTACCCACACTATCAGGATAAGGCAAAATTACTTGTGTAATTGGTTTTGGAAAACCAAATGAACAATATCCATTTGCGAATGGACCTGGGTTTAATCCACCACCATTAACCATAGTATCTCCTGTTGCATTGGCAATCCAACAACCGTTGGTATAAAACAATAAATTACCGGCACTGTCGGAAATATTGGCCTGTGCCTCCATAAATTTCATCTTCCTTACTTGTGAGAATACATTAAAGTTAATTGAGTCAATTTCTGCTATTGCTTTACCAGAAGATGTATAAGGAGGCATTCCAACAACATCATACCCCAACAAATAATTGTGATTATAACCCTGCCCCAAACAACTAAAGCCATGCAATAAAATAATACTGATTGTTATTAGCTTTTTCATCGTGCAATAATTAATTTTTTAACCCTGCTATAACCGTTGCTGTCTTTTATTTCTACCATGTACATGCCCTGTAAATACTTATGAGTATAAATGGTAAACTGTTTTTCACCATTCAGCTGCCATTCGCCCATCATATACCCCAGCATGGTGCGTAGTGTTAACTTCGTTAATCCATCAACCGGTGACAGTATCCTTACCTCTGTTTTGCCATCGGCAGGGTTGGGCACCAAATCAAAATCTATGGCTATATAGTTTGTAAGTCCGTTTGCCGTTTGAGCCATTCTGTAAATACCTTCCTGCAAGCAGGCATACAGGTCGTCATACTCCAAACTGTCGTTAAACAATGCCAGCATGTTTCTTGCTTGATAAACAGAGACCCCACCACTGTAGGGACATTGCATGGCAATGTTTAACAGTGTATTCATATCAGTCTGCAAACTGTCTTCGCCTAGCTGTTCTGCTTTTCGCAGTAGCTCAGTCATTGTTTTTTGATTTATCTGCGGCAACGTTACCGGTTGCACCGCAGCATTAGTATTGGTGCTGTTAACCCAATTGCCTGTTTGGATATTTTCAATCTGTTGCATTAAATTTTTACGTGTAGTCTGCTGTGTGTTTAATTGTTGTACAAGATTATCCAACATGGTTTCGTAAAGTGTAGTGGAGTTTTGTTTTAATAAGTTATCAACAATATTCAAACTGTCAGTAATCTGTTGTATCAAATTATCGGATGCAGCTAACAAACTATTAAAATAGCCATTGATAACAAAGGCTGATTTCTGAAAATCCTTTGTTTCACTCAGTTTGCCGATAACAGTGTTTTGATTGTTTATATAAAAAGCAGCAAGCACCGAGTCGCTGCCACGAAGGGTGTCGTTGGCAACAAGCAGTTCATAAAGATTTTGTTGGGCAATGCTTTTAGTTTCTTCAATAAATTCTGTTGACAAAGTATCGCCTCTGGCAATGTTATACAGCAACAGTGTGTCTTCTGATGTGGTAAAGGCTGCATAACAGTCATTGCCGCATTGGTCAGGTGTGCCAGATTGCGGAATAAACCATGGTCCGTTAGGTGAATAATTCAGTGGATGCCAGATGGTGTTAACCGGTGTGTGAATTATAATTCGAGATAAAGCTGGATCACCCAAATTGGTTGCATTAACTTTATTAAGCACATTTAACCACCGGTTGCCTTTCTGCATCTGTTGGCCAATGATGGCAGCAGTGTTCAGGTACAAACCCATATCGCAACTGTCCACATCGTTGGTACGATATACATTGTTTTTGGTGCAATCACCACCCATATACACTCCGCAGTTTTGAAAACGTATGTGATTGCAGTTGATGTTAAAGCCTTTGCTCTGTGCTACCTCCATACCTTTAGATATTAAAAGTGTGTCGGCTGGATAGTTGGAAATTATGTAGTTGCATGTTACCGTTGCCGTGTCGCTGCCTAATAGCTGAATGCCTGTAGTTAAAGGTTTTTGTGAGCCAACGGTATATTGATTAATGTTGTTGTAGTTGATTTGTGGCCTGAGTGCAAAGCTGCTTTTTATGCCTGTTGCAGCTGCATGTAATGCAATCATGTTGTTGTAAATATTGTAGTTAGCACTGGAGGTGTTGGTTAATTCATCAAGTGTTATACCTACGCCTTTGCTGCTTCCTTGCATGGTTATGGTATTACCTTCAATTGTTACTGATTTTGCACCTTCGTTGCGCGACAAATATATACCATAACTCTTTGCCTGAATATCGTTGTAGGTGATGTCTGCTGTGCGTAGTTTGCAACGCGCAGCATAGATACCCGTTAACACTTGTCTAAAGGTTAGATTGTGCGCTTTTAATTCACTGTAAATAGCGTAAATACCTCTGTCGCACTGCTGCACTGTAGTGCCTCCGGATGCCAGAGGTAGCATGTTAAAAACTCCCAATGTGTTTTGGCTGTTGCCCCAACTGACAACAGCCGTTCCGCTGGGTTTGGTTGGCCAACTGCCACTGTTACTGATAAACTCAAACTTGCTGTTAGTTAAAGTTAAATGACTGTTAACACTGTAAATGCCAAACTCCATTTTACTGAAATAATTTTCATTAAAAAGGTTGTCACCAATGGTGCAAAACATATTGTTGAGCCAGATGCCACTCAATGGTACAGTGCCATGAGTGGGTTGCCCCACATAACTTGGTTTAAATCCATTTGCCTTAGTAAATGTTGTACCCACAACGGTTAGTTGTGCAAAGCCATAAACATCGCTCTGTGCCAGTTCGGGCTGGGCATTAATGCCGATGATATTGTCGTAAAAATTACTGTTTACAGATTTTACAATGCCTTTGTTGCGCAGCAAGATGCCGTTTTCTGCATCGCGAATGGTGCTTGTGTTTAAGGTTACAATACCATTAGCCAACACTTCTATCCCTCTCCACATGGTATCACAAGCCTGAATGGTTGTGTTATTAATCGTAAAGACACCTCCGTTTTGTACAATTATCTGCGCTCCGGCAGCGGTGTAAACAGTGCAGTTGTTCAGTGTTAAATTTCCGTTTACATAAAAGCGGTTGGCTACAAATATTGATTGGTTGTTGATGGTTGCATTGCCGGAGAAAGTACTGTCTGCAAAGGTCGTGTCGGTGTTGGCACAAGCATTGAGAACGTTTACACAAACACTATCTTTCCACGTAGTATTTGCCGGAGAAGTAACGCTTGCTACATTGTAAAAGCAACTGCCGGGTTGGGTAAAGTAGCCGCTTACTGTGAATGTGCTGCACTGCATGGAGGTGAGGGTAACTTCTCTGTTCATTTCTTTTGCTTGTCCAAAAGAAACGAACCAAAGAAAAAGACACCAACAAAGCCAACCGCAAATTTTCTTTTTACGCAATACCTGCCCTTCATAAGTTGGAAAATTTACGGTTCGCACCTTTGTTGGATCGTCAGCGCACTGGGATTGTAGTATTATAAACCGATACATAGCTGTTTTAAAAATACTACACTACTCCTTAAAAACAACCAACTTTTTATGCACCCTTTCATTATTGCTTATGATTGTGCAATTATAAACTCCGTTTGCAAGTTTTGGTAAGGATATATATTGCATTGTACTCCACGGAGGTAAGTTTTGTTTGTAAATTGCTTTGCCGTTTATATCAAATATTTGAAATGTACCACTTTTGTTTTGAGGTAAGAGATAGATTATTTTGAAGTTCCCGTTTGATGGGTTAGGGGAAATGGAAAATTTAAAATCATGCTCAATTTCTGCAACAGAAGTTAAAGTATCACAAGCACTACCAATTAAACGCCCTAAATAATAATTGGGGTGATTGGGCACACCAATAAAATAACAATCCGTAAAAACATTATGTAACTGAACACCGCAAGCTACGCCTGCACTGTCAGGGTAATTTATTTCATGCAAATGCTCTACACTACTTGTTGATGAAATGTAAATCTTGCCGTTTGCAGCAAGATACATTAAATAAAAATTAGTATAAAAAGGCGGAACAGACGAAGGAAAAACATCATTGGTTGCAACTAACTGAAAAGTTGCGCCAATGTCCGAAGTATCAGTATTAATTTGATATAAATTTTCTATTGTTCCAAAGTAGAGGTATTTTGAATTTGGTGAAAATGCAGTAGCAAATGAAATATTTCCATCAGTAAAGTCAATAACGGTGTCTAAGCTAAAAACACCTGAACACCTGTCAAAATCGAACAACTGAACTTTTGATTGGTAACTCATTCCAACAATATTGCTACATGAAAAAGCAAATTTTTCACCGTTAGGTGAAAAGGTTGGTTGTCCACCAAACCCTAATGGAAAACCTGCAAATTGCAGGTTTTGACTTCCCATATATTGAACGGCATTTGGTGTTACTAAAAAAGTATGAGCAAGGGTTGCGTCAAAAGATAATGCCACTACCCACCAGTCTCTACCATTGGCATTTTTACAGGCAGCCATTCCGACACCAAAAGCGTTAGTAGCAATAATATTATTCTTGCTTATAACAGCACCTAATCCCCCATTTAATGTTATATCAACCGTTGTATAAAAAATATTAGGTACGTTAGCAGTTGTGTAATCTAAAACCTGATGAAACAAAACATACTTATTTGAATCATCAGGCATTGGCAAAAATAAATTAGCATAGGGCATTGGCAAGCCGTATTGCTTAAAGTCATCTGTAAAGGAATTGGGATTTAAGCTATCACCATTCACCATGGTATCTCCTATGGCATCGGCTATGAAAACTCCATTGCTGCTCATTAAAATATTTCCGTTTTCATCAGCAATATTTCCCTGTGTGTCCATAAAAGGTATTGTTCTTGTTTCCGTTTGGATATTATAAGAAGTGCCAGTAAAACTCATTCTTGCTTTTGCTTGGTCCCCCAAGAAAAAAATTGAGTTTCTGCCTTGCGAAAATGCTGTTGTTTTTAATACTACCATTAGTATTAAAAACAACAGCATTTTTAAAATGCTGTTGTTTTTAATAATTTTCATCGTGTAATAATTAATTTATTAATGATTGACTTTTTACCAACGGCATTTACGGATATGGAATAAACTCCCTGACTTAAATTTGAAACATTGATTATGTGTTTTTGATTTTTGCAATCAAAAACATCATCATATACTATTTCATTCAAAACATTTCTGATTTGAATTTTACATATTCCGTCATCTATTCCTGTTAATTGAACGGTTACTTTATCATTTGCAGGGTTCGGAATAATTTTAATATCACTTGATGTTATTTTTTCTGTTGAATCATTTGCAAAGCGGTACACTCCACTTTGAAGGCAAATATTAGCATCATCATAAGAAATAGAATCATTTATTAATGCTATGTATGTACGTGCTCTTTCCACTGCCTTACCTCCCACATAGGGACATTGACTTGCAATTGCAATTATTCCTGAATAGTTATCTCTGAGGAATTGTAAATCCTCATCTGTTTCCATATAGTTTATCTCCATCTCATTCATGTAAACACCATTCAACTCAGGTAATTCACCGTTGACCACATAACTGTTTTGCAGTTCTGCATTTGTAAGATTATCATTAAATAAGGCCTCTATCTGTAAATTTAAATTATATATTGTTTGATTCAGAAATTCTATGGTGTAAAGAATTTGATCTCTTATGACTTCCCATCCAGCAGGGTGGTTTTCATCCAACTTTTCAATGCTATCGGTTAATGTGGTTATTTGCAAATTACAACTGTCAACTAATGCCATTAAGGTAGAATCATAGGTATATGCAGCGCTTAAATATGCTTCAGCATCGTATAAATATCCTGTATTCTCACTTTGATGTTCTTCCATAAATTGAATATAGGTGGAATCACTAAACCAAAGAACAGAATCATCAGCTAACTCCCTATACAAATACTCTTCGGCTATTGCTCTGCTTTCTTCAACATATTCTTCCGACTCTAACGTTCCGTTAGCAATCATTACATTTAATACGGAATCCGTTAAAGCAGGGGGTTGTGAACTGCATACAGTAGAAGAAGAACAATAAAATGTATTATTCATGATACATTATTAATTTTTTTGTTACACTGAAATTATCGGAAATTATTTTGACGGCATAAACCCCGTTTGAAATTTTAGGCAATGAAATAAATTGCAGCGTACTCCATTGGGGTAAATTTTGAGAATAAACGGCTCTGCCGTTTATATCAAAAATTTCTAACTTGCCTGATGTGTTTTGAGGTAACAAATACATGATTTTAAAATTTCCATTATTGGGATTTGGTAAAATTTTAAATTTAAAATCATGCTCTATTTCTGAAACAGAAGTTAAACTATCACACACACTACCAACCAAACGCCCTAAATAATAATTGGGGTGATTAGGAACACCTCTAAAAAAACAATTTGTATGTATGTTGTGCAAATTGACGTTACATAAAACTCCTGCACTGTCAGGATAATCCATTTCATGTAAATCTAAAACACTGCTGCCTGATGAAATATAAATTTTACCGTTTGCGGCAAGATACATTAAATTAAAGTCAGTATAAAAAACAGGCGGTGCAGAAAGAAAAGTATCATTAACAGCAACTAACTGATATGGGATTAATCCAAAACTATCCGTATCATATTGATAGATATATTTTACACTTGCAAAGTACAAGTATTTTGAACTTGGTGAAAAGGTTGTTGCTGTTGAAAGATAATTATCAGAATAATCAATGACAGTATCTAAACTAAAAATGCCTGAACACCTGTCAAAATCAAACAATGAAACACAGGACAAATAATTCATGCCTGTAATACCATAGCTGCCTCCAAAAGCAAATTTTTCACCGTCAGGTGAAAAAACAGGTTGACCTGCAAATCCATAAGGAAATCCTGTAACAGGAAATGTTTGTAATCCCATGTATTGCAAGGTGTCAGGAGTTAAAAGAAAAACGTGCATTCCGGTTGCAATGTCAGACATTGCAACTATCCACCAATCCCTACCATTTCCATGTTTACAGGCAGCAATTCCCCAACTGAAAACACCTGAAAGAGCAATGTTATTTTTTGAAATAACCTGTCCTAAGCCTCCATTCATGGACAAATCAACATTAGAATAATAAATTTCTAATGCGTCTAATCCTACGGGGGCGTTGTAATCAGCAACCTGATGAAACAAAACATATTTATTACTATCATCAGGCATGGGTAAAAATAAATTAGCGTAGGGCATTGGCAATCCGTATTGTTTCCAATCATCCGTAAATAAATCAGGATTTAATCCGCCACCGTCCAACATGGTATCACCTGTTGCATCAGCTATAAAAATTCCATTGCTGCTCATTAATATATTTCCGTTTTCATCGGCAATATTTCCTTGTGTAAATATAAAAGGAATATCTCTTTGCTCTAAGGATAAATTATATGATGTGCCTGTAAAAACCATGCGAGCCTCGTTTGAGGTAGGCGCGTCATGGTAGCCCATAAAAAAGATAGAATTTCTTCCTTGCGAAAGTGCTGTTTCTTCTATTGAGAAAAAAATTATGAGAAGAAAAAGCATTTGTAAAATGCTGTTTCTTCTCATCGTGTAATAATTAATTTTTGAACCTTAATTAAATTATCATTCAATATGATTTTAACAGCATATAATCCCTGATTTATTTTTGAAACATCAATGCGTTCCTGATTATTGCAATTAAGTTGTTTACTTAAAACAATCTGATTAAGATTATTTATTATTTCTATTTTACAGTTTTCAGCATTTATACTTTTTGCTGTAATGGTAATATAATCACCTGCGGGATTAGGTTGTATAATTATCTCATCATTTACTTTTTCTGAAACAGTATCTCTTCCTATCCTGTAAATTCCACTTTGCAAACAGATATAATCATCATTATAAATGACAGAATCATTTATAATTGAAATCATACTTCTTGCACGCTCAACAGCACTGCCGCCAACAAAAGGACATTGTTGAGCTATTGATAGCAGTTCATTATAGTTATCAATCAAAACCTGTTTATCTTGTCCTGTTTCTAAATAATAAATTTCAATATCATTAACAGCAGCAGCATTTGTTTCGGGCAATTCACCATTAACAACAAATTCATTCATGTAATCTGCATTGGCTAAATTATCCGTTATAATGGACTCACGTTGTATGTTTATGTTATTAATAGTTTGGTTCAAAAAACCTATTGTATAAATAACCTGCTCTACTAAATCATCTAATCCTTCCACATACAATTTTTCAAGGCTGTCCGTCAGAATGGTAATTTGCAAATTACAACTGTCTATTAACGCCATCATTGTGGAATCATATTGATATGCTGCACGTAAATATTCTTCGGCATCATACAGATAAGCCACAGGCTCACTCTGATTTTCTTCCATGAACTGAATATAGGTGGAATCACTTACCCATAGAGCAGAATCGTCAGCCAGTTCTCGGTAAATATATTCTGCTGCTATTGCCTTTGCTTCTTCCGAAATTTCTTCTGAATCAAAAATTCCTGATTCAATTAAATCACGAATAGTTGAATCAGCTAATGCAGGCGGCTGTGATAAACATACTGCTGAATTAGAACAATAAAAAGTATTGCCTCCGTTTGTGCGCTGAAACCAAACAGTAGGTGTTACCACAGGATTATAAATCGTACTTAAAGATGAATCTACTATAAATAGAGATTGAAAAACATATTGAGGTAATGATAAGTTAACTCCTCCAAAACCGCTTACGGTTGGCACATTCCATTTGTTACCATGATGAGGCTGTGTACCAATATAAGTAGGATTATTAGGTGAGCCTGTGTTCAGGTACAATCCTATATAATGTCTGTTCATTTCATTGCCCCTGAAAACAGTACCAGGATTAGAACCTCCAAAGTTAAACCCTCTGTAAGTGGAATCAGACTGATTACAGGAAACCGTTAGTTTATTGTTGCTGTTTCCTATTGTGTAACCCATAGAATTTCCTGTTATTCCACTGCTGTATGTTCCTTCTACATTGTTGCAACTTACATTACTCCGCTGGTTTGCAAAAACAGAAATACCGCTTCCATTACCATTCAATTTAATTGTGTTGTATTTTATTTTGGCAGTGTTCAATGCTCCTGCATAAATACCATGTGTGGCATTGTTAAGATTTAGTATATTGTTGCTGGCGTTGTAGCGTACAAACGTATTGGCATTGCCTTCGCTCATCCATATACCGTAGTGAGCCAATGATAAACCCGAAGTTGTCATTCCGTTAGTGGTAATGTTATTGTTGGTTGCATACATAAACTTTGCAAAGGCATTACTCAGCATTTTTATTGCTATATGACTTGCCGTAATAGTGCAGTTAGAAACTGTATTGGTACTCAACATTGGCGCGTTCATTTGTTCAACCCCTGTTCTTACATTAAGCAAATGTATATAGTTAACAGTTAATTCAGAGCCATTTGCATAAATACCTCTGTAACTGCTGTCAACGGTTGTGTAGCTCCATGCCTCCGGCAATACTGTTAATTTGCCTGAATGGTTGTTGTTTTTTATGCTTGTTATGGCTGTACCTCTATAAGGAGTATTGTAAAACGTATCGTAATTAATGTTTTTAAAGACACTGCGTTTTACATTTAAGATACTGCCAATGCTTACGATGCCTGTATTCAGATTGTTAAAAATGTTTAATTGTAATGGCAATGTCCCGCCAATCGTCCCAATCCAATCATTCAATAAAACACCGCACTGCGGCTTTGCGCCATGTGTATTTTGTCCTGTGTAGTTTTGTTTAAATGCTGTAAAATCAAAAGTTGTTTGTTCTATTTTTAAAGTAGTTCCATTGTAGAATGCATTTGCAGATGGCGGCATATACACACCCAGTACAAAGTTTTTGATATAAGCGTTTTGCATTGTAGCTTTTGCTTTGTTGTTGACCAATATTGTTGTGTCACCATCGGCAACGGTGCTGCCTTCATGCACCAGCAACTCTCCAAAATCTTCTACAGTTATGCCACGCCACATGGTGTTGCAGCCTGTTACAAAGCTGCTGTCAATGTCTAAATAACCGCCAGCCATAACAATAATGTGCGCTCCTGCATCCATATACACGGTGCAACGCATAAACTTTAAGGTGTCGTTCACATACAGTGTTCCTGCAATGTAAACCGATAATGTATCATAACGATAATTTAATGTAGGGTCGGAATAGGTGTTGTTTGCAATAATCAATGTCTGCGCATTGGTGCAGGGATAACCCACATTCACGCAAACAGAATCCATCCAAACCGTATTAGCAGGAGAAGTAACAGAAGCTACATTATAAAAGCAACTGCCCTGTGTAGTAAAGTAACCACTCACAGTAAACGTATCACACGCCATAGAGTTTAGCGTTACTGTTGCAGGCAGGGTGCTGTTGGTAATCACAAAATTTGCAGGGATGTTGTCTGCAAGTGTACCGGTTTGCGTATTTACGCTGTTGTTGCACACAGTAATGGTATAGGTCACCGTATCGGTAAAGGCTGCTGCCGTGTCGGTGCCGGCAGTTTTGGTAATGCTCCAGCAGTCTGTACAGGCAGTGCTGTCCATAAACAGCGGATTCTGGTTGTTGTAGTTAAAATAGGCTGTATAGGAAAGCGAGTCGCCACAGTAGTTTTTGCCGGCAACCAGTATGTCGGGCAATGTGGTGTCTGCAGCAAATGCGCACTCAGGAATAAGATTAAAATATATACACAACTTGTCAGTAAGGTGTATGCCGCCATTGGCAAAGCCCAAGGCCTGCATGTTGGCGGGGGTTATCTGCCACGAGGGGGCGCTGCCTGTAAGGTAGGAAACAGCAACGGGCGTAGCTTTGGGGTTCAGTATATAGGCACTGAGCAGGTTCAGCCCCTGTGGTATATTAATCAGCCCTGCAAAGTCGGGATAGGCATATCCCGGATTGCTGTTAAAAATGCAGGTAAATTTTTTAAGGGTGTCGCAAAGGGTGTAATTATTAGGGATATATCCTTTGCCTTCGCCAGTGATGGCTGCCTCAAAATATTCTATTCCAAGCGTCACAGAGCCGGCACCACATACCGTATCGGGTATTTGCGAAGTGGCCACAGGAAAGCCGTTGCAGTTCCATCCGTAATATAAAGGAAAGGTCTTTATGGTGCTGTCGCAGCTCACAAAAGTAGCGCATAGCTGCCCTGTAACAGAATCATTGGGTGCCAGATGGGCCGTAAGCGGAATGATGCCGTTAACGGCATTGATGGCACTCTGACCCGTGGGGGTAAACTGCCAGTTTTGAAGGGCAGGGATTGCCCCATTTAAAGGCACTCCTAAAAACACATTGTCGGCACCGGTGCTGTAAAGGTCAGGCGTTCCGGTATGTACCACAACCTTTGGATTGTGCACTTTAACTGTCCAGCACAACTGTTGCTGTTGTGCATTGGCAACGTTGCTCACAGGTAATACAAGGTTCAGGTTGGGCTGTACCAATAGCGGCTGTATGTTGGCATTAAACGGAATGGAGTCTGCTGCTGTTGCTAAAGGTGTGCAAGAGAGGTTTTCTGTTGGATTACATTCCGACTCAAACAATCCTGTGCTGCTATAAACGGAAGACAGCGGCAGGGTGTCAATGGCCGTGCTACAGTCGAACCTTCGGATAAAACACTGCAATTCCAAACGGGTAAACTGGTCGCCAGCAAAGGCAGCCGTATCATTGCCTGCAGGACTCATGCTTTGTTGCAAACAATGCATGACTGGCAGTGAGTCAAAGGGTATCTGCACCAGGCCTGTAAGCTGTGGTGGTGTCAGTGTGTCGTAAGCAGAGAATGGCGCCATCGGTTGTCCGTTGTTATCATAATACACACCGGAACGGACTCTCATCAGGGAGATGTAATAACCGTTAGGTATTTGAAAACTAATGGTATCGGCAAAAAGTGGTGGCACTCTATATTCGTATGGATAAACATCAAAGATACGGTTTCTGTAGCCTGCAAGGTCGGCAATATAAACGGCTGTGATTAATTTTTCGCAGCCCTGATTGTTGGTAACAGCGCTGTTGTTGTAATAAGAGGTGGGTACAAAGTAAAACCTGCCGCCAAAAGTTTCGCAGTAGAAACGTGCCGAGTCAACAAAGTTCTGATTGGGCAACGGATAACCACTGTTTGTGTTAAAGGAATAATGAAAGTCTGTTTCCATAGCACCAACGGTGTTTGGCATTTGCGGCAGGGTAGCTATGGCATCGGCACCTTGCTGTTTGCCTGTAAACCACAGGTTGTTGGTGATGGGCGAATTGCATACCAGATTGCTTACAGAATTAAACGGCAGACAGTAGTTGCCGCAAACCGAGTAGCGCACTTTAAGTCTGTAGCGTTGCCCTGTTTTAAAAGCCACAAAGGGAAAAGAGGTGTTGGTAAAAGTTTCAAAGGCTTGAATGTTACCACCGGTGGTGTCGCAAAAAGTAAACAGCAACTGATTGCGCTGAACATCGGCAATCACACAATGGCTGTAAGCATCGGCACGATTAAAAGCAACCACACTTTGGGTAACAATACTGTTGCCTGTCAGCCCAAAGTCTGCACAATCTATGCAGGCATTGGTGTTGGGAATGAGCGTGTCAATATAAAGCACTACACTGTCAATGGTAAGGTCAAAAGAATCCAGCCCAAAGGGAATGATTCGGCTCAGTTGCATAAAGTGCAGTGGCACTCCGGCAGTCACTAATTGCTGATAGGTGTATCCGCCACCGGTGCCGGAGTTGTCGCCATCCTGAAAATAGGCGGAAAGATAGTCTTCGAGGGTATCGCTGTAATGGGCAAAATTTTCGTTCAAATAATTTTTAAAAGTGTTGTAATAATTGTCGCCTTTGATTATCTTTGTTGCATTATCAGTGCGGCTGTCATTATTGCTGTCCTGTAAGCCAAAAGAAATACGATTTATTTTATAATTCGAAACAATAGCCCCTGGGGCGAGGCATCCGGGGCAGTGGACACTTATTTGGTCACCGGTGTAGCTTAGCGGCAGCCATTGTTGTCGCACATCAGAAATCACGGGCAGGGTGTTGGGCGTGGTTTGTGTCAGGGTAAAACAGTTTGACGGATTGGGCAAGGTATAAAAGTTGATTTGATAGGGTGTAGCTCCTTTATCAATTCTGCAGCAGGCCTGCACGGTAAATTCAAAATGGGCGCTGTCTAAAAATGCTTTAAAGCCTGCACTGTTCATGTTAAAATAGTAGTTGTAGTTTCCGGCTTCACAAAGGTTGGTGTCAACAGCAGCAAACACATAATCGGGTTTAATAACAAGGGTGTCGCCTTGCGTAATACGATAGTAAACCAACTGTGCATGCGTGGCAGGACCGGCAATGCGCAAATTGGTGTCGCAATGTACCTCTGCTCTGAGCCATCCGTTCATCAGGCAGTTGTTTACAGGCACACTGCAACCATAAAGCTGATAGTCGTAGGGCGATGGCAGGAGTCCTTTTAAACGCACTTTCAAAAGAGCGCTGTCGCCAAAGGTGGCACCCGGTGCTACGGAAAGGTCTGTCACCGTTGGGCTGAAAATTAAATTCTGAGAAACATCTGCCGACCCTCCGCTGGCATGTGTGCTGATGGACGTAGTGTTGGCTAAGCCTATATTATAGTCCGCAGACACACCATCGCCACAAACTTTTCTTCCCTTAACAGAATTAAACGCCCAGTGGTTATAATTTTTTTGGACGTTAAACAGGTTGGTATCTTCTTCGGAGCAACGCAGGGTGTTAAAAGCGATAATAACGGTATCAGTATTGCCGAAGTTCTTTATTTTGAAAGCTGCTTCAAACAAGGCATCGGCAACTAAATTTTTGCACAGCCAGTCGCTGCGGTGAACGGTATCCACAGCAACAGTGCAAAGGCTTCCTGTATTTTGATGCCAGCTAAAACTAAGGAATGGAATTAATGACAGTGCATTATAATTGGGCAAGGCATTATTGAGTGTTGGAAAGGATTGGTTTATGTTAAAGAACAAAGAATCCATGGCTCCCATACCACTGTTGGTAACACGATATTGCCAGTGAACAAAGTTCACCGTATCGTTCAGGCAACTGAAATCATACAAAGAGTCTGCTGGCGCCAGACGTTCTATTTTCACAACAGGAGCATCGCCACTGTTAATGTAGTAGTTTACGGTGATACCATTTTTGCAATTGGTGCAGAAAATATTTGATGGAATGTTGTTGTTGCATGTCCATTGCAACTGCGCAGCTACAGACCCGCAGGCAGGGCTTTTATCCAAACATTCATTAGCCTGAACAGCCTGCCTGATGACAAGGGTGTCGCCAATGTTCAGCACCTCAGCAATGTTGGGTGTTGTTGGAACAAAGTTGCCGTTTAACCCAATATTATATTCCGGTTGCCCTGTTGTAATCCGTTGACAATAGTTTGTAGCATCGGGTGTAAAAGTAAAGTTGAAATTGAGTTTTGTAGTACCGGTGTTCTGATAGTAGAAATAAAGAAATGAATCTGTTTTGTAGTAGGCCACCTTGTTGAGGTTAGAGGATAAGGACACCAGCTTGGGTATCTGCACATTGAGCGAGGTGTGCACATTGCCCTGATTGTTGACGGATATGGTATAGTTATTGGCAGAAGAGTCTGTAAATGTTTGGACGAAATTAATATTGCTGTTTCCCTGTGGTGCACCTGATATAACGGAGCAGTCAATAAAAGCATGATAGGATAGTGTTACAGCGTTGTTGTTGGTTACGGTAAAACTCATGGTTTGTCCGTTGTTGTAGGTAACTACATTGCTCACATTGTTAGATGCAATAATAAAATCAAGATAGATGGGGCTTGCATTGCTGCAATTTGCCGCAGGTGCATTGCTAAGCGAGGCAGTAATGACTACCCTTGCACCGGTGGCTCCTGAAAATGAAAGTGAGTAAACATTGCTCTCGCAGGCACCTATGGTGTCGGGCGGCAGTGTTAAGGCAATATTTACTGTCTGTGATTGGGCTCTTGTAAGGAATGTAAACATGCAGAGCAAAAGGGCTATTGCAGTTGTTTGGATTTGGTTTTTCATATTATTTGGTTTTTAAAGGGTACAGCTAAATTACATTGATTTTTTGGATTTTGTAGCGATTGCTTAAAAATTAAAACGCGGGCTGATTCCCTTGCTCGTCATAGTGGGAGTCGAAGCCCAGCACACGAAGCAAAAGGAACGCCCACGTTTTACGTAGGCGTTTCTACTTTTACTTTCCTGTGTGCTTGAAATCTTCGACTTTTCTATGACAGGAAATTTTAAAGCGAAACGCTTTTTATTTTTTACTTATTTGTTTTCTCTATCTTATTTATTTTTAATCTATTTCTATTTTGTAAAAGTGTACAATATTATTGAAACTAACAAATATTTATTTAATAGTTCACATTGTCTCTGGAAAATTCTTCACCTTGTATGCTTGAATTTTCAAAACTTAAGCCTTTTTGAAAAAAATTGACTTTCATTATGAGTTAAAACCTTTCGGGGCAAAGATTAATTGTAATTTAGCGCCATGCCCATTTTTGAAAATATACTTTTGGCTCTACATGCTGTAAAGTCACAGTTACTCAGAACAATACTGACAGTGTTAATCATTGCCATAGGCATAATGGCTTTGGTAGGAATACTTACTGCCATCGAAGGCCTTAAGGCATCCATCAATGAAAACTTTACCAGTATGGGAGCAAACACATTCACCATAAGAAATTCAGGTTTGGGAATCAGGCTAGGTAACTCAGGCAAAAAGGCCAAAAGATTTAAGGAAATTACGCTTCAGCAGGCAGTGTTGTTTAAATCTGGCAATACCTATCCTTCAATTATAAGTATATCAACCATGTGTAATAGTGTTGCAGTTTGTCGTGTGGGTTCAGAAAAAACCAATCCGAATATTTTGGTAATGGCTGTTGATGAAAACTATTTACAAACCGGAGGTTATACAATTGCAACAGGTCGTAATATGACGCAGACAGAGGCTATGCGTGGAGATAATGTAGTGATGATTGGTTCAGAAATAAAAAACAAGCTTTTCCCGAATTCGGATGCTGAGGACAAAGAAGTTTATATTGATAATAGAAAGTATAGAATTATTGCCGTACTTGCTGAAAAAGGTAACAGCATGGGTTTTGGTGGTGATAAAGTATGTTTGATTTCACTTATCAATGGAAAGCAAAAATATGGCAGCGACAACCGTTCATGGACCATTAGTGTTAAGGTTAATCATGTGGCAGGACTTGAAGCAGCAGTTGATGAGGCAACAGGTCTTTTTAGGACAATCAGAAAAGATCGTGTTGGAGAAGAAAGTTCGTTTGAAATAATTAAAAGCGACAGTATTGCAGCAATTGTTATTGATCAGTTAAAGAATGTCAGTATTGCAGCAACATTAATAGGGTTAATCACATTGCTTGGTGCAGCCATTGCTTTGATGAATATTATGCTTGTCTCTGTCACAGAGCGTACCCGTGAAATAGGTATTAGAAAATCGCTTGGTGCAACAAGGTTAATCATCTTAAAACAGTTTTTGATAGAAGCAATTGTTATTTGCCTGCTGGGAGGCATTGCCGGTGTTATTTTGGGAGTGTTAGTAGGTAACTTGATGGGTATGGCAATGAATGCTGTTTTTGTGGTTCCGTGGAATTGGATTATTGCCGGATTGCTACTGTGCTGTTTTATAGGAATTGCCTCAGGATTTTATCCGGCCATGAAAGCTTCGCGCCTCGACCCGATAGAAGCTTTGCGCTATGAATAAAAGCTGCAATCAGCTTAAAACAAATGAACAATGTAGTTATATTATTGATTTTTAGTATTTTAATATAATTTGCTTAGAGTGATCTTTGTAGTGAGGTATTAGTAAATTTAATATTAAAAAAAAGTAAAAATTCTGTTTTAAGAAATTAATAATAACACTATCTTTGCCGTCCGCTTAAAAAAGGCTATTAAACTGAAATATATATAACAAATGTCAAACCAGTACGAAACCGTATTCATTCTTACACCCGTACTCAGCAATGAGCAGATGAATGAAGCGGTTGACAAATTCAGGAAAATCCTCACCGACAACGGTGCCATGATTGTTCATGAGAACAATTGGGGATTACGCAAGCTTGCTTATCCGATTCAGAAGAAGAACACGGGCTTCTATTATCTGATCGAATTTAAGTCAAGCGGTGAACTCATCAACAAATTGGAAATCGAATACAAGCGCGATGAGCGTGTAATGCGATTCCTTACTGTTGCGCTCGATAAGCATGCCATTGCTTACAATGAAAAGAAAAGAAAGAATGCAGCGTTGAAAAAGAAAGAACAAGAAGAAGCACCTGCTAATTAAACGAAGGAATTATGAGCTCAAAACAAGGAGAAATAAGGTATCTCAACCCAGTAGCGGTTGACACCACAAAGAAGAAATACTGTCGTTTCAAGAAAGTTGGAATCAAGTATATAGACTATAAAGACGCCACATTCCTCATTAAGTTTGTTAATGAACAAGGCAAACTTTTACCAAGAAGAATTACAGGCACATCATTAAAATACCAGCGTAAAGTTGGTCAGGCTGTTAAGCGTGCGCGACATCTTGCCCTGATGCCTTATGTTGGAGATTTGTTAAAATAAGAGGAGGCAACAATGGAAATTATATTAAAACAGGATATTAAAAATCTCGGCTATGCCGATGAAATTGTGAAGGTTAAGAATGGCTATGGCCTGAATTACCTTATCCCTAAAGGAATGGCTGTTATTGCCAGCGAAGCCAACAAAAAAGTGCATACCGAAACAATGAAACAGCGCGCTCATAAGATGGCGAAAATCAAAGGAGATGCAGAGAAATTAGCAGATGCTATTTCAAGTGTTACTTTGACAATTCCTGTAAAGGTTGGTGAAAATGGTAAGCTTTATGGTTCGGTAACTTCTCAAAATATTGCCGACTCATTGAAGAAGTTGGGTCACAGTATTGATAAGAAACAAATCGAAATGCCCGAAGAACATATTCGTAAAACTGGTGCATACAGTGCCTCTGTTACATTGCATCGCGACATCAAAGCGAAAATTAATTTTGATGTAGTTGAGAATGCTTAATCAGGTAAAATAAATTAATTAATAAACAGGCAGCGCTTCATCACGTTGCCTGTTTTGTTTCAAAAACAAATAAATAAAAAAACTATGGCAGATACAGGCGATATTGGAATTGGTTCAGTAATCAGATTTAATGGAGATTTATATCAGGTTGTAGAATATCAACATCGTACACCGGGCAACCTTCGTGCTTTTTATCAGGCAAAACTTCGTAATCTTAAAAATGGCAAGCTTGCAGAAAACCGTTTTCGCTCTGGCGAGCAAGTAGAAGTGGCACGTGTTGAATATAAAACCATGCAATATCTTTATAAGGATGGAGAGAACTTAGTTGTAATGGATAATGAAACTTTTGAGCAACATTATATTCCTGAAGTGATGATTGGTGACAGTGCCAGTTATCTAAAGGAAGAGATGATGTTAAAGATTGCTTTTGAAGGCGAAAATCCTATACTTGCCGAGCCGCCAACTTTTGTTGAATTGGTAATTACTTACAGTGAACCGGGTGTTAAAGGCGATACTGCCACAAACACTTTAAAAGCTGCAACTTTAGAAACAGGTGCAGTGGTTCAGGTACCGCTTTTTGTGAATGAAGGCGAAAAGATTAAAATTGATACCCGCACCGGCACCTATGTGGAACGTGTAAAATAAAATCTTAAAAATTCTTGATTGAAACCCCGCTTATGGCGGGGTTTTTTTATTGCCTTTTTTTGAACTTAGAAACATAACTGCACCTGTATTCTTTTATCATTTCTATCAAATCTTTCTGAAATCTTACATTTTTCTTTTAGCAACATACCCGTGTTTCAGTAACCAATAGTGTTGATAGCAGTATAAGATGTATTCAAAAATGATTAGGTATGACAGTTGATATACCACCGGGAATAATTTTAGTGGAGGATGACGACATTGACAGAATGGTTGTTATTCGAGCATTTGCGAAGAATAATATTAAAAATCCATTGCACATTGCTCGTGATGGCGAAGAAGCATTAGAAATGCTCAAAGGGTTGAATGGAAAGGAAAAACTTGACCCACTGCCTAAAATTATGCTGCTCGATATTAATATGCCACGTATGAATGGGCTTGAGTTGCTTCGTGAAATCAGACATGATGAAGAACTTAAAACCATAAGCGTATTTATGCTCACAACATCCAAAGACGATCAGGATAGGCTGGAGGCATATAAAAACAATGTGGCAGGATACATAATTAAACCTGTCTCATTCGATAAGCTGGTTGAGGCAATTGCCGTATTAAATACCTATTGGAACCTTAGTGTTTTACCCGTTTAAATAATTTTTTATTATGTCTTACAAAAAGATAAACCTATTAGTTGTTGATGATGATGAAGTAGATAGAATTGCCATTAAAAGAGCAATAAAGTCATCAGGATTTAATGCCGACTTACATTTTGGAGATACCTATGACGAAGGTATGGAGAAAGCGTTAAGTATGGAATTTGATGTTTTGATAGTTGACTATTATCTGGCAGCGATGAATGCAGGCGATTTTATTTCAGAATATTCTCAACGTGGTGGCACGGCACCAATCATTGTAGTTTCATCGCAAGGTGAGGAAAAAATTGTAGTCGAACTGATGAAAGCCGGTGCATGCGATTATATTCCCAAAGCTGTTTTAACACCTGAATCAATTGCACGTGCATTAAAAGGTGCATTAAAATCAAAAGCTAACAAAAACAATCATAGTAATATTGAAACAGCCCTTGTGCAAACTGAGAGAACGCTCAATGCAGTGGTGTCAAAATCACCATTGATTCTGTTCAGCATAAACGAGTCAGGAATATTTACCTTGTTTAAAGGAATGGCAATGGATACAATCCGTTTGTCAGAAGAAGAAGTAATTGGAAAGTCTGTTTTTGAAATCTGGAATAAGCTCCCTGTCCGATTGAAGGATGTTAAGAAAGCATTGCTTGGAGAAGAGTTTAAACAGAATATGGAGTTTGAAAGCCGCTTCTTTGAAGTACATTATATGCCTTCTGTAAATAAGGAAGGTGTACTTACAGGCATAATGGGTATTGCCACAGATATTACAGGACATAAGGAGCAAGAGGATGAATTACGTCAGCAAATTATTCTATCCAGTGAAGCACAGAAAATGAAAGAGCAGTTTCTGGCCAACATGAGTCATGAAATTCGCACCCCTATTCATGGAATTATAGGCATCACAAAAATAATACTTCAGTCAAAGCTCGATAAAGAACAGTCGCACTATTTAAATGCTATCAGAAAATCAGCAGATAATCTTCTTGTGATTATTAACGATATTCTAGACTTCTCGAAGATAGAAGCAGAGAAAATGACTTTTGAGTCCGTATGCTTCAACTTATTGGAATTGATTAATACCATAAACGAACTGTTTAAAGCGCGTGTGACAGATAAAAGTGTTAAGATTATTACAGACTTTGATCAGCATTTACCGAAACTGATAAAAGGAGATCCTGTTCGTTTGAGTCAGGTAATAAATAACCTCATGGGTAATGCCGTGAAATTTACACATAAAGGCTCGGTAACACTAAAGGCAGAATTAATTGATTCGACTGATGAAAAAGTTAGCATCAGCTTTAAAGTAATTGACTCCGGAATAGGCATTGCTGAAGATAAGCTGGCTACTATTTTTCAATCATTCTCGCAGGCAGGAACAGACATCACACGTAAGTATGGCGGAACAGGTTTGGGATTAAGTATTGCTAAAAAAATTGTTGAACTTCAGGAAGGAAATATTCGTGTTGAAAGTAAATTGAATCATGGCACAACCTTCATTTTCGAGATGCCTTTTGATTTACCTGCACCGGGAGAAGTTGAAACAGAAGAAAAGAAAGTTGCAGATGTTCATGCCGATTTTAACGGAAAGATAAACATCCTTGTTGTTGAGGATAACGATATCAATCGTTTGATTATTAATAAACATATTAAAGATTGGGGATTTGAGCACGATGAAGCTTGTAATGGATTGGAAGCAATAGAGAAGCTATCTGCCAAAGATTATGATGTTATTCTGATGGATATTGAGATGCCGGAGTTAAATGGTTATGCGGCTACAGAAAAAATCAGAACAGAAATGAAAGGTCGTAAGTCGCAGATTGCAATTCTGGCCATGACGGCACACGTTTCTACAAGCGAAAAAGAAAAATGCCTGGCAGCAGGAATGAATGATTACGTCTCGAAGCCGTTTGACCCTACTGAAGTAAAAAATAAAATTATTGAACTTAGTGGTAGGGCTAGTGAGTCTGTTGCCGAACAACCACTGGAAGACACTACTGTAAAAAATAGTAATCCTCAGACAACTACAAAGCTAACAAGCCTTAATTTTCTGAATGAAATGTCAGGTGGCAATGCCGATTTTATTAAAGAATTTCTGTCTTTGTTTTTAACTAACATGCCATTGTCTGTTGACGAACTTGAAGAGGGTTTGAAGAATAAAGACTTTGAAAAAATAAGACAGTCGGCACATAAAATGAAACCTTCTTTGAATTATGTTGGTTTAAAGGATACGTACGAAACGGTAGCAACACTGGAGAAGTACGCCAGAGAAAAATCAAATTTTGACGATTATGCGGCAATGATAAAAAAGATTTCTGATGAATGCAGCATTGCCTGTATTGAACTTGAAAGTGAACTAAAAAATGTAGAAGTATAAATAATAAAACTATGGCTAAAATTTTTATTGTGGAAGATGATGCAATGGTGGCAACACTGATACGCCAGTCATTGTCAAAGAACCCTGATTTCGAGATTCAGCATTTTGAATCGGCAGAAGAATGTTTAAACAATCTGCATCTGAATCCTGACATTGTAACTATTGACTATCTCTTGCCAGGAATGAATGGTGTAGGTCTGATGCGGAGAATTAAAGATTATAATGCATCTATAATGTGCATACTGGTTTCTGGACAGGACAGTCTTGAAGTGGTTGTTGATTCTTATAAAAGCGGAGCACAGGACTACATTATTAAAAATGATAATCTGTTTGTGAATCTTGAAAATTCAATAAAAAATCTGAGCATGAATGTGGTGTTGAAGAAAGAGAATGAAATGCTTAAAGACCAGATTATTGACCGCCACAAGTACAGTAACATCATGGGAAGCAGTAATGCTGTATTAAGAATTTTACGCTTGATTCAGAAAGTTGAAAAAAGCAATATGATGGTGCTTGTTACCGGGCAAAGCGGAACGGGTAAGGAGCTTGTTGCCCGTGCTTTGCATTATAACTCACCTCGCGCCCGTAAAAATTTTGTTACCGTTAATATGAGTGCCATTCCGGAAGAGCTCATAGAAAGCGAATTGTTTGGTCATGAAAAAGGAGCATTTACAGATGCTCGTGAACGCAGAATAGGAAAGTTTGAAGAAGCTAATGAAGGAACAATTTTTCTTGATGAAATTGGTGAGATGCCTTTAAGCTTACAGGCTAAATTACTACGTGTATTGCAGGAAAAAGAGATTCAACGTATTGGAAGTAATAAAACTATAAAGCTTGATTTCAGAATGGTGGCAGCCACCAACAGAAATCTGGCTCTGGAAGTCAAAGAAGGACGATTCAGAGAAGATTTGTTCTATAGGATTCAGGGATTCCTTATTCATTTACCTCCATTAAAAGAAAGAGGTGATGACATTATTCTTTTGGCAAAACACTTTCTTGATCTTTATGCTCAGGCTAATAAAACACCGGTGGCACAACTCTCAAATGAAGCAGCTAAGTTTATGCTTGATTATGAGTGGCCGGGTAATATTCGTGAACTCAAAGCAGTGATGGAAAGGGCAGCAATACTTGCAGATAATGCAACCATCTCAGTTGATGATTTAATGTTTGTTAATCTATAGTTGCAACTAGTAAAAATTTAAAGGCCGCACCGAAATGCGGCTTTTTTTATGCAACCTTTTTGTTGATTTTACATATAAGGATTTACAGAGATGAGCAAGAAAAGAAAGAAAAACCATCCAAATAGGTTAAAGCAAAGTGCCAGGCTACGCCTCAATTTTCGTTTGGTTGCCGTTGCTGCAACAATGACTGTGGCTGTAGTTGTTGGTGGCATAATTTATTTTAATATCTCCAACTCTAAAAAATCAAAGGCAAGCACTACGACATCAAATGCGGAACTAAGGCCCGTAGATTTTAATATTCCTGAATTAAAGAATAATTTCAGAGAGGAAACTATTAGTGGTATCAGTGTAAGAAAGATGAAGGATGAGCACGTCACGAATTAAAATTTTATTTTCTCGCTTTTTATTGATTTCTTTTTTTGCATACTGCAATTCGATTTATGCTGTTACAAAAACTACAACGACTTCCGGTAGTTGGAACAATCCTGCTATATGGTCACCGGTTGGAGTTCCGGCTTCTTCAGATGATGTTGTTATATCCTCTGCACAAAACATTACAGTATCACAACAATCATTCTGTAAATCGCTTACAGTCTCTGGCAATGCAATGCTTAGTTTATCACCTTCTGTTTCGCTTCAGATAAATGGAGGTGTCAGCATTTCTGGCACGCTGGATATGAATGGAGGAAACATCAAGCAAGTTCAAAGTGGCGCTTTATTGCAAATTGGCGCTTTAGGTAAATTGATTTGGAATCCGGGTGACAACAGCTTGGCTGGGGCATCACTTTTAACAAATTCTGTTGAGTCCTTCAATGAAAAATCAACAATAGAAATCAAGAAATGGTATTCTTATGCTACTGTACCATTAGCCTCTGTAGTAACAGGCAATTTTGGAAATATCACAATCAGCACGCAGGTGGGAAGCACTTTGTTTGAGTGGAATCAAGATAATCAATTCGAGAGCCATCAGATTAAAGGCACACTAACAATAATCAATGGATGGGTTGTGTTGGATAAGTCAGGAAGAATTTCCGACACTAAAATCGGTAAGATAATCTTACCTAATGTAAATTCTGTTCTTGAATTTCATAGCGGTAATCATCCATCATCATTCAAAGTTACAACTGATAGTATAGCAAACATTGGTGGTGAAATAACAGGAATTCTAAATGGTGAAGGTAATGTAACACTGAACACAAACGGTGGCTTTCTGAATATGGGAAATGTAGAGTTAATCTATAATAAAGGAACTTTAAATACGTCTAATGGAAATGCAAAACTCAATGTCGGAGGCAAGTACATGCAAACGCATGGAGACTTAAGAGGAGTCTTTAATCTCTCTTCAACATCTGCCGGAAATGCTGAGCTTAAATTTAATTCACTCGAAATGACAGGAGGTTTGTTGTTTGCATATTATGCTTGTAATGCTTCAGGAGCATTAAATTCTGTTACTGTTACAAATGATTTGATTCTTAATTTATCTAATGCATCAGACAAATTCAGAGTTAATGGACTTACAACATTGGCTGGTCAATACAGCAAATCGCGTTCATTATTAAAAGTTGATGGTAACCTGATTCTATCCGGTAATGCAGCAGCTGAGTTTACATCAAGTGGAAGTGTAGGTGCAGAAGAAAATAGAATTAAAGGAGATGTAAATATTTCAGGACTAAACAGCAACTTCAACATGGGCAGCCATGCAGTTATTTTATCTGTTAATGGTGACGTTAACATTAATGGAGGAAATACTTGTTTTTCTAAAACACCTGGTATTTCACAAGTTAGCGTTAATAGAAATTTCTCTCTGCAGTCAGGCACTTTTGTTTTAAAGGGTCATGAAGGTATGTCTGAACTTATTTTGAACGGTGCATACTCGCAAACCGGTGGTGTATTCTACTTGCACTCGAATACATTATCGGCAACTAATGATTCTGTGAAAGTTTATTTTAAAAGCTCATTTCGACAGTGGAATGGGATTATAAATTTTGATGATAATCCTGTTGGGGGTAAGTCTGTGCTATATATTCAGGGTAATGAATTTATTGCTAAAGGCAGCTCTTTGATTACAAGAGCAGGAACAGGGTCTGCTTTTGGAGCTATGGTATTTGGTACCAATGGAGATTTGAATTACCAACGAAGTGCTGCATCAGTAATTGATCAGATTAAACAAAGTATAGTAGCAAAATGTAAACTTAATGTTACAGAAGGTAACATGTTACTCAGTAGTCACAATCAGCCTTCAGTTGACTTTTTAAAGGTAGAATCGGCTGCAACCTTGAATTTGCTAAGTGCACAAATAAAGTCGAATCTAAAATATCAGAATACAGGTTTGACAGTTGCTGCCGGAGGTACAATTCAGACCGCAAATGCTAAAGGATTTTTTAACACGTTTGGAACTGCCGCAGTATGCAGCAATGGTAATTTGAATTATTTTCTTGACAAAAACAGTATTATTGAATATGAAGGAAGTAATCGAATTATTACAGGTTCTGGTTTTGGTGATTTCGATAAAGAGCAACATAAGTATGGTATTTTAAGAGTTAGTGGAAGTGCAGTTTTGTTATCCAATGTTGACATTCGTAATAGTATTGAATTAGGCAATTCAACAATTAAGCTGAATCAAAAAACTTTGACCTTGGAAAATGGTAGCACCAATGCATTTTCGGCTACCGGAGGATCATTAATTTGCACTTCAGAAGCAGATAAGTTTCTTTGGAAAAACATGAAAGGTGGAAGTAGTTATACAATCCCTTTCTCAAGTGATGGTAAGGTAGTTTCTAATGTTGTAGTGAAGCCGATTGTTTCAGGTGATATTTCAATGTATAACTATACTGCAAGTCCAATTGCAGAACACTTACCTGATGGAATACAGCCACTAATTGTTGATGGAAAAGATGTAACCAATGAATCTTTAGCAAATCGTATTATTGGTTTCGACTCAAAAGCTAAAGCGAATATTACATTTCGTGTTTACAAGAATGAAATTCCTGACTTTAATAAAGGTGATTCAATTTCTTTGTTAAAAAATAGCGGACAGTGGGAGGCAACACCATTCAGCACCATTGGTGGTGAACAAAATCCAATTTCTATTCAAGCAACAAATATTAATGCCAACTCAGTATTTGCATTTAGTTCTGGTATAGGACTTAAATTTTCCGATAATACAAATGGAAATAGTAATGCTCAAAATAGTTTTAGTGTAGAGCAGATTTCACCGGTACCTTTTAGTGATTTTATAAACGTAAACATTAATGCTCCAACAACAGGTTTAGTAAACTTGACAATTGTAGGCTCTGATGGTCGCGAGCTTAGAAAGCAACAGTATGAGGTTTCATCAGGAAAAAACTTACTAACGCAAAGTAATCTTAGTGGCTTGCCCACAGGAGTGTATTTTATTCAGATAAATGGATTTAAGCAAACTGTTACAAAGAAAATAATGCGGCAATAATGAAATGTAAGAAATCCGAAATTTCGATTTAAGTTTTTACAACCTTTTTTATCCTATAAGAGTATAATCAAAAGGTTCATTCTATAAATTTATTATTATGGCAAGAAAATTAAAACTCCGTCAACGACAAAAAATGTCCCTAATGCATAAGGCAATTTTTGTAACTGCCGGAACATCAATAATGGGATTGGCAGTATATCTTACTGTCGTAATGAATACTTCCAATGTGACAGATTCGCGCGCTGGAGCACTTACCAATATGATTCAGGGTTATGATGTAAATAACGGTGAAGTGATTTGTGCATTTGACTGGAATGGTGATGACCCTACAAAGGCAAGTAAAGGGCCAGATGCCATTAAAATAAGCCCGTTTGCTGCAGTGATGTCAGAAGGCGTTGAAGGAACAAACGGATTGAGTGCCGGGAAGAGTAAAGATGGAATTGATTTGACTATTCCTACAGATAATTATTTTAATACTGATGGGATTGACATAAGTTTTGATTACAAAAGGTTAGACGATGAATGCGACTTTATCAGTCGTGGGCGATATTTTAATTTTGGAATGAAAAAGGGGAAATTAGTTATTGCATATCGTGTAAACCTGGAAAAGGGTAGAAGTTATTCTGTGAATGAAACAACAAACTATGAGTTGATAAAAGATAATGATTTCAGAAATTACCGTTTTGTATATAATCCGAATACGGGCAAAGGTGAAATTATGGTTGACGATGTTGTTGTCTGGAATTATCAGGGGCCAAAAGAACGTTCAATGTTCTGGAAAAATTCTGACAATATTGTGATTGCAAAAAACATGTGTGGTGGAGGAACAGATAAAACTATACTTGACAATTTTATTATCCGTAGTACAACGCATGTACAACAGCTACCAATTACATTACTTTCATTTCAGGCTGAGGCTCGCGATCATCATGTGATGGTAAGTTGGTACACCTCACGCGAAACAGATATAGATTCCTTTATAGTTGAACGTTCTGTTGATGCAATAGAATATCAGAAAATTGGAGCTATAAAGGCTAATGGAAATTCAGAAGTATTGCGTGCTTATGCATTTGTTGATAAAACTCCTTTGGAAAACAAGATTGCCTATTACAGGTTGATGCCTTCAAACAAACCATTAAAATCAATAGCGGTGCCGATTATAGGTTATCGTTATAGGATGAACCACCCGGAAACAGCATTTAATCCGGCTGATTATCCAGCTGACACGGTGAAATAGATTTTATCCGTTACAAAGAAGAGGCATTCAGGTTAATGATTGCCTCTTGTTATTTAGGTGCTTTTCGTAATAAGTATAAAGCAATAACTGCATACACAAAATTAGGTATCCATACTGCAACTACTGCAGGCAGGTTTCCATTTGTTGCAAATGTTGTACTCACCTGCATAAACATAATATAAGTGAAACTTAACAAAATGCCTGCACCTAACTGCAGCCCAACTCCACCACGAACTTTTTTACTGGATATGGCTACGCCAATTAATGTAAGTATGAATGTTGCGAAAGGATAGGATGTTCGCCTGTACTTTTCAACTTCGTAAAAAGGAATAACCTCTGACCCACGTTGTTTTTCTTCTTTAATATAGGTATTGAGTTCCGAAAAATCCATTGCTTCAATAAAGTTCATTCTTCTGTTAAATTCAGATGGATGTATTGATAATGCTGTATCTAATCGTATTCCTTTTTTTAATTCTTCCGTCATACCATTAATATGCCTTATGGTATAATTCTCAATGCTCCACTTTTGGGTTAATGAATCCCATGTAATTCTATCAGCCATGAGTTTAGTTACCAACTTTCCTTCTTCAAATTTTTCAAGGCTGAACATAAAACCGGTGTTGGCTTTGTTGTCATAGCTTTCAAAATAAACAAACTCACCGGGTTTTATCTGCCGATGAATATTTCTACCGCGATAGACATAAGGATTTTTAATATAAATATTTTCGAATTGAAGCCGTACGAGGTTTGCATGCGGAATCACCCAGTTGTTTAAATAAAAAGAAGCTATTGCTATGACTGTAGCGGAGATAATATAGGGTCGAAGAAAACGGTTAAAACTGATACCGCTGTTTAAAATGGCAATAATTTCTGTCTGCCCCGCCATTTTGGAAGTGAAAAAAATAACTGAAATAAAAACAAATAATGGGCTGAATAAATTGGCAAAATAGGGAATGAAGTTCAGGTAATAATCAAATGCAATGGCTTTTAAAGGAGCATGTCTCTCAATAAAATCATCTACTTTTTCAGAAATATCAAATACAACGGCAATACAAACAATTAGTCCTATGGCAAAAAGAAAAGTGCCTAAAAACTTCTTGATGATGTAGAGATCTAAGATTTTTACCTTCAATGCAAATTATTTGGCGCAAAACTAAATTAAATCACCTATCTTTAATAACAAGAATTGGGATGATTATAGTTAATAAAAAGTTGACCGCATTCAAAATACCCACTTGTGACGGTGTATTTTAGCCACAAAAATCAGGAATGAGATATCATTTTATTGCTATTGCAGGAAGTGCTATGCATAATTTGGCACTTGCCTTACATCAACTGGGTCATGAAGTGTCGGGTAGTGATGATGAAATTGTTGAACCTGCAAAGACAAGATTGGCCAAAGCAGGTATTTTACCGGAAAAAACAGGGTGGTTTCCAGAAAAAATAAATAGCGAAATTGATGCTGTTATTTTAGGCATGCATGCCCGGGCCGATAATCCTGAACTTACAGAAGCCATTCGGAAAAATATAAAAGTGTTTTCATATCCTGAATTTTTATTTGAGCACTCAAAAAATAAAACCAGAGTTGTAATTGGTGGCAGCCATGGAAAAACTACCATTACTTCAATGATTCTACATGTTTTGAAAACATCAGGAATTAATTTTGATTTTATGGTAGGCGCACAGCTTGATGGCTTTGATACTATGGTTAAATTATCTAACGATGCGAAGTTTATAATTTTAGAGGGAGATGAGTATTTATCCTCACCAATTGACAGACGCCCTAAGTTTCATTTATATCATGCCCATATCGGTCTCATTAGTGGCATAGCCTGGGATCATATTAATGTATTTCCATCACTTGATATTTATGAAGAACAATTCAGGATTTTTGCAAGAGAAATTCCACAGGATGGAAAATTGTTTTATTGTCTGAATGATGCAACAGTAAAAAGAGTTTGTGAAGATAAAGAAGTGAGAGCAACAAAATTTGGCTATTCTATTCCCAAATATATTATCAGAAATGGTAAGACAATAATCTATGATGATATAGGTAATGAAGTACCACTTCAAGTTTTTGGAGAACATAATCTGATGAATCTTGAAGGTGCTCGACTAATTTGTAAATCAATAGGTGTTAGCAACGATGTATTTTATAATGCACTGAAATCTTTTAAGGGAGCAGCCAAACGGCTTGAACTGCTTGCTGAGAATGATCAGTTTGCTGTTTATAAAGATTTTGCCCATTCACCATCAAAACTTAAAGCAACATTAGAAGCTGTACGCAAGCAATTTCCCGATAGAAAGTTAATTGCCTGTTTGGAGTTGCACACATTCAGCAGTTTGAATGAGAATTTTCTTAATGAGTATAAAGGCACAATGGCTGATGCCGATGTAGCAATTGTCTATTTTAATCCCAAAACTATTGAGCATAAGAAATTACCTCCAATAACTTCTGAAAAAATTTTCCTGTCTTTTGATAGGAACGACATAAAGGTTATGAACGATTCAATGCAATTGATGGATTATCTGAATTCAGAAGACAAACAACAAGTCGTTTATTTAATGATGAGTTCGGGAACTTTTGATGGATTAGATTTAAAATCTTTTGCAGAAAGTTTAAATACCTCTCATCAGGGAGTGTAATTAATAAATGTCAACTTTTCTTTTATTCCCAAATGCCCAACACAAAAACAGGGGTAGGGCTGCCGACCATGTTGACTGATTATGTTGCCCTTCGGGAATTTCAACATATTTAATATTTTTTGAAGGAACACCTTTTTGTTTCATTTCAAGAATCAAGTCACGAGCATCATCAATAGAATCTATAATGCCATTTTTGTTCCTGTCGGCAATTTCATCTTTAGTGCCGGTTTGAATCCAGCACTTTATTGCCGGTGCTGATTTACTTTTTCTAACAACCTGATGTATAATTCTGTCGTCATCTGTATATCCATCTTCGTATGATTTTTTTCTCCACCAAAAGCTGCCACTAAAAACACCTGCTGATTCAAAAACTGAAGAATGGTTCCATGCCAAATCAAAAGCTGTTAATCCACTCAATGAAAACCCTGCTATTGCGGTTTTGGATGGTGTAAATTTTATTCCTGTAAAACTGCTGCAATGGGCAATAAGTTCTTCAACTATAAATTTTGAAAATTGTTTTGCCTTTTTCCCTCGCTTTAAATAGTCAGCCTTGCCTGCCACACCATATTCCTGCATTCTGTTTTTGTTTGCGTGAATAGCAATTACAATGATTGATTTTATTTTTTTTAATTGCGACAATTTCTGAAGTGTGTCTTTTAGGTGTAACAATTCTGCATCCTGGCCATCAAGCAAAAATAAAATATCGGAACTATCAGAGTATTTTGCAGGCAAGTAGTAGTCAATGCGAACATCACGCTTGAGAAACTTGCTTGAAAAGAGAGTTGATATTATATCGTACTTCCACTCAGACTTAGGTAATAACATAGCTTATTAAATAAACTCTCAGAACCAGCCTGACTTTTTTCGTCTGGTTGCACCTAAGCCTAATGCTCCGAGTAGGCTTCTTGTAAGCACACTGGTAACCGTTCTCATCACTTGTTTTCCTGTAGAACTGTTTAATACCTGATCTAGCTGACTAGGTTCTTCTTTTACTTCAGCCTCTTTAGTCGTTTTAGTATTTTCAGCAACTTGTGTTTCTAATTTTTTTGACAATAACTCGAATGCGCTTTCCCGGTTAAGTGATTCATTATATTTTGATGTCAGACGAGATTTTGAAATACATTTTGCTAATTCATCAGGAGTTAAAATGTCCATTCGTGATGCAGGTGTACAAAGCAGCGTATGTGCTATTGGAGTTGGCACACCTTTTTCATTTAAAACAGTGA
This sequence comes from Bacteroidia bacterium, assembly GCA_037045145.1. Classification (NCBI taxonomy): domain Bacteria; kingdom Pseudomonadati; phylum Bacteroidota; class Bacteroidia; species Bacteroidia bacterium. The sequence goes on from JBAOIA010000011.1 coordinate 1,910,044, forward strand.
TGGCAGCTTCACCTATACCTAAAGTCGTAAGTAACTCATCTACTTTATAATAGTCTGAAAGCGGATAGTTTTCTGCAATAAGCTTTAGTGCCTTTCTGTCATTTGCAGTAAATACCCTGAAAGCATGCTGCACTTTTAAACCCAACTGCGCCAATACGGCAGCCGGTATATCTTCAGGTGATTGTGTAACAAAAAATACACCTATCCCTTTGGAGCGAATTAACTTTATTACTGTTTCAATCTGATCTAATAATACTTTCGATGCATTATTAAATATCAAATGTGCTTCATCTATAAAGATTACCAATCGAGGCGCATCCGGGTCTCCAACTTCAGGAAATGTTGAATAGACTTCAGCCAATAAACTCAGCATGAAAGTGGAAAATAATTTAGGCTTATCCTGAATGTCAGTCAGTCTGATGATATTTAATTTGCCATTACCATTTTCGTCAACACCTATCAGGTCTTCAACATCAAAAGACTTTTCACCAAAAAATTTCTCCGCTCCTTGCTGCTCTATTTCAATAATTTTTCGAATAATTGTAGATGCTGATGCAGTGCTAATGGCGCCATAGTCAGCTTTAATTTCATTTTTTCCTTCGTTGGTTAAAAATTGCAATACTTTTTTAAAATCTTTAAGATCAAGTAAAGGAAGTTGCTTATCATCACAGTATTTAAATATTAGGGAAACAACGCCTTGTTGTGTATCATTCAAGTCAAGGATTTTAGAAAAAAGAACAGGGCCAAATTCAGATACTGTAGCTCGTAAGCGAACACCTTTTTCATCTGATAAAGTCAAAAACTCAACCGGAAATTGCAAGGGCTTCCAGGTAAGTCCTAATTTCTGATAGCGTTCATCTATTTTTGGATTTGCCGTTCCCGGACTTGCCAAACCACTTAAATCGCCTTTTACATCCATTAATAAACAGGAAACACCTTTGGTAGAAAGTGATTCTGCAATACCCTGCATGGTTTTGGTTTTCCCTGTACCAGTGGCGCCTGCAATTAAACCATGACGGTTAAATGTTTTCAAAGGTGCTTTGATGAAACATCCTGTCAATGCTTCTCCTTTAAGTACCGGAGCCCCAAGTACAATACTGTCTCCTTTAAATTGATATTCTTTATTTACTACTTCCTTGAATTGTTCTGTTAAGCTCATTTATGCTTGGTTAAAAACTGCTGACAAATGTATGCCTAATAAATGAAATTTAACAGAAAGGTTTATTTCTTTGCAACTTGTTATTGTATTTGACTTTATGCCACAAGATATGTCTGAGAGAGGTTCGGTTTTTCAAAGATTTTATAAACAGCTGATTCTGTTTTTAAATTCGATTATAAAATTTTCTTATTTGAAATTTATCAAGAACAAGGTTTTAAGAGGTGTTGCAATTTTATGTATGCTGATGGTTTATTACCTTATTCTACTTCATATAAACTTTCTTTGGCTTTTTGGATATATGCCAAAAATGAGCGAGGTGAAAAACCCACAAGTGGCAATTGCTACAGAAATTTATACTGAAGACAGTGTGCTAATTGGAAAATATTATCATGAAAACCGAACTCCTTTGAGTTTTGACTCAATTTCAACTTATGCAGTGCAAGCACTTGTTGCCACAGAAGATGTTCGGTTTTATAAGCATTTCGGCCTTGACCTTTATGCCTTAATTAGTGGTGCCTATTCCACTGCCAAAGGTGATGAGCGTGGCGCAAGTACTATAACACAACAATTAGCTAAGAATATGTACAGTATCCGCAAAAAAGCCAATCAGGGTTTGTTGCAGCATATTCCTTTTATTGGTACATTGGTAAGTAAATCAAAAGAATGGGTAACATCAATTAAGTTGGAAATGTTTTATTCAAAGGATGAAATATTGGAAATGTATTTTAATACTGTAGATTTTGGTAACAATTGGTTTGGTATAAAGGTTGCGGCACAAAACTATTTCAGTAAGCAGCCATCAGAACTCAATTTGCAGGAGGCCGCTACTCTGATAGGATTGCTAAAAGCCACCAGCAGTTATAATCCTCTGAATAATAAAAAGCGATCGTTAGCCAGAAGAAATATTGTATTGTCACAGATGCAGAAGTACGGATATATCAGTCAGGCTGTTTTTGATTCAATTAGTCCAATGCCATTAAATATTAAACGACCAAAAAATCAATCTGCAACAAAAGATTCTTATTTGAGACAGCTAATTGCAAAGATTGTTAAAAGCTATTGTGATGAAAATGACATAAACATTAATGAAGATGGATTGAAAATTTACACAACCATCAACTCTCACCTGCAAAGCTATGCTGAGGCCGCTGTTAAAGAGCATTTGAGAAAAGTGCAAAAGCAATTTGATGAACATTGGGGTAAACAAAACCCATGGCGTGACGACAATGGCAGAGAAATTATAAACTTTGCTAATACTGCCGTGGCATTTACGCAGTCATACGACCGTTTAAAAAATCAATTTGCTTCATCACCTGATTCTATATCTTTTTATTTAAACAAGAAAAAAGATATGAAAGTATTTACTTACAGCGGTGCGAAAGATACCGTGATGTCAACAATGGATTCATTGAAGTATTATGCTCGCTTGTTAAATGCAGGAACTATGTCCTTGAATCCGCTCACCGGTGAAATTAAAGCTTATGTTGGTGGTGTGGATTTTGATTTTTTTAAATTTGATCATGTTATACAATCAAAACGTCAGCCGGGATCAACGTTTAAGCCATTTGCCTATCTGGCAGCATTAGAAGATACTTTTAGCCCTTGCAGTAGGTTAGATGATGTGCCTGTTTCTATTGAATATGATGGTGGTCAAATTTGGCAGCCTTTTAATAGTACAGGCACATTTACTTATTCAAGTAAGACTTTAAGACGGGCATTGGCACAGTCAGTCAATTCCATTACGGCACAAATTGCTGAAATAGTTGGATGGGAAAAAATTGTTGAATGTGCACATAGGGCAGGTGTAAAAAGTCGTTTGGATACTGTGCCATCAATTTGTTTAGGCACCAGTGATGTGAGTGTTTATGAGATGACTTGTGCTTATGCACCATTTATAAATGGCGGAAAAAGTGTAGAACCTGTTTTAGTTAAGAGAATCTGTGCTAATGATGGAACAGTTCTCAAAGAGTTTGTGCCCGAATTCAGGCAAGTTCTCACTGAAGAGAATGCCTGGTTAATGTTGTATATGTTGCAAGGTACGATACAGGAACCGGGCGGAACATCACAGGCATTGTGGGGCTATTCTGTTTTTAAGAATGGAAATGATGTTGCTGGAAAAACCGGTACTACTTCAAATTATTCCGATGCATGGTATATGGGTGTTACTCATGATTTAGTGACAGGTGTTTGGGTTGGTGCTCCGTATAGAAGTGTACATTTCAGAAATTCATCAGGCCAGGGCTCACGAATGGCACTTCCAATTTTCGGAAAAATGTTAGAGAAGGCATATCTCGATCCAAAGTCGGGTGTTGCTCCGGGAAAATTCAAAAAGCCAAAGAAAATTACCAAAAGTATTTATTGTGATAACGATGATATTGAACTTGAATCCGCAGATTCTTTATTAAATGATTCATTGAAAAATACAGAAATGATAATTCTTGAAAATGACTCTTTGGAGTCAGATTCATTACAGGATATTGGTAATTAAAAAAGAGCTTTATTTTAGCAGAAAAAAATATGCGTAAGAAAATTGTAGCAGGAAACTGGAAAATGAATTGCACATTGGATGATGCCATCAAACTGACTTCTGAAATTGTAGCAATGTATAAAGATGAAATTCATTCTGATGTTCATGTGGTATTATCACCGCCATTTCCATTTCTGAACAGTGTTAATAAACTCACAGAAAGCACTGCTATAAAAATTGCTGCTCAAAATTGTGCAGCACAGGCATCAGGAGCTTTTACGGGAGAGGTTTCTGCTTCTATGATTGCTTCTTGTGGTGCCGGCTACGTCATTCTCGGACATAGTGAAAGAAGAATGTATTTTAATGATACTGATGAGGTACTGTTATTGAAAGTTAAACAGGCATTGCTGAATGGACTTCAAATAATATTCTGTATTGGCGAAACAAAAGCAGAGAGAGAAAGTAATTTACACTTTGATTGCGTAGAAAAACAAATTAGTAATGTTCTTTCAAAGCTAACGAATGAGGAATTTGCGAAGTGTATTGTTGCTTATGAGCCTGTATGGGCAATTGGGACAGGATTAACAGCATCACCAGCTCAGGCACAGGAAATGCATGGCCTTATTAGAGAAACTTTAAAAAAACAATTTGGCCAACAAGCCTCTGAAACTTCAATTTTATATGGAGGAAGTTGTAATGAAAACAATGCAAAAGAGTTGTTTGCCTTACCCGATGTTGATGGTGGATTAATTGGAGGAGCATCTTTAAAGTCCAGAAGTTTTATTTCCATCATAAAATCATTTTAGCTGAATGAGATATTCATTCAAAAGGGTAATACTTTTTGTTTTTTTGGGTTGTGGTTTATTTTCTGATGCACAATCATTAAAACAGCCATCATTTGTTGAATATAGTCTCAATGCAGGGAGAATCGTTAAAAACTATCCTGTTTTTCCTGCAAGAAAACTTGCCGTCATCAACAGTTTTGTGATTGGCAGCAGGTTGAGTGGCAATAAATCATGGCATCCATATTATAATTTTCCTAATGCATCATTTGAACTTGCCTATGGAAATTTAGGTAATAAGAAAGTTCTTGGAAATTTTTCCGCATTACTTTATCGGTTTGAATTCAGCTATAAGTTGAATAATAAATTTTATGCTGAAATTTCACCTGCATTTGGTGTCGCATATTTTAATAAGCCATATCATGCAATCAATAATCCTGAAAATACACTCGTTGGTTCGGCATTTACATTTAGTGCTGCTGCACGACTAAATCTTAGATATTATATCAACCCATTTTGGTCTGTTAGTGCTGGTGCAGGTGTTTACCATTGCTCCAATTCACATTATCAATTACCTAATCTTGGCATTAATTTGCCATTTGCATCTGCAGGACTTCGTTATCATATCCGGCCACTTAATTTTTTATTTGGCAGCCGTAGTATAGAAAAGGATTCCACCTACCATTTTCAAGTGCGGTTAGCTGTTGGCCATAACGAACAAGGGGCAAGCACTTTTCCTGTAAATGGTCCAAAATATCCAATTTATCTTGGGGCATTTTATGTAACACGTTACCTGACTCCGGTAAATAAATTTCATGTAGGAATAGAAGGTTGGTACAATAGCGGCTTATATGATTTTATCACAAGTCAGCGTTATTATGATAATAAAGAACATTTGCGCTCTTCATCGTTGCAGGCAGTAGTTGGCAATGAATTTTTATTTGGTCATTTTAGTATGCTTATTAATGGGGGTATATATTTCTACAATCCCGTTTATCATGAAAAGTTAAGAAGAGAAAACGATAAAGATTTTAAAAAACAGTTAAAGGGCTGGATTACTGCAAGACTCGGTTTTCAATACTATCTTAAAGATGCAACCATCTATCACAAGAATAATTTTTATGCAGGTGTTTACATAAAGACCAATCTTGGTCAAGCCGATTTTCTTGAAACCGGAATTGGTTATGCTTTTTAGTTTTTCAATTTCTACATGAATAACTTTAAAAATACAGATGGATTATCTTTAAAATATTTTGTATAGTTGCATCATAAGAGAAAGAATGAAAAACAGAGTAACAGAATTGTTTGGTGTAGAATATCCAATAGTGCAGGCAGGTATGATTTGGTGTAGTGGATGGAGACTGGCTTCAGCAGTCAGCAATGCCGGAGGGCTTGGTTTAATCGGTGCTGGAAGTATGTATCCGGATGTATTAAAAGAGCATATTGAAAAGTGCAAGGCTTCGACAAGTAAACCATTTGGTGTAAATGTTCCATTGCTATATCCTGATATAGAAAAACTGATGGCTATTATCATTGCAGGTGGAGTGAAAATTGTTTTTACTTCTGCCGGTAATCCAGTAACCTGGACCAGGCATTTAAAGCAAGCGGGTATAACAGTTGTACATGTTGTAAGTAATGTAAAATTTGCCTTGAAGTCGCAAGATGCAGGTGTTGATGCTGTTGTTGCGGAAGGTTTTGAAGCCGGTGGGCATAATGGTCGTGAAGAGACAACTACACTGTGTCTTATTCCGGAGGTAAGAGATGCTTTGCAAATACCGGTAATAGCAGCAGGTGGCATTGGAAGTGGTCGTGCTATGATGGCAGCATTTGCATTAGGTGCAGAAGGTGTGCAGGTTGGGTCGCGTTTTGTGGCGAGTATGGAATCCTCGGCACATACTAACTTTAAAGAAAAAGTAATTAATACAGCAGAGGGACAAACAGTTTTAACATTAAAACAACTGACGCCAGTAAGACTAATAAAAAACAAATTTGCACAGGATGTTGAACAGGCTCAGCAACGCTGCGCAACGCGCGAGGAATTGACGCAGTTGCTGGGACGGGCACGTGCCAAAAAAGGAATGTTTGAAGGTGATTTAGATGAAGGCGAATTGGAAATAGGGCAGGTTGCAGCAACAATAAAAGAGATTTTACCTGCGGGGGAGATAGTTAAATCCATCTGGCAGGAGTTTACAGAAGAAAAAAATCGTATTACTAAATTGTTCTAATCTATGGTGAAGTTTGAAAAGACCGTATTACCCAATGGGCTTCCGGTTATAGTTAATTACGACCAGTCAACACCACTGGTCGCAATGAATATTTTATATAAAGTAGGCGCAAGAAATGAAGACGAAAATAAAACTGGTTTTGCACATCTGTTTGAACATTTAATGTTCGGAGGTTCTGTCAATATTCCATCGTATGATGAACCTTTGCAACGTGCAGGAGGCGAGAATAATGCCTTTACCAATAGCGACTTTACAAACTATTACCTCACTATTCCTGCCCAAAATATTGAAACAGCATTTTGGTTGGAGAGTGATAGAATGCTCAGCCTTGCATTTTCTGAAAATAGTCTTGAAGTGCAGCGAAATGTAGTGATGGAAGAATTTAAGCAGCGTTATTTAAATCAACCTTATGGTGATGTGTGGTTAAACCTTAGACCATTGGCCTACAAAGTACATCCATATAAATGGGCTACTATTGGAAAAGATCTTTCTCATATTGAACAAGCAACCATGGCGGATGTAAAAGCATTTTTTCGTCAGTGGTATTGTCCCAACAATGCCATACTTACACTTTCCGGAAATATTACTGTGAAGAAAGCAGTTGAGCTTGCGAACCGGTGGTTTGGTGAAATTCCTAAACAACATCTTTCTGAAAAAATTATCAATGCAGAACCTGCACAACACGAAAAAAGATTCTTGCAATTAGAGAGAAACATTCCTGCCAATGCTATTTATAAAACTTTCCATGCCTGCAATAGATTTGATAATGATTTTTATGCCACTGAGTTGATGGTTGATATACTTTGCGGAAGTAACTCATCCATACTTTACCATTCTCTTGTAAAGGAGCAGAAGTTGTTTAATACCATCAATGTTTATTTTACAGGCGATATTGATAACGGATTAATTGTAATAGAAGGTAAAGTGAATGAATCGGTAGATATTCAAACTGCTGATAATGCAATTAATGAATTATTGAATAAAGTAATTAATCAAGGTGTTTCAGAAATGGAATTAAATATTGTGAAACAAAAAACTGAATCGGCACTTCAATTTTCTGAAATGAATATTGGAAACAGAGCACTTAATCTTGCCTATTTTGAAATGATTGGAAATGTCGAAACGATCAATCATCAGATGGAGAACTATAATCGCGTTACTGTTGACGACATTCAACGCATTGTAGCCGAAGTGATGAGAGAACAAAACGAATCGGTCATGTATTATTGTAAAAAGGGAGGTGCAGCATGAACAGAGCGTTAGAACCGGAAGTAAGTCTTCCGGACAATATTACTTTTTTGCAACCTGAAAAAATACAATTGGCTAATGGCATTCCAGCCTATTTGATTTGTGCAGGTGAACAAGAAGTGGTAAAACTTGAAGTTGTTTTCAATGCAGGAGTCTGGTATGGTGATTATGCCTTAGTAGCTTCAGCAGTAAACTCCTTGTTGCAAGCAGGAACAAAATCCAAGACAGCATTTGAATTATCACAGGCATTTGATCAGTATGGAGCGTATTTGCAGACAGAAGTCTCTTTAGATATTGCAGTGGTGCGGTTATTTACTTTAACAAAATTTGTTCCTGAAACTTTTCCTCTTTTGCTTGAAATCATTCAGGAATCTGTTTTTCCGAAAAATGAAATAGATTTATTTCAGGAGCAGGGAATACAACAATTAAGAATTAATAATCAAAGAGTAGAGTACACGGCAAGAGGTCTGTTTAGCAAGGCACTTTTTCCGGGCAACCATCACTATGGACGTATCATTGAAGAGTCTGATTATTTATGTCTGAATCCAAGCCTAATTACTGATTGGCACAATTGCTATTATACGCCTGACAATTGTTTTTTGGTATTAAGTGGACTTTTTACTCAAAAAGAAGTTGAGGTTTTAAACAATGTTTTTGGCAGGTGGACGGTAGGAAAAGAAGTTCAAAGAAAAGATACAGCCAGTTTAGATGAGGCCTATCAGGCTGTTGAGAAACATGTCGAAAAGCAAGATGCCGTTCAGACCGCCATTCGAATAGGGTGTCGGGCACCAAACAAACTTGATGAAGATTATGTTCCTTTAATGGTGCTGACAACCATATTGGGTGGTTATTTTGGCTCAAGGTTAATGCGCAATTTGCGGGAAGAAAAGGGTTATACGTATGGTGTGGGTTGTTCTTTAGTATCGCATATAAGAGGCGGATATCTGGTCATTTCAACCCAGGTAGGGAAGCCATATTTGGCAGATTCACTAGCTCAGATAAATTTGGAAATCAACAACCTAAAAGATCAATTGGTCAAGGATGAAGAATTGTCATTAGTTAAAAATTATTTGTCGGGTGTGTTTTTACGAAGTTTAGATGGCACCATGGCTGTTTCCGACAGGTTAAAGTCTGTAGTTGTTTACGGACAAACAATGGATTTTTATAAAGACTATCTTCAAAAAGTAAAGAATACAAATTCATGCGAATTACAAAGTCTGGCTTTAAAATATTTTAATTCTAAAATGACCTGGATTACGGTAGGATAGAAGTGTCGTAAAAACAGACAGCAACCCTGTTAATAAATTTTCGTAAAAGTTCAATAAAAATGCTATGTGTTATTAGTTTATTTTTATATTTGTACAAACAAATTTATTGAAGCTATGATACGAAAACACATTTTAACACTTTTGATATTCTGTACGCTATCTACATTGAATGTCAAAGCAAGTCACCTTTTTGGTGGTGAAATCACTTGGACCTGCATTAAGTCTGGACCAGATATAGGAAAATTTCAATTTACTTTAAAGGTTTACAGAGATTGTAATGGGATTCCATTTACTCCACCTTCAGCAATTCAGGTTTATGGAAATCCATTAGTAACGTCAATTCCAATTAATCCTGCGTTAATGGTAGTAACTGATTTAAGTCCCACAGGCTGTGGTTTCACATGTGCAAATCCTGCTGCCGGAGCTACTCAGGAATTTATTATGAAAACCAACCCTGTATTTTTAAATGGAACACCTCCTGCAACAGGATGGGTTTTTGCTATTGATGATTGTTGTAGAAATCCGTTAGCAAATATTGTTGGTGCTGGAGGCTTCACCATCAGAGCGGTGATGTATCCATATAATGGTCAGAATATGAATCCATGCTATGACTCATCACCATTTTTCAAAGAAAGACCCAATACCTATATCTGTATTGGTTATCCATATACCTATAACCCAACAGCAGTAGATCCTGAATTGGATTCACTTTATAGCGATTGGACTTATCCATTAGAACAACCATCTTCAGCACCACCTGCAGCCTTCAATGCACCAATAATAAATTTTACACCCCCTTATACGGTTAATAGTCAGTTGCCCGGTAATGTTACCATGAATCATCAGTCGGGCGAGATTACTTTTTTTGTGACTACAGCTTCTGGAGTAACCGGAAATTTTGCTACTTGTTTAAAAGTTACGGCTTATAAATGTAATCAAAAAGTTGCAGAAATCTTCAGGGATTATGGGGTTGTGCTAACGACTAATTGTTTTGTACAAAATCCACCAACAATTAATCTTCCGCCTGCCATTAATTTACCGTTTGCAGGTGGAACTTTGAAAGATACAACGGTTCATGTTGGTGATACTGTCAGGTTCAGGATAGATGCTACGGATTTTCAAAAGAACATTGGTTCCGGAGCTGCATTTCAAACCATTAGAATTGATGCCTATGGAGATCAGTTTGGAACCCCTATAAATACCAATAGCGGGTGTCAATATCCACCATGTGCCAAATTAGATAAGCTTACACCCGTAATTTCACCTTTAGCAGCTTTTATCAATTTTGAATGGGTCACTACGTGCGATCATATTATTAAACCCTCGGGGTGTTTGCGCGAAAGAAACACCTATTATTTTATCATAAAAGCACAAGATAACTATTGCCCTGCACCTGCCATAAGTACGATTACAATAAGTGTTACAGTAATTCAATCCAAACCATTAGAACCACCACATGTTCGAGGGGCTTCCGTTTTAAATACTGCTGGTGATGTGGGTCTTTATTGGGAAACACCCGGTGTGGTAAATCAGCTTGATACACATCATGTATTCAATTCTTATCAGATTTATGCATCAAATAATTATGCTGGTCCCTACACATTGGTTGATTCAGTTGCAGGAAACAAAGATTTTTACAAACAAAAAGGTGATACAATTACGGCAACACAGCTGAATACATTAATTGGTGCAAATGCAAATAATGCTCCTGTTTATTTTTATGTCAAAACAAAGTCTTTGTGTAATGGTGATAGCATTTCTGTCGCTTCTGACACTATCAGTACCATGTTTGTCAGCAGCACTATTGTCAACTGTGAAACACAATTAAATTGGAATTCTTTATTTAAGCATGCATATCCCGGGTCAGCAGGATTAGTCTATAAAATTTATCGGGAACATCCCATTGGCTCATCTCCTGTTCAAATTGCAACAGTACCTAATCTTTGGCCTACTGCTAGTTATACCGATCCTTTTTCTAAAACAGTATGTCGTGATAGTGTGAAATATTATGTATCCATTGATGATACACTTATCATTATTCCAACACCTACAATTACCAGATGTGTCTCAAAATCAAATGTCATAAAGAGAGTAATAGATAATAGATTCGTAGCAAATATTTCACCGGCAGGACCAACAAATCTTTGTCCACCCAATTGTGTCAATATAACGGCATCTGCAAATCCAAGTCCTGCATGTTTTACAACTTCTTATTTATGGAGTAATGGTGCAACAACATCAAGTATTACTGCATGTGCTGCCGGAAGTTATTCTGCCGTCATCACACAAAGTCCCAGTGGGTGTACGAGTACGACCCCATCACACGTTGTAACTTTAACACCGGGTCCTACTGCAAATATTGCAATTTCGGGTACAAGTAGTGTTTGCCCCGGTGATAGCGTCAATCTTCAATTTAATTTTGCAGGAGGTGCGCCTTATACTTATAGCTATAATGTTCCCGGTCCGGGCTGTGTTGGAACAACAGTTGTAAATGCTGTAGCCAATTCATCACCGGTAATAATACGAGTGCCTGTTAATTGTAATTTTAACTATACTCTCAATTCTGTAATGGGTGCATGCGCAGGCACTGTGAGTGGTAGTGCAAATGCAACAATTAAAGCATTGCCAACTGCAAGTGTTGTAAATACTGCAAATGATACCATCTGTAATGGAGGAGGTTCAACCATATCACTTTCATTTACAGGTACAGGGCCTTGGCAATATGTTGTTAAAAGCAGCACAGGTCCTGATATTACAGCAACTACAGCTTCAAACCCTGTTTCAATAAATGTTTCGCCAGCTGCCACAACAACATACACATTATTTAGTGTTAAGGATGCATGTCCGGGAACAGTTACAGGAACTAGAAAAATTGTTGTTCTTCCTGTGCCAAATGCTACCATGTCCATTACAGGAAATGATACTATCTGTAGCGGCAGTTCAACAGTTATTCGTGTTGATTTTACCGGAACAGGTCCTTTCGTTGGCAATATTAAAGACAACTCAACAGGAGTTTTAACACCAGTAAATACTGCTGCATCATTTATTACACTAAGTGTATCACCAAGTTCAACCACTACTTATTCGTTCCAAAATTTTACCAGTTCAGGCAAGTTTTGTCCAGGTACTATTGCAAATAGCGTTGTTGTTGCTGTAAAAGCAATTCCGTCTGCTAACATTTCAAGTGTTACCAATGCAACAATTTGTAAGAATGACAGTGTGCGGATGCAGGTTAGTTTTACAGGTAATGGTGCCCCATACACATTTGGTTTGGTAACCAATGCTGGTGCACCGGCAAATATAAATGCCACTGCCAATCCATATTATTTTTATGTACATCCAATCAGTAACACAAATTATATAGTAACAACAGTAACAGACGCATTTTGCAGTAAGACAAATATTAATGATACTGTTTCTGTAACAGTAAATCAATTGCCTACTGCAGTTCTTTCCGGAACAACAACAGTATGTGCGGGACAACAAGCTACATTAACAATCAATTTTACCGGAACAGGTCCATTTACAGGAAGCTGTGTTGCAAGTACGGGCGGAACAATTAATTTTAATACCTCAACAAATCCATATACATTTAATGTTACACCGGGTGCAACGACTACCTATTCACTAAGTGCTACAATAAATGATGCAAAGTGTTCTAATAATACTAATCCGGCAACAGCCATAGTGACGGTTAATGCATTACCTCAGGCATCAATTAGCGGGAATAAAACAATCTGTACTGGAGAAAATGATACCTTGCTGGTAAACTTCACTACAGGCAATGCACCTTGGACATTCTATTATAAAGATGGATTAGGCAACACTTTTGGTCCAATTACGACCAGCAATAATCCATATAAAGTTGTAGTTAGTCCAACAGCTACAACAACATTTCAACTTGATTCTGTGTTTAGCGGAGTTTGTAAAGGAAGTGTCAATGGCATTGGTAGTGTCACTGTAAGACCATTGCCAACAGCAACATTTACAACGAATAACGATACCATTTGTAATGGCAATGCCACTAACTTAACAATTCAGTTCACAGGTACAGCCCCATTCAGTTATCAGTTGCAAGGACAAGCAGTTCAGAATGCGGCCACCAATCCTGTTACAATTAATGTTAATCCAACAACTACTACAAATTACACATTGGTTAAGGTAAATGATCAGCTTTGTTCAAATACAACAAGCCAGCAAATAAAAGTTACTGTGCTGAATTTACCGACAGCAACACTTTCAACAACTACTCCAAATTTATGTGTAGGTTCCAGCGGAAGCATTACCATAAGCTTTACAGGTAACGGACCTTTCACTACAGCCTACTCAAACGGAACTGTGAACACACCTGTAGTAAGCAATACAAATTCTATTGTAATTCCGGTTTCACCAACAGTTAACACAACATATTCATTAGTTGGAAACGTCAATAGCATGTATGGTTGTAATGCACCTGTCAATCCGGCAACTACAACAATTACTGTAAACCCGTTGCCAACAATGACCATTAGCGGCAATCCAATTATATGTGAAAGTACATCTGCAACCTTCAACATTGCATTTACAGGTACAGCACCTTTTAACTACAGCTATTTTAATGGAACATCTAATGTGAATGGAACAACAAGTACAAATCCATTAACTGTATCGGTGAGTCCTCCAGTAGGTACAACAACTTATACACCTGTTAGTATTAACGACCAATTTTGCGCAGGAACATCTTTAAATGGATCTTCAGTTGTAAAAGTTAATCCTAAACCTACTGCCACATTGTTTGGTAATGATACTATTTGTTTAGGCACAGCATCATTCATTGCAGTAAAGTTTGGGGGAACACCACCGTTCGATTACAGCTATACAACTAATGGAACTTCATCAGGAAGCCTATCCTCTCCGGTTGACTCTGTATCTATTCCTGTTGCACCCACTGTTAATACTACCTATATTCTGTCAACAAGTATTTCTGATGCAAACTGTTCAAACAGCAATATCAATCAATCAGTTTATATGAAGGTTACACCGCTGCCTACAGCAGCTATTAGTGGAACCAATGCAATATGCAGTGGTGGCTCTACAAACCTCACTATTAATTTTACGGGAGAAGCACCTTATAACTATTCTTATTTAGCAGGTGGAACTACCATGGGTCCATTTACAACCAATAGCAATTCTGTGACAATTCCTGTGAGCCCAACAGCCAATACAAATTATACTTTGCCTGCAACAGTTACTGGAAATGGATGTAATGGACCGGCTTCAGGTAATGCGTTAATTACAGTTAATGCTATTCCGCAGGCAGTAATTACAACAGCAAAAGATTCAATCTGTAAAGGCGATAGTACTCAATTGTCAATTCAATTTACAGGGACAGCACCATTTACTTATCAGTTACAGGGTCAAGGAGTTTCTAATGCAACTTCAAATCCACATACATTCTATGTAGCGCCTCAAAGCAATACATCATATGTGCTGACAAACATTTCGGATAATAACTGCCCTGCAGTAATTAATCAAAGTATAGGAGTTAAAGTGTTGGATAATCCAACAGCTACCATCACAACAGCAACACCTTCATTGTGTAATGGAAATACAGGAAGCATTACCCTAAACTTTACTGCAAATGGGCCTTATAATGTAACTTACAATGATGGAACATCAAACTTCCCTGTAACATCCACAGGAAATACTTTGACAATTCCCGTTTCACCAACAACAACAACAACTTATACATTGTCTGGAGTGGTAACAGGATTGTTAGGTTGTAAAACTTCAGCAACAGGATCAACAACGGTTACTGTTCATGAATTGCCACAAGCAGTTATTTCAGGCAATCCGGTAATATGTATAAATGAAATAGCTCCAATACAGATTCAATTTATTGGAACCGCTCCATTTAATTACAGTTATCAGAATAATGTTACAGGACAGATTAACAATGGAACAACATCACAAAATCCATTAACTTTGAATCTTAGCCCAACAACAACAACATCTTATAATCTGACTGCAATAAGTGATAATAATTGCCCAGGTACACAAATTAGTGGTTTGGCAAATATTACTGTTAATCCGTTACCTCAGCCTGTGATTACAGGCGTGAATCAGGTTTGTGAAGGTACACCTTCTGTTCTTTCAACAACATTACCTTATCAGGCTTATCAATGGTCAAATACAACTACTGCAAGTACAACCACTGTAACAACTACAGGTACTTATACTGTTGCTGTGACGGATAACAACGGCTGTAAAAAAACATCACCACCTTTTACCTTTATAGCCCATCCAATTCCTGTTGTTAACTTTACAAATGATACAAGTAAAACTTGTCAGGTGCCAAGAGTTAACTATTTCAATCAGTCGTTGTATCAGCCGGGCGCTACATTCCAATGGAGCCTTGGTGAAAATGCAGTTTCTAATGAAGTTAATCCTTCTCATATTTATAGTCAACCGGGTACTTATAATGTACAGTTGATTGTTACCAATCCATTTGGTTGTAAAGATTCTGTGGAGAAACAAGTAGAAGTAATTTTCTATCCATTACCTGTTGCACAGTTTACAGCAAACCCAATGGTAACAAATATTTTTAACGGACCAATAAGTTTCACTGACCAGTCTGCTTATGCAGTAAGCTGGAAATGGGTTTTTGGTGAAGGAGATACCTTGTACGACCAGAACGTTACACACTATTTTCCGGAGATTGGAGAATTTCCTGTTAAGTTGATGGTTGAAAATATTTCAGGTTGTAAAGATGAAACTCAGGAAATCATCATAATTAATCCATTCTGGTTGCCAAATGCATTTACACCTAATGGTGATGGACGCAATGAAGTGTTCTTTGACCCTGGCTTTTCAATGGAATATACAGGATTTAACCTGCGTATTTTTAACCGATGGGGTCAAATGCTGTTCCAGTCAGATTCTCCATCTAAACCATGGGATGGCTCTAATGGCAAAGGGGACATAGCACCACAAGGAACTTATGTTTATACACTTAGCGTAACCAATAAAGGAGGTAAGCGACATGATTTTAATGGAACAGTTACTTTGTTAAGATAGGTTTATGTAAAAATATAACGTATAGTAACAAAACAGCCGTTAAAGTCAGTTGGTGACTTTAACGGCTGTTTTGCTTTACAAATATTAACTGATACTGGCGAAAAACATATCAAATATCCTTTGTGACATTGTGAATAAAAACAACCTCATAGGGTATTTGTTCAGGCATGATATCAATTTGTTTATTTTAATTTTGAAGCCTATAAATTGTTTATTTTAAAATGAATCAATATCACGAATTACTCAGGCATGTAATGACCAATGGTGTTGAAAAATCTGACCGTACCGGTACAGGAACTAAAAGTGTTTTTGGTTATCAGATGCGATTCGATTTGAAGAAAGGTTTTCCACTAATAACAACTAAAAAGCTACACACCAAGTCAATCATACATGAGTTGTTATGGTTTTTGCAGGGTGAAACAAATATTGAATATCTAAAACAGCATGGTGTTTCAATATGGGATGAGTGGGCAGATGCCAAAGGAAATTTAGGTCCTGTCTATGGCCATCAATGGCGTTCATGGTCAACTCCTGATGGTAAAGAAATAGATCAGATAAGTACATTAATTGACACGATTAAAAACAATCCCGATTCACGCAGGATGCTTGTGAGTGCATGGAATGTTGCAGATATTTCAAAAATGGCATTACCACCTTGCCACATACTTTTTCAGTTTTATGTAGCCAATAAAAAATTGTCATGCCAGCTTTATCAACGTAGTGCTGATATTTTTCTGGGTGTACCTTTCAACATTGCTTCTTATGCTTTATTAGTGCACATGATTGCGCAAGTTTGTCAATTGGAGGTAGGTGAGTTTATTCACACACTTGGTGATGCGCACATTTATTCCAATCATTTTGAACAGGTGGAACTTCAACTTTCGCGCACACCGAATGCTTTGCCTACACTACAAATGAATCCGTTGGTGAAGGATATTTTTAAGTTTAAGTTTGAAGATTTTTACTTTTCGGATTATCAGCCATATCCTGCAATAAAGGCACAGGTGGCAATTTAAGAATATGATTATTTCAATAATTGCCGCAATGGATCAGAACCGCTTAATAGGATCTGAGAACAATGATTTGCCATGGCATTTACCTGTGGACATGAAGTATTTTAAAGATACAACAATGGGGCATTATATTCTAACGGGTAGAAAAAATTATGAGAGTATTCCGGAAAAATTCAGGCCACTGAAAGGCAGAACAAACTTAATTGTTTCAAATTCAAAAGTACAATTTCCCGGTGCTAGTGTGATTTCCAGTATTGAAGAAGCTATAGAGATAGCAAGAAAAGCGGGAGAGAAAGAACTTTTTATAATTGGTGGTGGTCAAGTGTTTAAGCAATCAATGCATCATGCGAATAAACTTTATATCACACTAATACATCATCAATTTAATGGGAATGTTTTTTTTCCTGAAATTAATTGGAAGCAATGGGAAATTAAATCAAGAAAAGAAGTTGCCACTGATGAAAACAACAGCTATGCTTGCACTTTTATTGTTGCTGAAAGAATAACAGTTTAAGAATGGTATGTTATAATCCATTCTCTTTCCTGTAAATTTCAATCATATCTTTTAGTCCCTGATCAAATGAAACAGAAGGATGCCATTTTTTTTCACGCTTAATTTTAGAGAAATCAGCTTTCACGTCTTCAACTTCTACAGCACGCTTTTTCTCATTACATGTTATGGTTGGATTTAATGCAGCAAATGAAATTACTTTATCAATTATTTGTTGCACACTGTAACTGCTACCGCTGCCAATATTATAAATATTAAATGTGTGGTCTTCTGAATGAATTAACAAACATTGCAGAAAAGCATTGCAGACATCATGTACGTAAACAAAATCACGTTTAGGTGTAAGTGTTTCAAGATTTAACTGACCTTTAAAAACACCTTCAATGATTTTTGGAATTAAAAAAGAAGCATTCTGGCCTGGACCATAAATATTAAAAATTCGTAAAATATCAACCGGAACCTGAAACTCTTTATTGTAAACATGACACAACTGCTCACAAATAATTTTACTTGAGGCATAAGGGTTCCACATATTTATTGGATGATTCTCGTCAACAGGCAGGTAGTTTGGCTGACCATAAACATACGAACCTGAAAAAATAAACCTTGCATTACGTTGCTTACATAACTCAAGTGCATTGAGAGTTCCGTTTATATTAATAGAGAAAAATGCAGCTGTATTATTATAGGAGTCAGGAACAAAAGTATGAGCTGCAAGATGTATCAGGCAATTAAAATCCGGAATTGCATTTAATGTTTCGGCTTTTGTAATATCAACACCGGTGGATCTTGAAATACAAATTACTTCAAAATTATTTTTTTTTAATAAAGCTGTTAATGCTTTACCCAGAAAGCCACCGGCACCGGTTATTGCAATTGTATTATTAGCCATTTAATTTTTTCTCAATTGCTTCCATCTGCTGGCAGGCACGCTGATAATCTTCCAGACGGCCAATATCCAACCAATTTCCTTTGTAATGATATCCTTTTACACTTTCCTTTGCCTCATGGAGTTTTACAATTAAATCAGGAACGTTAAAGAAGCCGTCAGGTAAATATTTTAAAACGGCAGGTTCAAAAACATAAATCCCCATACTTACTAAATATTCCAAAGTGGGTTTTTCTTTCCATTCAGTAAATTCATTGGTTTGATCAATTTTTATTACACCAAAATCAATATCAACAGTTCTGCGAGTCAAACCAATTGTAGCAACCGCTTTATTGTCTTTATGAAATTTAAACATTTCTTCAAGATCAATATCTGTAAACAAATCGCCATTCATAAAGAAGAAAGAATCTGTTAAATAAGATTCAATAAGTTTCATCGGGCCGGCAGTTCCTAAAGGTTCTGTTTCACTAGAATAAATTATTTCTACACCAAACTTTGATCCGTCACCAAAATAGGAACGGATTAAAGATTCAAGATAACCAACGCAAATAACAACCTTGGTTACACCAGCGTCTTTTAGTTGTTTGATTAATATTTCTAAAATTGGTCTGTTGCCAACAGGCATTAAAGGTTTGGGTAAACTAATTGTAAAAGGTGCCAACCGTGTACCTTTTCCTCCTGCTAATAATACTGCTATCATATCTTAAAATTAAACATTGTAAATATCAGGTTTGTAAAGATGCAAATGCTTTTCGAGAAAGTCAATAGTTTCTTTTAATCCTGATTGAATATTGTATGCTGGTTTCCAGTTACTGTTGGTAACAAGCTTGGTGTTGTCGCAGTAAAGACGCTCAACTTCACTGTTATCAGGACGAACACGTTGTGCATCTGTAATAATATTTATTTTTTTTCCCATCATGTCTGCAATTAGTTTTGCCAGATCTCCAACACTGATTTCATTGTTCATGCCAATGTTTGTAACAGATCCTGTAAATTTTGATGATTGTGCTATTGTGATAAATCCATTTGCAGTGTCTTTTACAAAAGTAAGATCTCTGGTCGGAGTGATATGCCCTAACTTAATATCACTTTTGCCACTGAGTAATTGAGTGATGATGGTTGGAATAACAGCACGTGCACTTTGACGTGGGCCATAAGTATTGAATGGCCTTACAATTTTTACAGGAGTGTTAAAAGAAAGGAAATAGCTTAAGGCAATTTGGTCAGCCCCAATTTTTGATGCAGAATATGGTGACTGGCCAACCAAAGGATGCTTTTCATCAATAGGAATATATTGAGCAGTGCCATACGTTTCACTTGTTGATGTTACCAGAACATTTTCTGTTGCATGTTCACGACATGATTGAACAATATTATAGGTTCCTTCAACATTCGTTTTAATATAAGCCATAGGAGAAACATAGCTATATGGAATACCAATTAATGCTGCTAAATGAAAGACCGTATCGCAACCTTTAACGGCATGATGTACACTATCATAATCTCTGATATCACCAGTTATAAATTCTATTTGATTGCTGTATTTAGAGCCTTCAAGCCAGCCATAATTTGATTTTGAATTATATCTGACAAATGCCTTGACATTATAGCCGGCTTCTACACATTGTTCGGTAAGATGTGAACCAATAAATCCAGCTGCTCCGGTAATAAGTACATTTTTCATCTATTTCTTTTTAAATATGTTGTTTTGTTTAATATGAGATTTCGTTCATTTAGCTCCTTAATCTTTTGATGCTTCAATCTAAGTTGATGTACGTCATAAACATTAATCATTGAAAGTAGAATCATTAAGTACCAAAGTAAAGTAGTGTAATCAAACGGGTGACCTGTAAATGCATAAAATACATACATGATTAATAGAGTGTATGCTGCAAAAACAGTAGGATTATGCGTTTTATGATAAATACTAAACAGTTTTACTATAAAGCGGATAAGGAATATCAAAAATATAGTCAGACCAACAATGCCGACCTGCATTAAATAAGCAATGTATTGATTATGGGCCATCCAATGTTTTGAAGTTCCAAAAAGCTGATTAATCGGACCTAGCTCATTAAAGTAAACATCAAATAAGGTCTCCCATCGGTTAACCCTACCAGTACCTACCGACTTAGCAGCATCTGCATCGCCACCTGAATCAACATAGTTAATTTCAGTTTCAAAACGTGTATTAAGGTCATCTGAAAGGTTGAAAGAAAAATAAATAGAAATGACTAATGCCGGGACTATAAGGAACATATGCTTTTCATAAATTCCATACCACATTATAACATAAATTAAAAACATGAGTAACGCACTTTTTGTCATGGTAATAACCAAGATGACTGCTGTTACTCCTAATGTAAGGATTTTCAGAAACCTGAAAAAGTGATTTAGCTTTTTTTGTTCAATTGAAAAATACAAATTGCAAAACAACAAGCAAATTACAGAAAGATAGGAAGGTGTACCCGGGTCATTATACAAGCCATTATATCTGACAACACCACGTGTTGTGTCAAAGTTTGATAACCCTAATGCAAATACAAGTATCGTTATAACACCTGCAAATAAAGTTGTTAGCCATATAATCTTTATTAAATTGACTCTTTTCTTAAAATTCTCAAATATCTCTATTGCTGCCATAAAGTAAATCAAATAAGAGTTCAGCATTTTCAGATAAACTTTTGTGCTTATAAAAATAGATCTGGTATCAACAGATACATTAATAAAAAAAGCGAATATCTGTAATCCGATAAATATCCAAATCCAAATCTCATTATAGGTAGGATAGGAAATTGGCTTGTTTAGATATTTGATTAATAGTATAAGCGCAGAGAAGACTCCTGAAATTTCAAGCGCATTAAATTCCCCGATAATATTGACATTTACAGTCATGTCAATAAATGGTTTTACTAAAAAGAGTGTTAAAAAGAAATGACGATTGAAGAAAAGCCCAACTATTACAAGTGTGGCTAATCCGAAATACGATGCAAGCGTCAAATAAAAATCAAGCATTTTGACAGTATTGTTTTATTGCGGACATAAATCCTTTGGCACTTCTTTCTGCAGTTACATTGGCTTCAATAAACTCATTGGCTTCAACTCCCATTTTTTGAAGTAAAGCTTCATCGTTTAATAGTTCGTTAATTCGAATGGCAGCATCATGATGAAATCCAAAATCCAAAATTACACCATTCTTAGTATCAAAAATTAAATCGCGTGCAGCACCTGCATTAGGTGAAACAATACAAGGAAGCCCCGAAGCCATTGCCTCATTCAATACCAATCCCCAAATATCGCATCCGGTTTGAAACAGAAAACAATCTGTCTGTTCCAGATAGGGTGGAAGGTCAGACTTTTGCTTAAAACCTTCAAATATGATAGTGTTCTCTAATTCCAATTCCTTAGTCAAGGTTTTTAAACTGTCAGCAGCAGGACCATCACCAATTATACGAAGAGAAAAGTCATTTCTGAGCTTCTGCAATTCATTGATGGTTTTTATTAGATCATCTATTTTTTTACCGGGAGTTAAATAACCCAGATAAAGTAATTGTTTGATTTGGTTAGTCTTTCTATTTATTCTTTTCTTAGCTATTTCATTAAAAAAATGAGTGTCAACAGTATTAATTGCTATATGTATTTTTTTCTCAGGTGCGCCAAGATAGCTAAGATATTCTTTAGCTTTTGTTCCATAAGCAATAAATCCTTTAGCTCTCCGAACTAAAATCATTCTTAATATTTTTCTTAATGTTGAGTCTTTCCGGCCTTTAAAGTTAACAGAACCTGACCAGATAAAATAATTTATATTCAGAAAGAAGGAATAGAACCAGAGTTTAATAGTTGCCGGGCTATAGCCAATCACAAAAGTAATGTCAGGCTTATATTCACGATGTAACTTTAATAATCCGGGATAGGTAAACATAGTGTTTTCAGTAGATCCAAATGTAAACTTAGTTGATTTCAGTATTGTATAATCGAATTTCATTTTGCTGAAATCAAGTTTCGATTTCCTGCGTTTATACCCATCTGCACCAAATGCAACTTTAAACTGAATATTTTCTTTTTGCAACAATAGATTCAATGCATTGAACATTGCAATCCTATAATCCTGTGGGACATTGGTAACTATAAGAACTTTTTTTACTTCACGCATGCATCCATTTTTTAAACCATGAAATTAAAAAGTATGCTGTCCATAAATCATTAACTGATTTTTCACTGCCACCTTTGACGTTATCTAATATTTGTTTTAAACCTTCCTGATTAAGTAACGGAAAATTTTTACAAAACTCCACATAGTTTGATTCTACATAATCAGTCATTATTTCACTTCCCCATTTTTTTAGTGGTAAACAGAAGCCCATTTTCTTTCTGTATAGTACATCTTTTGATAAAATAGACTCGAGTGATTTTTTCAGAATGTACTTCGGCTCATTGTTTTTAACTTTCATACTACCGGGAATTGATAGTGCGAAATTGACAAATTCGTAATCAAGAAATGGTGAACGAAGTTCAATAGAATGTGCCATACCTAGCTTATCACCACGATAGAGATACCAGTGTGGGTCAGTAAACTTAAAACCCATAAAGCACATCCAGTCAATATGATCGTGAAATGGTTTTTTAATAGCGTTATATTCTTTCTTAAATGCATCAATCACAGAATAGGAATTAAGATTTTGATGCCTATTACGAAATTCAGGATGTAGGTATTTGTTTTTAACGGATTCTTTAAAACTTCTTGCACTGCTCCAGTAAAATTCCTGATTCTGTGCTGCGCGACTTAACATTTCATTTAATGGAGAGTTGGAATTTATCAGCGAATAAGTTCCGGAAATAAATTTTTTCAGACCTGTTGGCAGCTTACTGAATTTGTCAAAAGTTTTGTAGTTGTGAATATATTTTAAATGATTACGATAGCCTGCAAAAATTTCATCGCTTCCATCACCTGTTAGTACAACAATAGTACCTTCCTGTCTTGCCTTTTGCGATATGAAATATATAGGAACACAAGTCGGATCTGCTAATGGCTCATCAAATATATCTACAATCTTTGGTAGAAAATTTTTAAATTCATCAGGGTTTACAGTCTTTTCAAAGTGTTGTGTTCCGAATTCCTGCGATACTTTTCTTGCATGTTCAAGTTCGTCAAAATCGGGCTGATCTTCAAATCCGATAGAGTAGGTTTTAATGGGCTGATTTGTCATTTTAGACATCATGGCTACTAATGCACTTGAGTCAACACCACCGCTTAAAAAGGCTCCAACATGAACATTGGCAACCATTCTATACTGAACCGATTTTCGCAAACGTTCAAGAGTTTGCTCTTTTAATTCTTCTTCCGAAAGGTTTCTATAATCACTATATTCAATATTCCAATATGATTGGTATTTGAAATGTCCTGTCCTTTCAATTATCATACTATGTGCAGGATGAAACTTTTTAATGTTTCTGAACATAGTCATTGGTGGAGCCAATACATTAAATGTTAAGAAGTGATAGAATGCTTCTTCATCTAATTCTGTTTTGATAAAGGGTAGTTTTAACAATGCTTTTACCTCTGAAGAAAAGGCAAATACACCATTTTGAAAAGAATAGTATAATGGTTTTTTTCCAGAACGGTCTCTTGCTAAAAATAGTTGTTCCTTCTTTGGGTCCCAAATAGCAAAGGCAAACATTCCATTCAGATATTGAAGGCAGTTTTCTCCAAAAGTTTCATAGAGCCCAAGTATTACTTCTGTATCGCTGTCCGATTTAAATTTATAATCAGGTAAATACTTTTTTAACTCCGCATAATTATAAATTTCACCATTGAAAACAATTTCATAGCCGGCATCATTTCGCATTGGCTGGTGACCTGCTTTTGAAAGATCAATAATGCTAAGTCGCCTGTGACCAAAAAATAATCGTTGATTGATTTCAGAAATTCCGCTATCATCTGGGCCACGATGACTGATAGTGTCATTCATCAAACTTATAAGTGCGTTCTCGTCACCGATATTGACTTTATTAAAATTGAAAATTCCGTTAATACCGCACATTTACTTTCCTATTAAACTTGCTACTGTTTGTTGCCATGTTGAATTGAAATAATTCATGTCAAACTGTTTTACATAGTCGTAACCAACATGAATATATTTATTTCTATTTTTTAAAACTGTCTCAACATTTTCTTTTATAGCTTCATTTGTTGTTATTATCTGTTTTGACTTTGTAAGAAGTTCGCCCATGCCACCTGTGCCTGAACCAACAACCGGAGTATTACATAATAGTGCTTCATGGGCAACTCTATTCCATCCTTCCATTAGCTTTGACATTAACACAACAACCTCTGATGCATGCAACAAGGTTATAAACTCTTTTCTGCTCAGAGAAAGAAAACGCACGGGGAGGTCTGAAGCCATATTTTGTGCCTCGGTCATTATTAATTCAACATCCAGGCCTTTCAGTGCATCATAAGCTTCATAAACTCCTTTTTGCTTATGCGCATTTCCTATATAAACTATTGGTCTATCAGGTATGGAATATTTTTTTCTGAATTCTACAACATCATTCTGCTCTATTTTATAGTCTTCAGGGACAAAGGAATTGTATATAACCTTCACATTCTTGCATCCGTGTTCTTCAAGAAAAATTTTCCAATATTCAGATACCGTTATGACTAAATCCATTTTACGAAGTTTTCTGAATAATTCAACAAAGAATACCTTATGCCCATAAGATTGTCCGCTGTTGATTTTATCAATGTGGTGAATCAATGCAATATTTTTTGAGTTTTTATTGATTGCACCAACAACAACAGGGTAATTCTCCTTTACAGTTACATCAGCTTGTGGAGTGTTTAAGCGATGTCGTAGATAATATTTTAATACATTATGATGGTCTTGTTTAATAGCACTTTCATCAATAGTAACATCAAATTTCATTGCTAAGGCAATGGCAGCCTGAAAATTATAAACATTACCACCTTTGATGATAGAAGTTATCTTCTTTTGTTTGAAAGATTCTAATACAATAGGCGATTTTGTTTGCCAAACAACTTTAGCGGACATTAAGAAAATTGAAAATTTTAAAGCGATTAATCAGAGTGCAAATTTACGCTTTTTATAGATTCAATTTGTTTACATAATGTATTGATAATAAGTATTGTATATTCTGTAGCTTAATTTAGATGCAGACTTGAAGTCATAGGTAAAAAATGGGGCAAAAATTGCCTTCCATAACTGCGCAACATTGCTTCCGATTCAAACCTTTCAGTTATTATTGACGGAGTTTGTATTATTGAAGAAGGAACTTCAAATTCGAATAAGTTTAATTTGTTTAAAATCTTAACTCCTCTTTTAGAAGAAATAGTACTTAAAAATGGAACAAGCAATCCAGAATGATTGACTTTAAAATTATTGCTTCTTGCTTTTAATCTAATATTTTTTGCAATTGAATAGGTTTTGGATTCCGGAAATGAAATCTCACCAAAAAGTTTATTCGTAGTAAACTGAAGGTGTAGTTCATGAAATAAACTATCAAACCATTCGATTAGTTCATTGTCCGTTGGAGTCTTATTGAACCAGTCTTTTCTCCATTCAATCACTTTTTGTACTAACAGAAATAAATTACCCGATGAAATATTTAGAAATTCAAGATCATAAATCAATGCCTTCCCATGCAGGAGCAAATCGCGTACTCTTAAAATTTTATATTTTTTTTGAATAAAGAGTTGCATATACATTTTAAGAAGAAACTCTAAGGCAGTTTGCTTTTTTAAAATTTCAATTTCTGTTGTATTTAAATTCGCAGCGGTTCTAATATCTTTTCCGTGAACCAGATTGTAATTGTGAAAGAATGAAAATTTTTCGGCTTTTTTAAAACCTGATTCAGAGCAGGCATAGGGTTGATGCAGGAATAAATATTTTTCTTGTCCGGACATATTAACTCTGAAATTATCAGCTAACATGCAATTATCTTTGACAATAATTAACATATCAATATCAGAGATTCCTGGATTTCCAACATGCCCTATTGTATAAATAGAAATCACATTGGTGTTGGAAGTTAGTTTAGAAATGAGTTTGTCGGTTACTTCGTTATAAATTTCACGCGATACAAATTGTGGTTTGTCAATCAGTTTGTACTTCATGATTTGCTTTAGTTAAAAGTGTTTGAATAAAGGTGGTCATTAACGGCCTCATATCAAGTAGCTTTTTCTTGAGAGGGGTCGGGATTTTACCTGAAGCTTTCTTTTTAAAAAAATGGTTTAATGCAAATGAATTCAGCGAAAGAATAATTTTATACAACATTGGTGGCTGATAAACCCAGTTTGCTCTGATTTCTGAAACCTGATTCATTATTTCATATTCCTCTTGACGTAAAGCACCCTTAAGCAAATTAAAACTATCTTTTTTGAATACTCCTTCCGGGCTTTTTAGCTGCATGTAAACAGATGGTAAAAGCATGAATCCGCTCAATAAACTTTTAACTTCGTAATAGTTTAAATTTTGCTCAATTCTATCTATATTACTTAACAAATGCTTGCAATAAGATTTAAATAATTGCAATTTGATAACATTTGTTTGATTCCGGAAATGAATTTGAAATCTATTATTACCCATTAAACATTTTGCATACTCAAACAACGAAGGTGGAAAATATCTGGTTGGAAAATCTTCAAGTTCTTTTTCAGTGAGAATAAACCATCCGTGATGCTGTAAGGGGTCCATTTTCTGCATTATTCTTTCAGACTTTTTTAATGTTGTAGCAACATTAATTAAAGATTGCTTTGAATTAAATGTAGAATGATTAAGTATGACTAATGCATCAAAGTCACTATATTGAACCAACTCATTTGTGCCTAAACTACCATGTAAAAATACGCCTGTAACATATTTGCTAATTTTTTTATCAAGATAATTCTTCATTGCAATAGCATGATTGTAATTTGCTTGATAACTGTTAATTTGAATATTTTTAGAATTGGTTGTCACAGCAATGGCACTTGACTGGTACAATTTTAATATTATACCGGCATTTTTTAAATAAGGTAATCGGTGGTGAAGCAAACTCAACAAGGTATCATATTGGTTGAGACAACCATTTTTAAAGTATTTTCTGATCACCTCAAAATTTTTACTATTACCGTTGGTCATTCTATTAACTAGAGTTTTTTGGATACAACAATAATAGCTTGCGGCCCAAGTTTGTTTGACAGTCGAACAATTGTTTTAAGTAAAATATTATCAATAATTAAAACCGATTTCATCACAAGCTTACTTTTTTGCCATGACTTATAGAAACGATTTATTATTGCTTCAAAAACAACTCTGAAAACGGAATTATAAGGTACAATTGAAATAATTTGATGATTTGCCTCCTTTAATGCTGCAAGTGATTCCTTCAGATTAATTTTGTTATCATGATCGCTATGGTCATAGGTTCTAAAAACTTTTCGAACGATTGCACTTTGTTTCTCTGAAAATTGCCTTGAAGTATAAACCGGTTCATGATAGGAAAAAATGGCACCTTGCAATAATTTTTTATTAACCTCCGTAACTGCCTCTGCCGGACGTGGCAAATGATGTAACATGCCAAAACTAATTGCCCCATTAAATGAATTATTCTTTATCGGAATATTTAATGCACTTGCCTGTATGAAATCAGACTCAGGGATTGCCATTTTAGCAACCATTAATCTTTTAAAAGAAATATCTGTACCAATGTAATTGTAGTTAAATTTTACGGGATTAAACATTCTTGCAACTGTTCTGGCATTTCCACATCCAATTTCAAATATCCATTGCCCTTTACAGTTTGTCTCAAAGTGATTTATCATTTCTTCCTTTCTGGGAATAAATATCCGCCACAAGTTTTCACGTTGGATAGAGTTTAACATTTTAGCTCTTAGTTCAGGAGTGTCAACAGCAGCATCATAATATTTCATTTCCTCACGATTCCAGTTTCCATCCGCTGAAAGGTTTTTACTTTCAATTTTTGAAAAAGTTTGTTCAATTGCTTGTTTGAACTCATCTGGCAAACGATTTCCAACTTCCTGGTAAATTGATTTTATATGATTCAAGTCCTGATCTGTGTCATTTAGCAGGATTGGAATAAATTCATGAATGAAGTAAATATTTTTTTTATCTGCTGTGTATAGTAATCCTGTTTTAACATCGTCAAGAGGTTGAAGTGATGTGTTATCAGGGTTTGATAAAATCTGTTGATTACGATTTATTTCAAGAGCAAATAACAGCAGTGGTTGCAAGTGAGTGTTTGGACAAATTAATTTATCGAGTATCCTAGTATGCATTTCAGAACTTTATTACTTAATTGTTTTTTGAAGTGTTATTAATAATTTCTCTTTTTTGTTGTTTTTCTTTAATAGTTTGTTTGATTGTTGAAAAAGGTAAACGACCGGTAGAAAAACTGTCTTTTATTATATGCGAGGAATATTTAAGGAATTTTATAGGTTCAAGCTTCTTGGCTGCAATAAGCAAGAGTTTAATATTTGTACTTGCTATCGCATCTAGTAAATTTTTTCTTACAGTATTATTCTTAAAATAGGAAAACATTAAGTTGTAAGCTTTAATTTTGTCTTCTAATTTTTTAAAACTATTTAACCCACTGTAAACACCAGCATTGTTAATTCTGTAGCTTGCTGTTACACTATTTTCAAAATGCACTTTACCTTTTTCGCTTAATAGGGCTTTTAAAAACATATCTGTATTTGGAAGTACTTTAAACTCGTCCGGAAAAACATTAGGCAGCATGTTTTTTCGGAATAGCGTTGTTACCGTTGGAGGTGTAATTTTGGCAACATATGATTCATGAGTAAATGTATCATTATAGTAAATTTGTGTAAATGGTTTAATTTGCTTTCCGTTAGCATCTACACTTCTGACGTTCGTAAAACAAAACGAATAGTCTTTATGACTGTCGAGAAATGAGACTTGTTTTTGCAATTTTGAATTATCTGTCCAAAAATCATCACCATCGCAAATTGCTATAAAATCGCCATCGCAGGAATAAATATTTTGGAGAAAATTATTTACACTGCCAATATTTTTATCATTAAATATCAGTCTGATTTTATTTCCAAATTGTTTTTGATATTGCTCACAGATGGCTCGTGTATTGTCTGTGCTTCCGTCATCTCCGATTACAAGTTCAAATTCAAATGAAGTTTGTTGACTCATGATACTTTCTATTGCTTGCGCAATAAACTTTTCATGATTGAAAGTGATCATTGAAACACTGGCTTTAAGGTTACCCATACACAAGTCAGCTTTTATTAGTTTCAATTCCTTTCAAAATGGTACTAGATATTCCGGGTGTTCTTGGCAAATAAATCACTTTACATAAAGGCATTAAGTAATCAAATTTACCATTCCAGTCGTCACCCATAACAAGTGTATTTACATGGTGTGTTTTAATGTCATTTTCTTTTTGCTCCCAATTATTTTCAGGAATTACAAGTGAAACAAACTTGATACATTCGAGATTTTGTTTTCGTAAATTATATGATTGACGACTGATTTTATTCTTCTGCAAATTAAATTCGTCTGTAGATAAAACAACAATTAACTTGTCGCCATATCCAGCGGCTCGTTTAAGAAGTTCAAGGTGACCGAAATGAAACAGGTCGAAAGTTCCGTATGTGATTACTGTGGTCATTGTATTTAGGTGTAAATTACGGTATTAACAAAATCTTTCACATTGATTTTGTTGTTAAACAAATCCTGAAGCAATATAATGTATTTTAATTCGCTTAGTTGTTGCTTATCGAACATTTTTATAAAATGATCAATCGCTTTTACGCCTTCTAAAACAACAGGATTTCCGGGATTTTTGCCAAAGAATCCTTTACCAATCAATAAGCCTAATGTTCTGTTTCGACTCAAGTCATTTAATGCAGTTAATCCAAAGTCGCCAATGCCTGCATAATTGAAAAGAGTATCAAAAGGAACAGCTAGTGATTCAATAATTTTTTTTATTTCATTTAACGATTTTGTAAAAACCAGGAATCGGACATTTGGTGAGTTGTAATAAGCATCAACTATTCCAATAATAATGGCATAAATATTTTTAAGAATACTTAGAAATTCTACACCCCTGATATTATTTGAATAATCAAAAACTGCAAGATCATCTCTAAAAAGACTTTTAATATTTTCATAGCTATCCTTGTCAGCAGTTGCAATAGTAAAAGCTGTGGGTATTTCAAAAATCAATTCATTTGCAAAAGAAGGTCCTTTTAAAGAGGCTATCTTGTTTGGAAGAATTTCATTTAAAAGATCGGGTATTAGCTTGTTGTTTGAGCCAAATCCTTTAGCTCCGTTAATAACAGTGCAATTTTTGTTTAGATTTAAAGTGTTTATAAAATCAGAAATGGTATGTGAGGGTATGCATAGAAAAAGAAAATCCGCATCATTAACTGCCTCAATATCATCTGTAGCTTTTATTTTCTTACTTAAAACTTTATTAGGGAAGTAAGTTTTGTTCTTACGAAAAGTGTTTATCTCATAAATTACCTGCTTATTTCTGGTGTGAATAGTTATTTGATTATCCTTTTTCAAGGCATTGGCTAAAGAAGTTCCAAATGCTCCTCCACCAGCTATGGTAATGTTCATTGAGAATAAAGAGTATTTATATTTTATTGGCCAAAGATAGTAAAAAGCCTCTTGAAAAATGTTGCTTTGGTATTGAAAATGATGAAAAGAAAGTACTATTGATTTCCTGCTTTTGGCGGATTAAAGGCAAAGAGATTTTTTTAGAAAATCTACCAAACGTTTACTGTTAGAAGCATCATGGTTTTCAAAAAAAAGTTTTTGTGAGGTCTTGTATTTTTCTTGATATTCTAATAAATCGTTCGAAAGGGCTTTGTCTAAATAATGTGTTAATTGTTGAAAGTTATAACAAAGTGGTAATGGAGCAATGAGATCAAGAGGGTATGAAAAACCTCTTTCTTTTAATCCGTAATGTGCATAATCGTATGTAAAGTTGATTATTGTTTTATTTGCATATAATGTATCTATCATAAGACCTGAATAATCACTGATAACAACTTCAGCT
This sequence comes from Bacteroidia bacterium, assembly GCA_037045145.1. NCBI lineage: Bacteria > Pseudomonadati > Bacteroidota > Bacteroidia > Bacteroidia bacterium. The sequence goes on from JBAOIA010000011.1 coordinate 1,941,721, forward strand.
GCTCTGATGATAACTGACATATCAGGAAAAAAGGTTTGATCTAGGTCAATGAAATATTCATTGTCAATAATCTGATTATAGTTAATGTTTCTGTTATGATAATGCAGGCGAAATCCTAAGACAGCATTATGTTTGTCTAAGAGTTGCTTTAACTCCTTCAATTCATCTTCTGAAAAATTGTAGCTCTTACCTCCTAAATTTATTTCACGATAGGTAGGTGCATAAACAACCAATTTCTTGCTACCCAACTTGTCTTTTAAACCATTTAGTTGTTTCACTTGCAATTCAGGCAGTTTGTTTTCATCACATTTTACAAAATCATTCCTTGGTGAACCGGTGATTATAACATTTGAAGGTTTAACGGGATAAAAGGCAGATACCATAACCATCCAATCGTTTAGTGAAGATGCTGTAATCAGGTAATATTTTTTTTCTTTATTAATGGCTTTGTGTTGTATGCCGGTTGATACTGCAACAATTGATTTTACGGCAATACCATGCCATAGGTTGACTAGCTTTCTTTTCTTAATTGAGAGTGTCAGGTTGTCTTTGTACTGTAATGGATAAAAATCATGCCTTAAAGAATGTTGAATAAATATTACTTTACATTTGAGCAAATACCAACAGGCTTTCCACGATTTCATTGGTAATATCACAGTATTCTTACCTGGATTGAAAAATTCAATTGGCTTATCCCGAGTTAATATTACTTTGATTATATCATTATCATCTTTGACCTCTTCATATACAGCACGAATATTGTCGGAAAAAGTTTTTAAATAGAAGTGAACAGGAAAAACCCAGATATTCTTGCTTTTGGGAACAAAAATATCAGCAACTCTTAGTAAATAGAATCTAAAAATTCCTCTTTCAGGTTTTAGAAACCTATAGCATGGTTTTAAAATACGCTTCAGAAAAGGGTTTTTGCTAAAGAATGATTTAAAGATATGTTTCATCGTTACATGCAAAAATACAATTATTGACTATCATCTCTTTAATCATATTTTTGAATTAATCTGTTAACTTCTGCTACCACTCTTTCAGAATTCCTGTTATCAGTAAAATCAAAAAAAAGTTGTTTGATTGAATTATATTTATCTGAATTAAATAGATATTTATTTTGTAAAAATAACTCAAGCGTATCTAGGGTACTGTTAAAGTTTGAGTGGATATTACCCGGGAACACATTTTCAAATTTATAATAAAATCCTCTTTCCACATCACGATAATTTTCAAGATCATAGGCAAAACTTATCATGGGTTTGTTTAAAAGCATGGCATCTACATATAAACTGGAATAGTCGGTGATTATTAAATCAGACTTTCTAATAAGTAGGTTCATATCATTAATCACTTTCTGACCAAAATCAAAGAATAACTCATTGTCAACAAGTGCCAAAAACTGATTCCGTGTCGAAAAATCAAAGTAATGAACTCTGAATCCTAATACAGCATTGTGTTCTTTTAATAAGTTTTTTAATCTGTATATTTCATTATTAGAGAATGGGTAATATGTTTTTGAATCTCTGAAAGTAGGTGCGTAAATTATTAACCTTTTATTGCCTATATTCTTTTCAATAACTTTTAGCTGTGAGAGGTATTCGGTTGGTAATTCATTTTCATTCATAAGAAGAAAATCATTTCGGGGTAAACCGGTAATAGAAACACGATGTGGGTTAATTGGATTAAATGCAGCGATCATAACCAATTTATCTATTTTGGAAGAAGATATAACCATTTTAAAATGCTCATGTTCCTCTATATCTTTTGGATTTGGGTGTGATGCTCTGATTTGTTTAATTGCAATACCATGCCAAAGATTTACTCCAATTGATCTTTTAAGCAGTGCAACTGCAAAAAAAGGCCAGCGGAGTGCATAATCTAATAGTAAGGTATGCTGAATGAATATTACTCCGCATTGGCTGAGACGGAGGAGCCCTTTTAAAGAAAACACATTTGCAAATTCAACATTTACCGAACCTGTAAGTTCAATATTTTTCTTTTTGGTAAAAATTATTTTTTTTATTTCAGGATTACTTTTTACTTTTTCAAAAACAGCGAAAACATTATCAGAGAAAGTGCCTTGTACATAATGCACAGGAAACGCCCATAGTTTTTTATTTGGTTTTTTTATAAAGCTAATGAGACATATAAAGCCATAAAATTTTCTCACAGAACTTCGGTAAAGTTCAGCACATGCATTGAGAAATGAATTAGAAAATTTTATTTTGGCCATTGAGCATTAAAATAAATTTCACAAATATTATCATGTGAACCAATTAAGATCGATAACATAAATTTGTACTTCACTAAATTCGTTATTAACTAGTAAAATTTTAAAAGACCTTCAACCATATCAGGGCTAAAAACAGGAATATTGCAATTAGCAGAGATTTTTTTTCTTTCTACATGGCTATCATCAATAAAAATTGCATCTTTTGTTTTAATATAGTTTGATTTTTCGTCAGTTTTTTTAATATGAATTATTTGGTCAAATAGTTGGCTGATACGATGTTTGTTTAATGTTTGGTTTAAGTCAGCTTCATGCTTGGTTAAAAGTATAATTTTTATTTTATTATTAATGCACTGATGAAGAAATGAAACAAGTAGATTGTTGATATGATTGCCTAATATGAGGCAGTCGTCTAAGTCAACATAAACTTCATTATAGAATATAGGAATATGATATGAGTTCGATAGAGCACGGTCAAGTTCAACGGTATAATTATTTTCAAGTATATCTACCGGTATTTGCATATGGGTAAATACACTCAACAAGGCAAAGTTTATTCCTTTGATTCTATATGCAGCAGATGAGCCGCCCATTCTGGATGCAACTTCTAGTAATGTAAGTTTGCCTTTTGTATTTTCTTTTAATTGAAAAAACCATGCACCTGTAAATTTGAGTTTATCATTTATGGCATTCGCAATTGACATGACATCATTTTGATATTCATTTGTAGTGATAGTGTTTACACTAATACCATTCATTATTCGTCTTCTGGGACGCATGCCTGCATACAATAAATTCCCATGCACATCAGAAAAACAATCTACAGTATATTCTTTACCGGGAAGCCATTCTAATATTAAGTTATCAGCATTGGTAGATAAATGGTTTAAGACATCCACTCTTGTATTACATTTTTTTACTCCTCTGGAACCATATCCAACATCGGGCTTTAAAAAAACAGGGTATGTGTCAATCTCATCAACAGAATTGTAAAGTCGTGGAACTGCAACATTTTCTTTTAGTACTTCATAGGTTTTCTTTTTAGACAGGCAAACTCTTGTAGTTTCAGGTGATGAAGCAATGACTTTACAGTTTAATCTATGTTCATTTTTTTTAAGGAGATCAAGCACGCTATCCATAGCAGGAAAAATGGCGTCAATTTTATTGTCTTTACATACAGAAGCCAGTTTATTAATAAACTTTTGATCAGTTATGAAAGGTAGGTCGCCAATATAATTTTGAAACACAAATCGCCCATGATCATTTGTACTTGAAGCACCTATGAGATTAATATGTCTTGAATAGCATAACGAACGATGTATTTCAAGAGCTACTTCAGAGCCACATGGAAATACAAGAATATTAAATGGAAACTGTTTTTCACCAGTCATTATTATTTACAATGATTACGTAAGTGATTTGCAATTGTTAGAACGTCTTCTTTCTTCAGATCGGGATAAATTGGTAAACAAAGCACTTGAGATGCAACATGGCTGGCAACAGGCAAGTTGGCTTTATTGGCAGAGGGCAATTCACTATAAGTTGGAAAATCACTAATTAATGGGTAAAAGTAGCGTCTGGTGAATATATCTTTTGTATGAAAAAATTCATATACGGAATCTCGTGTTCGTCCATAAATATTTTCATCAATAAGAATAGGAAAGTAGGAGTAAGGTACAGTTGTATTTTCAGGAATTTCTATTAAATGAATACCTTGAATTCCTGAAAGGTGCTCTCTATACCAAGTGTCCACATTTTGTCTTGCTGCAATTGCAGCATCCACATATTTAAGTTGAAGAAGCCCAAATGCAGCTTGAACTTCATTCATTTTAGCATTTATTCCCGGAGCAACAACGGTAGTTTCATTTGCAAAACCAAAGTTTTTTAACCTGTCAATTCGGAGTTTCATTTTATCGTCATGGCAAACAATTGCACCACCTTCAAACGTATTATAAACTTTGGTAGCATGGAAACTTATTACAGACAAGTCACCGAAATTAAGTACTGTTTTTGAATTTATTTTTGTACCAAAAGCATGAGCAGCATCGTAGATAACTTTTAAACCGTAATTATCGGCAATTTTAGATATCTCATCAACATAACATGGATTACCATAAACATGCACCGGCATTATTGCAGTTGTTTTTGAGGTTATGGCGCTTTCAATTTTCTTTGGATTTATATTGAGAAATCGCGGTTCAATATCTACAAAAACCGGTTTAATTCCATTCCACCATAATGCATGAGTTGTTGCCACAAAACTGAATGGGGTGGTAATTACTTCACCGGATATTTTTAATGCTTGTAAAGCTGTTATAAGGGCTAATGTTGCATTAGAAAACAAACAAATGTTTCTGACACCAAGATAACGACATAATTCTTCTTCAAGCTGAAGGTGAAATTTGCCATTATTTGTTAGCCATTTACTTTTCCATATTTCTTCTAAGTATGGCTGAAATTCCTCCAAAGGAGGCATGAAAGGGCTGGTGACATTTATGCTCATAAATTTTAAAACTCTTGTAGTTCAACCATTCTTTTAAATCGTTCTGATCGTCCGATCAGCACATCAAAAGTACCGGAATCTTTTAATTTACCGTTTTCAATCAGATAAATTATGTCTGCATTCTTAATGGTAGATAGCCTATGTGCTATAATTATGATTGTAAAATTACCATGTAGAGAATCAATATTTTTCTGAATGATGGACTCTGTTTCTGAATCTAATGATGAGGTAGCTTCGTCAAGTATCAGCAATTCCACATTTTTATAAAGCTCACGAGCAATGGAAATACGTTGTTTTTGACCACCGGAAATTAATATACCATGGTCGCCAAGTTTAGTATTTTCTTTATCTTTAAGACTTTTAATAAAATTGGAGAGGTGTGTGAGTTCTGCAATCATCCAAAAGCGTTCTAGCACTTGTGGAGTGGGCTCCTGCCAAAAGGTGATATTATTAAATATAGTATCGTTAAAGATTACAGGTTCCTGAGCAATATATCCTATTTTATTTCTGAATGAATTCAGATCGAATTGTGTTGAAATTTTGTCATCAAAATAAATCTCACCTTTGGTTGGTTTTAAGATTGATGTTGTTAAATTTGCTAATGTTGTTTTGCCCGACCCACTTTCCCCAACCAAAGCAATTGTTTTGTTTTTGGGTATTTCAATCGAAATATCATTAATGATTATTTTCGGACCGTATTGAAGACTTACGTTTTTTAACAGTATCCTTTCTTTAAAGTTAAACGGTAACTGACCGGAGTTAACCTCTTCCAGTGATTTCATTTTCGATAATGTAGCATTAATAGATTCAAATGCTCCGAGATTCTGAATAAAACTTTGCCATGAAGCTTGTAAGGACAACAAGTATATCAATGCACGGTAAAACAAAAGCAAACTCAGCATGATTGTACTTAAGCCACTCCCAAACATTTTAACTTGCATTAAAATAACCAATGATACAACAATGATTAACACCGGCTCTCGCACACTGGAAGTTATACTTTGATAAAAACCTATTTTTTTATTCAGTTGTTCTGTTTCTTCGATCGTACCCTTTATTTTTTTAGAGTAGAAAGAAAAATAATTTGTTGACTTCAGATACTTAAAATAATGTACAGCCTGTAGAATGTAAGCATTAAACTGATTTCCCTTTTTAGAAAGTGATGTAGATGCCTTTTTTGTGAGGCTGAATATTCGTTTAAAAACTACGTTAGAAATTATAGCTCCAAAGGATACCAGTAATGCAAATCGCCAGTTTGCAGAAAAAGCCAATAACATATAACAAAGAAGCATAATTACCGATTGGAAAGAAATGAGGTATTGCATAATTCCATTGCGCATTCGGTTTACCTCAGTGGTCAAGCTGTTTTGTATTTTTCCTGCATCGAATGTTAAAAAGCCTTCATAACTCAGACTCTGAATATGTTGCGTTAAATCAATCTGAATGGTTTTCATATAATGCTGACGCATTTTTACCTGGTAATACTGCTGAAAAAACTTGAGAATGCCTTTAATTGTAAATAGAACAATCAATACACCAAGGATAGAATAAAGGTCTAAATCTAAACCAATACTTTTGAGTGCATCTGTAAAAACATGTAATTTGCCAAGCGAGTGAGATGAAAATGCCACATTGCTACCATCGTCACTAACAGACTGCAACAACGGCATAAACATGGCCAAACCTATACCATCTAAGAAACTTACTCCAACACTTAAAAGAATACTTATAATAAACTTGTTTTTCAGAATACCAAGAAAGTATTTGAAATATGTCCAGAACTCACTCCTTATGTTTAATCCGGATTTCACTTTTTTTGCTTAAAAACTGTTTTTAATTATCAATTCTTTTTTCGTTTAAAGCTATAAAGGATTTTTTGAAAAATGTTTTTAGGTCTGTGATCTTCTTCATAGTAACCATAACCGTATCCATAGCCATAAGCATATCCATACCCATATCCATACCCATAGACTGTGCCGCCCAATCTGACTCCGTTAAATATAATGCATAAGTTCTTCATCTTTCCTTCTAAATAAATTTTATTAATAAAGTCAAGATGCAATTTACGAGTGACGTTTTGTCTTACTATATAAATGGTAACATCAGCATATCTGGATAATTCCAAACCATCGCTAATTAGCCCGATAGGAGGTGAGTCCATAATTACATAGTCGTATTTGGCTTTAAGGAGTTCAATCAAATGACCCATCCTTTCATTCAACAGAATTTCTGAAGGATTTGGTGGTTTTGGTCCAGACAGAATTAAATCCAAACCTAATTCAGGCGCATGTTGAATAATTTCTTCTACAGTTGCTGAACCAATCAGGTAATTACTTAAACCTGTGGATGAAGTTAAATTAAAGTTGGTGGGTTGTTGTGGCTTACGTAAATCACAGCCTATCATCACAACCTTTTTACCTCCTGAGGCAAGAATTGCTGCGAGATTTACAGCACAAAAACTCTTCCCTTCTGAGCTAATAGAAGAAGTAATAAGAATAATATTATTTGTTTTAGCGCCATGAAAGTATTGTAAGTTACTTCTGATGGAACGAAATGCTTCTGTAGCCTGAGAGTGGGGTTTTAAGTTTACAACGATATTGTTTTCGGTAGAAGTAAGACCAATGATCCCTAATACAGGAATAGGTGAATTTCTATCTAATACTTTTCTGCTTTTAATTCTATCGTCAAGAATTTCTTTAAAATATACAAAAGTGGCAGGTATAAACAACCCTAATAGTACAGCCATAGTATATGTTATTCCTTTAACCGGTTTAACAGGCGATATAGAAGTTCTTGCATTGTCTATTACCTTACTATCTGAAATTGTAGAAGCTAAAATGATTGCTGTTTCGGCACGCTTTTGCAGTAAATAGGTATATAGTTTTTCCGTAATACTTGCTTGTCTCTCAATTCCGGATAGTTCTTTTTCTGCCTTAGGTAATTCGCGAAGTTTTGATTTAACTTTATTTAGCTGATTGTATGTCTCCAACTCAGTAATCTTACTGGCATCACTCATACTTTTAATCTTTTCTAGAATCTCAGCTTTTATATTCTCAATATCAATATTTTTCTTATGAATGAGTGGATTGTCTTCAGTAGTTACTTTTAATGCCTTTTCGCGGTCAGCTTGTAATGAACTAAGACTAGCAATAAGTGTTTGTAATATTGGTTCTGTTACTTCTACATAGGCCGGAGCTAGATATTTTACATCTTGTCCATTTCTGATATAGTTGTTAAGATACTTTAATACACCTTGTTTAATTTCTATTTTGGAAATTTCGTTTTCAATACGTGACACATCTTCTTGTGCCAGATTTGACATGTTTGGTAGATCAATAAATCCATTCTCGGTTTTATACTTCTCTAGCTGCCCTTCAGATTTTAAGAGTTCGTTTGTGATTACTTCAAGCTGGCCATCAATGAAGCGTAAGGAGTTCTCTGTGTCTTCGTTTTTTTGTTCCACACCATAAGCAAGATATACATCTGTGAGCTTATTTAAAAAATCACAACCCTTTTGAGGAACAGCATCATCAACAGATACTAATAACATTCTGGTGCCTTTAATTTGATTTATACTTAGCCGTGAAGTATAAGATCTAACCAGCGCCTCAGTTGAATTGGAATTAATTTTATAAAGATTTTTTTCGTTTATAGAGTTCTTATAAATCTTTAGTAATTTAGGTTCTTTTAGAGCCAGTTTAATTAACCCGAAATCTGTTTGAATGGGGGTGTTAAATGTGCCTTTGACAGAAATAAAGGCATTGTTTTTTGGGTCTGTATAGGAAAGGTCAAAATTCGATAAACTGGTTACTTTAACATTGAGTGATGGTATATTTTGTGCAACTGAATTAGAATCTGTAATTAATTCAAAAGGGCAATTCTTATAAAGTTCAGAAGTCTTTATATCACCCTCAAGATAATAAGAAAAACGGAAGTCAAGTTGTTGAATTGTGCGCGTAATAATATTTCTCGACTTAATTATTTGTATTTGACTCTCAATTCCACCTGTATTTTCAATAGATCCTAATCGTGCTAACAAATCTTGGCTGGCAAATTTTTTATCGTCCATGCCCAGCATGACAGATGTAGTAGAGGTGTAAATTGGTGTTGCATACCATAGATAGTAATTAGCAACTGCCAACGCCACAATCATACCTATAATATAAATATACCAATAGTGTACTACTTTTTCATAAAGGAACTGTTTCAAGTTGAAACTTTGTTGTTCCGGACCTAACTGTTGAAATTCGTCTTGCATTGATTAAAAGCGAGCTTTGCTTAATTACATTATTTTAAATCTGATTATCAATAAGGAAACTAATGTTGCCAAACTGATGATAATAGGAACGACTCGGAAAAACAGGTCACCCGAAGCAACTTTATTTTTACGTGCATTCACATATACAATATCATTAGGATGCAAATAGTAGTAAGGCGATTTAAAAACTTCAGGAGAGGTCATATCAATCATGCCATATTCAGGATTGCCAGCCATGGTTTCTCTTACGACCAAAACGTGGGTGCGTTTGCCAAAAACTGTCATATCTCCTGCTAATGCTAAAGCTTCAGAAATGGTTACTTGTTCATTATTTACCACATAAACACCAGGTTTCGACACCTCACCAAGCATTACTATTTTAAAATTTTCAAGATTAATAAATACAGAAGGATTAATAAGGTATTTTCCCAATTGCTTTAAAACCGTGTCTCTTGCTTGTGGAATAGTTAGTCCTTTTACATTTAACTTACCAATAAAGGGCAGACTAATATCTCCGTTACTGTCAACCAGATATCCACTCAACGCTTTATACGTTGCCACATCCGGCATATTATCACGATTAATGGGTGGGTTAAAATAAGTACTGGCTTCAGGGCTTAAGCTAGAAACAAAAATGGTAAGAACATCGTTTGGAGATATTCTATGTACATAAGCTTTCAAAGAAATGGAGCTGTCTATATGTGATTTTTGCTCTAAACCATTTTGATAATACAGGAATTTTTTAGATGGTACACAAGATGCGGCCAGAAACAGTATAAAAAGCAGCGGAATTGCGTGTTTTTTCGATATAAAATTCATTGAAATCTTTTCTTCAAATGTAATGGGCGGCAAAGATAATAGAAAAATTAAGCTAATTAAGCTTCTGCTATACATTTATATATTGTTTGTAGCTTACATTTTCATAATTTCGCAGCTAATACATTTTTTACTTTTATGTCTTATACAAACTTAATTTATAATGTTGAAAATGGCCTTGCTACCATTACCATCAACCGTCCTGATAAACTTAATGCACTAAATGCATTAACTGTTCAGGAAATTGGTGCTGCAGTTAAAAGGGCTATTGATCAGCGTGAAGTACGCATAATAATTATTACAGGATCTGGTGAAAAATCATTCGTTGCCGGTGCAGATATTTCCGAGTTTGAGGGGCTGGATGAAGAACAATCAAGGGCATTGGCACAAGCAGGACAAGATGCTTTTTTTGCTATCGAAAATTCGCCAAAACCTGTTATTGCTGCCGTCAATGGCTTTGCTCTTGGCGGTGGCTGCGAATTAGCAATGGCTTGCCATCTGCGTGTTGCCGCAGAAAATGCCAGATTCGGACAGCCTGAGGTTAAATTAGGCCTGATTCCTGCTTATGGTGGAACACAGCGGCTAACCAAACTTATTGGTAAAACTAAAGCATTGGAACTGATGATTACTACCGACATGATAAATGCTACAGAAGCACTTCAGTTGGGATTGGTAAATTATGTGGTTCCACAAACAGAACTGATGAGTAAAACACATGAGTTAGCTTCAAAAATTATGAAGCAGGCACCATTGGCTGTTGCAGGTGTCATTCGTTGTGTGAATGATTTTTACAATAGTGTGAATGGCTTTCAGACGGAAGTAGAAGTTTTTGGACAGTGTTTTAAAACAGAGGATAATAAGGAAGGTGTTGCAGCTTTTAAAGAAAAAAGAAGTCCTGTTTTTAAAGGTAAGTAGCTATGTAGTTACTAATATTGTTTTTGATTAAAATTTTATGGAGGTGAATATAGAACAATTGGAAAAAGATTTCCAGGCAAAGATTGATGGAGGTTTAAGCATAGAACCTAAAGATTGGATGCCTGAAAGGTATAGGCATCAACTCATAAGAATGATGTCGCAGCATGCTCATAGTGAGGTGGTTGGAATGTTGCCTGAAGGTAACTGGATAACTCGAGCTCCTTCGTTAATGCGCAAGATGGTTTTGTTAGCCAAAGTGCAGGACGAAGCCGGGCATGGATTATATATCTATAGTGCAACAGAAACCTTAGGCATTAGTCGTGATGATATGATTAATCAGTTGCTGATGGGTAAAGCAAAATATTCAAGTATTTTTAATTACCCCACATTAAATTGGGCTGATATGGGAGCAATAGGTTGGCTTGTGGACGGAGCCGCAATTGTAAACCAAACAGCATTAGCAAAATGTTCTTATGGTCCCTATGCAAGAGCGATGCTGCGTATCTGTAAAGAAGAAAATTTTCATCAGAAACAAGGATATCAGATTTTAGCAGAAATGATGCAGGGAACAGAAGCACAAAAGCAAATGGCACAGGACGCTGTGAACAGGTTTTGGTGGCCATCACTAATGATGTTTGGTCCAAGTGATAAAAATTCTCCTAATTCTGATGAACTCATGCGTTGGAAAGTTAAACTGTACAGCAATGACGATTTACGTCAGCGTTTTATAGACAGAACTGTGCCACAGGCAGAAGCCATAGGCATCAAAATTCCGGATGAGAAGTTGAAATGGAATGAAAAAACCCGCCATTATGAATGGGGTGAAATCAACTGGGATGAGTTTTATGCTGTTATTGGTGGCAATGGTCCATGCAACCGACTAAGAATGAAGCAGCGTACCGATGCACATAAAAATGGTCAATGGGTTCGCGAAGCAGCTGTTACATTTGCAGAAAAACGAAAAAAGAGTAAGGCGGCATAAGTCATTATTTTTAACAATAATTATTTTAATCATAGTAAATCATGTCCGATACACAGTGGCAATTATGGGAGGTGTTCACCCAAAAAAAAACCGGGATGTCTTTTGAGCATGCAGGAAGTGTTAGAGCAGCAGATAAAGAAATGGCTTTGCTTAACGCACGCGATGTTTACAGCAGACGTGGAGAAGCAACCTGCATCTGGGTAGTACCTTCTGAATGTATCTCATCTTCTTCGCCCGAAGATGTTGCATCCTTTTTTGAACCTTCAGACGATAAAATTTATCGTCATCCTAACTTTTATAAAACGCCTGACGGCATTAAGCAGGTTTAAAAACCATGAATAAAAATTTATTTGAATACACATTGCGGTTAGGAGATACAAGTCTCATTTTAAGTCAGCGATTGGGTGAGTGGTGCGGGCATGGTCCGGTGCTTGAAGAAGATATTGCACTTACTAATATTGCACTCGATTTGCTAGGGCAGGCAAAAGCTTTTTTAGCCTATGCTGGCGAAATTGAAGGAAAAGGTAGGAGTGAAGATAGTCTGGCTTTTCATAGAGATGCCAACCAATTCAGAAATATGTTGCTGACTGAACAACCAAATGTTGATTTTGGATGTACCATTGTCCGACAACTTTTTGTAAGCGCATGGCAGCATTATCTGTATTCTGAACTCACACAATCTACTGATAAAAACATCAGTGCTCTTGCAGTTAAATCATTGAAAGAAGTTAATTATCATTTACGTTATGCATCAGATTGGACAATGCGTTTGGGAGATGGTACAGAAGAAAGTCATCAACGAATGCAAAATGCAGTCAACGAGCTTTGGAATTTTACAGGTGATCTTTTTGAGATTGATCAAATTGATGAGGAGTTGTTGAAACTTGGAATTGCTGCTGACATGAAAAAGGTTGAAGAAAACTGGAATAAACATATCAGGCTGGTGCTTAGTGATGCTACTCTGTCAGTTTCAGAGATTAATAATTTTATGCGAACCGGAAGCCGAAAAGGAATACATACCGAGCATCTTGGATTTATTCTTGCAGAGATGCAATTTTTACCTCGCGCATATCCTGATGCCCAATGGTGAATGATTCCTTTAAAGTACAAAGCAGTTTAGAGGCAACAGAAATTTTTCAATTATTGTATGCCATTCCTGACCCTGAAGTGCCGGTAATTAATATTGGTGAGTTAGGTGTTTTGAGAAGTGTTGATTGGATTAACGGACAACTCATTATTACCATTACACCAACATACTCCGGATGTCCTGCTATGTTTGCTATTGAATCGGAAATTAAGACCATTTTAAAAGATAATAATATCTCAAATTTTAAAGTTAAGACAGTGTATTTTCCTGCGTGGACTACAGACTGGCTTACTGATGAAGCAAAAAGAAAACTTTCGGATTATGGTATTGCACCCCCTGAACATTCGTCACATATAAAACAATTGCGACCTGATGAGGTAAGTGTAAGATGTGCCTTTTGTCATTCGGAAGAAACACATCTTACCAGTTGGTTTGGCTCAACAGCATGCAAAGCACTTTATTATTGTGATAATTGTAAACAACCATTCGAGCATTTTAAGTGCCATCATTGATTTTTTCATTAAGCAGATTTATCTAAATATTTATTTATCAATCTATTCTAATACTATTTTGATCAGTGATAAAAGTCAGCCTTATCGCTGTCATTAATCAATATGATTTCTTAAGGATAATTGTTCATTTGTGTATGATCATTCAAACATTTCTGTAAAAAAAGAAATGTAAAAACGATTCAGTTATGCATTTGAGTTTAAAGTTTAAGATATTAATTACACTTTTTACATTATTTAGTTTTTATACTGCGTTTGTTTACACCAAGGCAACAGCACGTGCTACCTTTACTATGAACGATGAAGCATTTAAAGGGAAAATGCTTTATCAGAAATTTAACTGCACTGCCTGTCATCAACTTTATGGTTTAGGCGGCTATCTTGGCCCTGAACTAACATCAGCCTATTCTCAGAAAGCACAAAATGACGCATACTTTGCTGCAATACTGAAAAATGGAACTGTACGTATGCCCGATTTTAATTTGAGTGATAAGGAAGTTGACCAAGTAATAGAATATTTGAAATACATTGATCAAACATCAACACAAATACCAACATACTAGAAATCTGATCATGAAAACAAACAATAATCTTAAAAATATGAGCATTTCAAAATCAGTAATGCTTAATGTCGTTCTGTTTGCCATAATGACATTAATGTTTTCGTCTTGTAAGAAAAAGAATGATGATGAAAATATAATCAACCTTAATTTGTCATTTGCAGTTGACGGTAGCAAGCTTGAATTTAATTCCATAAAGTATGTAAATGCTGCAGCTAACAACTACAGTGTTTCTAAATTACATTTCTATATTTCTGCTTTTGAGTTTGAGAATACTGACGGAAGTAAGTTTACTTTTGATAGTATCTTTTACGTTGACGCTGCAATTCAAACACCTTCTTTTGCTCTTGAAGGATTGCCTGTTGGAAATTATAAGTCACTTCGTTTTTTAATTGGCCTCGACAGTTTACATAACATCAGTCATGCATTGCCAAATACAATTGACAATGAAAATATGAGTTGGCCGGATATGATGGGAGGAGGGTATCATTTTATGAAACTCGAAGGTAATTTTATGGATGGTGGAAACCCAACAGGATATGCAATGCATCTTGGTAATAATGTGCACGTTGTGCAAGTAAACATTCAGAAGGATTTTAAAGTTTCAGATGGTTCAGCAGCACTTAACCTGGAGATGAATATTAATGAGTGGTTTTCAAATCCACATAACTACAACTTTAACATTGATGGAAATTATTCAATGAGTGATAGCGTTGCCATGTCGAAACTGGCATTAAATGGAAGCGATGTTTTTAATATCCGATAGTATGAAGTTAAAAGTAATCTTTACGGTATTAATTGTTGGAATGCTTACTGTGCTTGCCTGTAAAAAGGATAAGGATGAGGATCCAATTAATAATCTGCCACCCTATAATCCAACATTATATACCATTAACACACCTTCAAATCTACCGGCAATGAATGTTCCGGCATTCAACCCAACAACAGTTGAAGGTGTTTATCTCGGACGCAAGCTTTACTACGATAAACTTCTGCATCCAACGGGTGCTTCATCATGTTCATCATGCCATATTCAGTCGCAAGGCTTTGCAGTTACAGGTACAAATATTATTCCGCATGTTAACTTAGGTTATCAAAATAAGTTTTTATGGAATGGTGAAATTCAGGGAACATTGGAAGATGCCATGATGTTTGAAGTGGAAACTTTTTTTAATACAGACATTAAGAGATTACAGAATGATAGTTTGTATCCTATACTTTTTTACAAAGCATTTGGCAGTACAACTATTGATACTAAGAAGTGTGCTTATGCATTGGCGCAATTTCTGAGAACTGTTGTTTCAGGAAACTCTAAGTTGGATCGCTTTATTCGTCACGAAACATTGTTTACACCTGACGAAATTCAAGGATTCAATATTTTCTTTTCTGAAAAGGGCGACTGTTTTCACTGTCATTCATTATCATTAACGTCCGATGGAGATTTGCACAATATCGGCCTGGACTCGGTTTTTACAGGTGTCAATGCAGGCTATTATAATGTAAGTCATAATGCAGCAGATTATGGAAAATTCCGTACTCCTTCTCTGCGAAATACAGCATTGAAAACAACCTTCATGCACGATGCAAGATTTACAACACTTGAACAAGTAATTGAACATTATAACACAGGGGTTAAACATTCAGCGTCTCTCGATCCTGTTATGACAAAGCCCGGAAAAGAACTAGGATTACAACTTACACCTCTTGAGAAACAAAAACTCAAAGCATTTCTTCTTACACTAACTGACTCAACTTTTTTAACAGAACCCAATTTTTCTAATCCAAACTGAATTTTAGTTTGATTCAGTAATATACAAAATGAATAATAGTCATTCAAACAATTCAAATATTCACTTTCTGTTTATTGCAGTTGCACTTACTGTACTGATTTCAGGTGTGTTGTTTGGTGTTGTTGGTGGTTTGCAGTATATCATTCCCGGTTGGCTGAAAGACGAATTGTCGTTTGAAAGAGTCAGACCACTTCATGTAACAATGGTTATTTCATGGATTTTTGCAGGAGCTATGGGTGGCATCTATTATTATCTTCCACAGGCAGTAAAAGGAAAACTTTATTCACCGGCTTTAGCAATAGCCCATCTTGTATTATTTATTCTTACAGGATTGTCCATCATTGCCTGCTATTTTGCAGGAGTATTTGGTGGAAGAGAGTATTTTGAATTTCCACCTGCAGTTGCAATTCCTATGTTAATAACGTGGCTGTTGTTTGTTGCCAATATGCTTCTGACACTTAAGAGATATTACAACAGCAATACACACATTTTCACTAAAGTTTATATCTGGATGTGGCTTACAGGTATGTTTTTCTTTCTGTTAACATTTTTAGAATCTTATCTGTGGTTGTTTTCCTTTTTCGGTAATAACTTAATACGCGATATAACTGTACAGTGGAAAGCATCAGGAGCTATGGTGGGCTCATGGAATATGCTGGTATATGGAACTGCATTTTATGTGATGGAGAAAATGAGTGGTGATGAAAGCGTTGCCTCATCAAAGTTGACTTTCTTTTTTTATTTCTTAGGGCTAACCAACCTTATGTTCAACTGGGGGCATCATACTTACATTGTGCCGGCATCACCCTGGATTCGGGATGTTGCCTATGTCATCAGTATGACGGAGCTGCTAATTCTTGGTAATATTATTTGGAACTGGCGTAAAACGGTATCCTCAGCTACTAAAACTTTTCATCTGATGTCTTATCGCTTTTTTACTGCTTCTGATGTATGGATATTTATCAACCTTGTTTTAGCCATTGCTATTTCTGTTCCGTTTATTAACCGTTTCACTCATGGTACGCACATCACTGTTGCGCATGCAATGGGTACCACTATTGGAATAAACACTTTTATCCTTTTTGCTTCATTGTTTTATTTATTAAGACTTCAAAATGATACAACGCTACTCAAATACATAAAGGCAGGTTTCTGGATTTTGAATGTTTCATTGCTCATATTTTGGGTTTCTCTTATTGCATCGGGTATCACAAAAACTATTGAATTGACTAATGGAGGAACATTTGCTTCTGCCATGCAAAAGATGCTACCTTATTTTTATAGCTTTTTCATTGCAGGAATTGGCATTCTGGCAGGTATTTTACTTATTGCCATTCCGGCTTTAGTTTCATGTATTCAACAAATCAGACAGAATAGACTTGTTTCTTTTCAGCCTGTTACTTGATTGGAACCTACTATAAAATCAACAATTTGTTTGGTTTGATAGCCATGTATTAATTTCGCACTTCAGTATTCTGCTTTCCTTTAATTGGAGGATGAAACTGAAAATTAATTTTGAATTGATTACATGTATATTTTCCCACCTCAGTCATTACTTGCTGATGAGTTCAATGCCGTAAAATCAAACATTGCTCAGAGTTGTTTTACACCGGCTGCTGCTCAGGAGATTCTGAATCTAACCCCAAGCACTGATAGAGATTATATAGAATTACAACTTGGGCGTACGGAAGAAATGCGAAAGTTGCTTTCAGATGCAGAACCTTTTCCCGTTTCAGGCTATTGTGATTTGACCAAAGAACTTCAATTGCTTAAGATTGAAAATAGTGTTTTGTTGCCTTCACAGGCATTACAAGTTGCTTCACTCACACATACTGTTGACCTAATCATAAAATTTTTCAATCAGGCAGAAAGACATCCTTTACTCAAACAAATTCTTAATGATTGCATTTTT
Organism: Bacteroidia bacterium; assembly: GCA_037045145.1. Lineage (NCBI taxonomy): Bacteria > Pseudomonadati > Bacteroidota > Bacteroidia > Bacteroidia bacterium. The sequence goes on from JBAOIA010000011.1 coordinate 1,959,286, forward strand.
GAGCCGGCTATTGCAAACGAAATAGAGAGAGTGCTTGATTCTTTTGGTGTGGTACGATCAACAGCATCAACAGAATTAATGCACATCAGACGCACCTTACAAAGGCAACGTGCAGAATCTGACAGAGCCTATCAACAGGTTATTGCACGCTATAAGAAAAATGGATGGTTAACAGATAGCGAAGAGTCTTCGCGCAACGGAAGACGTGTTCTTTCAATTGTTGCAGAGCAAAAAAGGACAATCAATGGTATCATTCACGATATGTCTGCAACCGGTAAAACAGCATTTGTTGAGCCCGATGAAGTGTTGCACATTAATAACCACATTCAACAGTTAGAGCAGGACGAGCGACTTGAAATCACTCGGATTATGAGGCAACTCACTATTTTTCTGCGGAATTATTATACAACACTTCAGCAATATTTTTTTATACTTACTCAAATGGATATGCATCACGCCAAAGCACTTTTTGCGCTCAACTATCGTGCTGTTAAACCAGAAATTACGATTAAATCTGAAATTAATCTTGTAAATGCATCACATCCTATATTATTAATGCAGCAAAAAGATGTTCAAAAAAATGTTGTCCCATTTACTCTGCATCTTAATAGTGAAAAGCGAATTTTAATAATCAGCGGACCTAATGCCGGAGGTAAAACAGTTTGCATGAAAGCAGTTGGACTTTTGCTGATTATGGCGCAATCCGGTATTCATGTCACTGCAAAAGCAGGTTCAATAATTGGTGTTTTCAATAAACTTCTGATTGATATTGGCGACTCTCAATCTATAGAATATGAATTAAGCACATACAGTTCCAGGTTAAAAAACATGAAAGTTTTTTTTGAGCAGGTTGACAATAAATCACTCTTTTTGATTGACGAACTTGGCAGCGGTACAGATCCGCAACTTGGAGGTGCATTAGCAGAAGCAATGCTTGAAGCCTTGAATCAAAAACGATCCGCAGGTATTGTCACAACACATTATATGAATCTTAAGGTGCTTGCAGAAAAGGTTCCCGGATTTATTAATGGTTCTATGTCGTTTGACAAAAGGAATCTTAAGCCGCTTTTTCAACTTCAAATTGGCAAGCCGGGAAGTTCTTATACATTTATTGTTGCAGAGCGTAGTGGACTTCCTCAGCAAATCATTAACAATGCTCGAGCGAAGGTTCCAAAGACGCATATGTTGCTCGAAAAATTGCTTTCTAAAGTTGAAAAGGATAAAATAGTTATTGATGAAAAGTTAAAGTCTATCTTGCAAAAAGAAAAAATGCTCAATACACTTATTAAACAGAATGATGAGTTGATTTATAAAAATGAGAATATTAAGAATAGTCTGAATCAACATTTACGCAATCATCAGGAAAATCTAGATAGAAAAGCAGAAGCACGAATTAAGAAATTTGCATTTGATCTTAAACAGGCTAAGAATAAGAAAACCGTCATTGAAAAGTTTCTTTCAGAAGCAGGTCTTAAAAACAAGAAAAAGGAAAGCATTGTTCAAAGAACCATTGATCCTAGAATTATAAATGGTGCGGTTGTGAAACTTTATAATGGAAAAGTGACAGGTATAGTTCAGTCTATTGATCAGGAAAATGCAACTGTTCTATTTGGAAACTTTACAACAAAGTGCAAATTAACAGATTTAATACTTGACAGTAAATAGGTGATGTCAATTTATTTAAGGAATGACCTTTGCATTCTTATTAAACTAATCTTGCAATATGTATTATGCAATATAGTTTTTTATTGAAGGTCATTTCATACAACTGCCCACATTGCTTAGAGCTGAAAAAAAAAGTGGAGCCGGTGAGATTTGAACTCACGTCCAGATATGGAATCCATACACTTTCTACATGCTTAGCCGGTATTTAATTGTAGGGATAAAAAAAGACTACCTGCTGGTCGGATTTATCCTTAGCTCTTATTTTCTTACTGTTGCACCAGAGCACAACAACAGCCAGTTCATATCTATGATGCCCAATTCGCAAACGCTATGAACTTAAGTCTGCGTAGGACAGCTTGTGCTACCACCTTGTGGCAGCATCAGGCAATTCTTCTTGGAAGAATTAAGCCGCAAGCGCGTAGTTTGTTTCGCCATTTAAGCGAGTTGTGAATCGGGATTTACGGGTCGTTCTCACAGCACCCGGCATGCTTACGTATTTATTACGCACACTGTCGAAACCTTTCGGCCCCATATTTATCAAAGAACAGAATGCAAATTTACAGCAATTCTGTGACACATTTATGAATATTTTGCTGTCAGTTTTTTTAGAAATGTATTTTTGCATCAAACCGTTTTACATTATGGGACGAATTTTTGAAAAACGCAAGCATAAAATGTTTGCACGCTATGCCAAAATGGCTAAGGCATTTACACGTGTAGGAAAAGAAATTGCAATTGCTGTTAAACAAGGTGGCCCCGATCCACATCATAACGCCAAGCTCAGGCAGGTGATGCAAAATGCCAAGAGTTTAAATATGCCCAAAGACAGGGTGGATGCTGCCATTAAACGTGCTTCGAGCAAAGACATGAAAGATTACGAGGAGATAACCTATGAAGGTTATGCTCCTTTTGGTGTGGCGATCTTAGTAGAATGTGCTACTGATAATCCAACGCGTACTGTTGCCAATATAAGAATGCATTTCAACAGAGAAGAAGGTAACCTCGGCACTTCAGGCTCTGTTGCCTTTATGTTTGAAAGACGTGGCTTGTTTAAATTTGCTGCCGAGGGTAAAAATCTGGATGAGCTGGAATTGGAGCTCATTGATTTTGGCCTTATAGAAATTTGGGAAGAGGATTCTTTTATTTACTTGTATTGCAACTTTGAAGACTTTGGCAGCATGACAAAGATTTTAGAAGACAGGAATATTGAGATTATTAGCAGCGAGTTGACCCGAGTACCACTGACACTCACAGAGGTAACAGAAGAGCAAGAGCAGAAAATTCAAGTGCTCATTGACCGACTTGAAGATGATGAAGATGTACAGAGTGTTTTTAACAACATGAAATAAAAGCAGACATAAAAACAGATGTAATTATCATTGGGGCAGGGCCTGCTGGTTCTGCTTGTGTTATGGCACTTAAAGATGCAGGTCTAAACATTGTTTGGATTGATAAGACCACATTTCCGAGGGATAAAGTTTGTGGTGATGCCATTCCTTCGAATGTGCAACGTGTGCTAAGTTCCATTGATGTTTCTCTCAACGAAAAATTCTTACAGCATTTTTCTGAAAAAGTACAGGTAGAGGGCTGCCGTTTTGTTGCTCCTGATAAATCCTCATTCGATTTAACATTTGTTACAAAAGGTCATGCTGCCAAGCGGTTGCATTTCGATCATTTTCTTTTTAATCTGGCAAATGAATGCAACAGTCATGTCAGTTTTATTGGAAATGCATCTGTTGAATCTGTTGTGAACAGCGCAACGGTCGTTACCGTTAAGTTGACCGATGGAAGGATAATTGAAGGTCAGATAATTATTGGCTGTGATGGAGCAAACTCAGTTGTCAGAAAGAATTTGTCGCATCCGTTTATCCGTAAAAAAGAAAATATTGCAGCTGTCCGTGCATATTATAATAATGTTGCAAATCTTGAACATAAAATGCTTGAGATTCATATTGTCAAAAATTATATGCCTGGATATTTCTGGATATTTCCGCTGCCGGAGAATCAATCTAATGTTGGCTTTGGTATGGTTAATCGGTTTATTACAAATCGTAAAATAGATTTGAAAAAAGCTTTGATAGAAGTCATTCAAAACGATAGCGCCATTAGTCCTCGATTTAGTCAGGCAAGTACTGATGGTGTGATTTCAGGATTCGGGCTACCATGCGGTGGACGAAAAAATCCTGTTTCAGGACAGAGATTTTTGCTCTGCGGTGATGCAGCCTCACTCATTAATCCCGCTACAGGCGAGGGCATTGGCAATGCAATGATAAGTGGGCGAATGGCTGCTATACACATTATCAATTGTTTTCAGTCAAACAACTTTACACAGTCATTCAATGAACAATATGACAAAATGGTTTATGACAAACTTCTTGGCGATTTACGTATTCAGCATTGGTTACAACGTATTACTGCGGACAGAGAATGGCTAATTAACTTTGCATTGAAGCATGTGAGCAACAACCATTGGATAAGACAAAAAATAAGAAAGTTTTTCTAAAAATCAAGATTGTTTTTCTTTTATTCTTATAACTTCAGCAAGAGTTGGTATCAGTGTTTTATGTTTTTTTACAATAGGATTCTCAGTATCCCAAACATACCCGGCCAAAACTGAACAAATTTGCTTTTTTATATTTGTATCAATGTCATTTGAATATATGATAGTCTGAAGATCGCCATTATACCATCCGAGAACAAATGTTCTGAATACGTCTATGCCTCTGCGTAATTTTTCTTCGTAGGCTTCAGACCAATTTACCTGTTCTCCATTAAGTGCCTTTTCAGTTAATTTGGCTGCAAGTAATCCAGATCCTGTGGCAAGTGTCACACCGGATGAAAATACCGGGTCTAAAAACTCTGTGCTGTTGCCGCATAATACATAGCCTGGGCCAAACAACTGTTTTGAACGTACTGCATAATTGTGGATTGTGCGTGGCTCAAAAACCAACTGTTCATTTTCAAATCTGCCTGCCAGGTCGCCAAAAGTTCTGATATGGTTTAAAAACTTCTCTCCTTTATTTGCAGCAAACTCATCAATCAACTCAACATTACTCACTACACCTACAGAAGTAGTCATATCACTGAAAGGAATAGCCCATATCCAGGCACTGTTTTCATTAAAAGAGTGGATAAAAATATTAGCACCTGCTTGTTTTGTTCGTTGGGTGTCATGAATGTGGCAAAAAACTGCGCCACGTGGCGGTGTACTCACAGGCTCCTCTAATTTAAATAAACGAGGTAGCACACGACCATATCCGCTGGCATCAATGATGAATTTCGATTTAACAGTATGTGTCTTTCCGAAATTATCTGTGTAGGTAGTTGTTTGTTCATTTGCAGAAGCCTCAACAGAATTTACCTCACATTCAAATTTTACTTCAACGCCCTGCTCAATTGCAGTTGAAATAAGTATGTTGTCAAAATCAGCACGTTTTACCTGCCATGTCCATGACCAGCCATTGCTAAACTGATCGTTAAATAAAAACTCCGTCTTATGTTTCCCTTTATAAAATGCAGCGCCTGTTTTTTCCTGAAATCCATGTTCCTTTATGTTTTCAATAAACCCAACCTCAGAGAGATGGTCCATGCAATGCGGTAATAAACTTTCACCTATCACAAAACGCGGAAATTTCTGTTTTTCCAGTACAAGTACTTTTAAGTTTTGCTTATTCAGATAAGCAGAAGCAACAGCACCGGCCGGACCTGCACCAATAATCAATACATCAACGATTTCCATAATCTCTATCTTGTAATCTATTTTTTTTGCGAAGCAAATGTAGTAGTTATATTTTTTTAAACTACACTAAAAAAATTTTAGGGTTGATTAATTTTTTTAAGTAGCGTTTCTCTATTTGTAAATTCAAAGCATGTTAATAGTGCACTAATAGCTGTCCCTAATATACCATGAAAAACAATGTTTTGACCTGTTAACCACAAGTTAGGGATTTTTGTTTTAGGATGTAACATACTTGATAATGGCGAGTGACTGTTTTTTAAGATTCCGTAAATGGAACCATTTGTGCTGGCCGTATAGTCCTTAAAAGTCAAAGGGGTTGAGCTATAAACATGCAACATAGCTTTTCGTAAATCCGGAAATAAAGTCTCTAACTTTTCAAGTACTTTTTCTTCCTTTTGCCTTTTAAATGCCTGATAGCTTTCACATCGGTCCGAAGGGTGTGTTGTTGTATTGAAACTATCTTTCCACTGTGCAACATCTTCATGCTTCATATAGCACATGACAGAGATTGATTCTGCATAACCTGAACTGTCCAATGGAACAGGAGTAAAGACAAAGAACCCTAAAGGCCAATTGTCTTCAGTGTAATTTATTGTTTCCCAAACATCATCATTAAAAAAATGATAAAGGTTGTAATTGAAATAGGGGAAGGATTTTGGTTTAAAAGTAATTTGTAAAAGAAATGCAGATAAAGTTTGCTCAAGATGAGTTACTCTCTTGACCCATGATTTTGAAAAGTGATTTGCACCAAAAAGTGAAATAGTTTCATTCGGATGAATTGCTGAGATATAATTTTTCCCTGTTATTTTATCACCATTATCAAACAATAGTTGAGAAATTTTATTGTCAGCACTAAATGTTGCACCTGTAACTTGCTTATGCGTATAGATGTCAACACCTTCTTTACGCATGTTTTTTGAAAACTGTTTGATTAATTGTGCACCTCCTGTAATAATTTTATAGCTTCCGCAGATATAATTATTGAAAATTAAAGCATGAACAAACAACGGTGTCTTTTCTTTTACACCTGCATATAACATATTGTTTCCTGCTAATACATTTTGTAATGTTTTATTACTGGTAAGTGACGAAATATATTCCCATGCATTTTCATTCCTTAAATCTTCGTTAATGTAATCATCTGTGATATTATTATTCAGCTCGTATAAAGGAAACTTTTGACAGTACTCCTGTATCTTCTTGCAAAATTGATTTATTGCATGTTCCTCGTCCGGAAAATCTTTACAAAGTGAACTGATGAATTTTTCATAACCCATAGCATGAGCATACTTTCTGCCATCACTAAAACTAATGTAGTCATAGCCATCTTCGTCCATTCTTTTTGTTTGCAAAGTATCTTTTAAACCAAAATAATTAAATAGCTTATTGAGATTTTGTCCTTCATCATAGCCACCAATATAGTGTAGGCCGGTATCGAGAATTTTTTTATCCCGACTGAAAATCTGTAGGCTGCCGCCTAATTGTATATTTTTTTCAATCAAAGCAACTTTATGACCTTCTTTAGCTAAAATATATGCACAACTCATTCCGGCAAACCCACCTCCAATAATTACAAAGTCGTAATTTATATTCTCTTTGATTTTCATTTGCTAAGTACAAAAAGCCGGTTTGATGTTTTTTGGGAATGTTTATGTTCTGCCACTTTCAGGTTGTGCTTTTTTGCAAACTGATAAATATAGTCAGCACTGAAGAAATTGAGATTACTTGTTTTTTTATTAAATGAAAATATTTTTGTTGACAATAACTCTGTAAATTTAGTGTTTCCATGTTTTATATCATCGGTTACGCCATCACGAATAAATATTATTCCACCTGGCAGCAGGGCTTGGATACATTTCTGCAATACTTTTTCCTGACTATCTGTTTTTAAATAATGTAAGACATCATTAAGGAAGATTACCTCTGAAGGTGGAATTTCTGATTGTGTAATGTCTTCAGATTTAAATTGCAAGTTGTCACTTTTATTCCAAACATTATATGCAATTGCAATTTTATCTTCATCATAATCTAAAGCGCTTATTTTTCTTTCACCATTTTTGTAATGAAGATATAAGTCCATAAATCCATAACCACAACCAAGGTCAGTAATCAGTAATCTGTTTCCAATGCAGCTATTATAAAAGTCATAATTTTTCTTTTCGAGGTTCCATTTAATCCTGCCATACCACTCTAATACCGGACCTTTGAAAATGTAGTTGAAATAGACTTTACGCCAGAGGTAATCAGCATCTTCGCGCTCGTCTTTAAACTTTTTATATTGTTCTTTAAAATAGACAGAAATGGATTTCTGTCTGCTTCTGTAATCACTACCCCATTTTAAATCATCGGCATATATTCTTGGCAACGCTTTTACGTTTATGGTGCCATCTTTAACCATCATCTCATTCTTTGGTGAAACATCGCCTGCGCCATGAATCATTATTGGTTGAATATCGGCATTTAGTTTTTCTGCCAGATAAAAGGCTCCTTTATGAAAACGATTGAGATTTCCATCAGAAGAACGAGAGCCTTCAGGAAAAATCATTATGGAATAGCCTTCATCCATTTTAGTTTTAATGTTGGATATGTTCTCTTCTGTTCCATCTTCAGAAAAAATATAGCCAACATAACGTACCACCATTCCAAATAAAGGAGAACGATAAACCCAGTCTTTGGCCATAATAATTACTTTGCGGTTCAACATAAGCATTATCATTATGTCAAGGAAAGAGGAATGGTTGGCAATGATAATTGAAGGCTTTTTGAAATCAAGCTGATCAAGATTGTAAAATTTCTTTTTTACATGAATGCCTGAATACAGAACTGATGCAGCAAATTTAGAAGTCAGAAAATTTACAACCTTTCTTTTGGATTTTACGGGTGCAGGAAAAATACTAATGAGCAACAAAATAGGATAAAATAAAAGACAGCCTGAAATAAAATAAGTGAAGCAGAAAACAGACATGAATAGCTGTAGAAATGAAATAGGATTGTGCCCATTCTTAATTCTTCGTTCAACAAAAAGCTTAAAAATAAAGGGTTGGATAAGAAATGAAATCAGCAAAATACAGCTTATGCCAATAACACTTAGTGCAGCAATAGAATGTATTGCCGGATGCTTTGCAAAATATAAAACTCCGGTTCCAACTATTACTGTTAATGCTGATAATAAAATTGCTGCCTGATAAGATTTTAAATTATCTTTCTTGAATTTGTAGCGATTTAATAAACCATCTGTAACAAAAATGCTGAAGTCGTCACCCAAACCGAAAATAAAAGTTGTGATGACAATATTCACAAAGTTAAATTCAATATTAAACATTGATGAAATGCCCAATATCCAAATCCAACTTATAACCATTGGCATAAATGCAAGTAGAGCAAGTTCAATGCGACCATAAATTATCAGCAATGTAAAAAACACCATGCCTGCAGTGAGATACAGAAGGTAATTAAAGTCGCTACGAACCGACTCAAGCAGTAATGATGCCATTTCGCTGCGGTCAAAAACGGTCAAATTTGGAATATTTTTAAATAAAGCTTTAACAGAGTCCTTTTGTGAAGTTGATACTATAAATGATGAAATAAAGACAGATTCTTTAGCACCTGAATCTACCATTAAGTCTAAGCCTATTGTTTTCAATAAATCTTTAGATAAAGGCTGATAGGTGTTGTTGTCTATCATTTCATGAAATGGGGCAAAAGCATTGTCACTAAAGCCCGTTGTGTTTGCAGCATAACTTATTTGATTATTTACACGCTCTTTATTTGCTTTCCAGAATTGTTTCCAATTTTCCTGACGTTCTTTAAACAACGAATCAGGAATAAAAAAATCGGCTGTGGATACCGTGTTTTTTATAATGTCATGGGTAGTTAAATTTTTTATTAAAGTGCCTGCTTTGTAATTTGCGTCAACTGCAGATTCATAATTTTCAGAAGCGGCAATCAAGTAAATCTTTTTTTCAGTTGAAGGATTTATTCCTGTAAGTTCAGCTTCTTTATTTTTCAACGCTGAAGGATGAAAGCTTAAAGCTTCCACATCGCTGTTGAAACGAATGTTATATGCTTCAAAATAAAAAAACACAGTTATCAGCAGAATGGCAACAATAGCAAATTTAACTAATGATGGATTAATTACCGGTAGCTTGAATAATTTGACAGGTTTATGCTGAGTGTAATCAAAGCGGGTGATAGTGATTATGACAGGTAATCCTGCAAGTGTAAAAAATGCTGAACCAGCTAATGCCATGGATGCGAATAGACCAAAATCGCCTAAAACAACAGAGTTGGTATAGTTTAAGGCAAGGAGTGCTAATACAGTTGTAATACTTCCTGTAAGCAGCGGCACAGTTATTTCTTTTAAAGTCTCCTCAATGGATTTGGTGTGCTGCAGATGTGTGAAAAAGTGAAATGAATAGTCAAGTATGATTCCAATAACAATAGCTCCTGTTGCCAATGAAATGGCTGAAATTTCAGGACGTAAAAATCCCATCGCTCCAAGTGCCAACATGCCGCCAAACACAGCAGGCAGAATAAAAAGAATTGGAATGCTCAGTTTTCTGTAATACAAAACCAAGATGAGCATGATAAGCGATATGGAAAGTATCATTGTCAGGTTGGTGTCTTTCTTTATTTGCACTGCATTTTGAGCTGCAATTTCAAATGTGCCGAAGTGTGATAACCTGTATTCTGAATTTTCACTATTCCATTTTTTTTCTACAGCAGCAAGTTGGTTACTTAATTGGATATTTTTTTCAGCATCACGATTGTCATAATTCAGACGGCCTGTTATAAGAATAGCTTTTTTTCCTGGTGTAAAAATGATGCCATCTTCAACAATATATTTACTGTTGTTGTTTGTTATGCCAATCTGCTTAAAGTATTCTGCGGTAATATTTAAAGGGTCATTCAGAATAAATTGTTTGATAAATAAACCGGATGGATTGGTTAGCTTTTCGTAATTGTTTTGAATAGAAGCAGTAATTGAATCATTCTTTGTTTTTCTTTCTATCAATGAATAATAATTACTGTCAATCAACAAAGGGAAATGTGAAAAGTAATAGTCGTAAACCTCCTGTTGCACATCAGGCCTTACGGCAGTTACGTCACTTAAAAAATTAGCTGCTACAGAATCAATAATGCTTTTTACATGTTCGGCAACATCGGTATATTCATCCGGATTGGAGTCTTTTGATAAAGCTAAAGAAAACACAACCTGATCCGAGATGTTTTTTGATTCAAGAAGAGAATTGAATTTCTGAAATTCCTGACCTTTTGGGAGGATGGCAAATATATTCTCTGTGATGTTTAGCTTTTTAATTCCTGCAATGCTAACAGCAGCAACTAACAAAACAAAGCCTGCAAACAAGATAGGCTTTCTTACAAACAAACGATATAATCCGATAAAAATACTTCCCAAGAAGACTGATTTTAAAACAAAACTTTAAGAGTGCGAATTTATATGAATTATTGTGTCAAACTTTAATAAAGCCTTTATATACTTTCATTTTAAAAATGATTACTTTTGTCTCTCATTCTAATATTAAATCAAAATGGCTGAAGATTTTCTTCCTTTGAACGGAACCGACCACGTAGAACTATATGTAGGCAATGCCAAGCAGTCAGCGTATTATTATCAGATGGCTTGGGGCTATGAACTTATAGCTTATGCCGGACCGGAAACAGGTGTTCGTGACAGAGCATCGTATGTATTACAGCAAGGTAAAATCCGACTGGTGCTGACAAGTGCCATGCACCCTGATAGTGAGATTACAAGACATGTAGCACAACATGGTGATGGTGTTAAGTTTTTAGCTATTTGGGTTGATGATGCCGAAAAATCATTCTACGAAACAATGAGCCGAGGTGCAAAAGCGCACACACAGCCTACTGTTATGAGTGATCAATTTGGTGAAGTAAAAATTTCTGCCATTCATACCTATGGCGATACTGTACATAAATTTGTAGAAAGAAAAAATTACAACGGGGCATTTTTGCCGGGATATTCTCCGGCAAAGAGCAGTGTAAAGACAACTTCTGTTGGGCTAAAGCATGTTGATCATTGTGTGGGCAATGTTGAACTGGGACGCATGAATGAGTGGGTTAAATTTTATGAAGATGTGATGGGATTTAAATTGCTTATTACCTTTGATGATAGCGATATTTCAACAGAGTATTCTGCTTTAATGAGTAAGGTGGTTAGCAATGGTAACGGATATATTAAATTCCCGATAAATGAGCCTGCAGATGGCAAACGCAAATCGCAGATTGAAGAATATATTGAATTTTATCATGGTGCCGGAGTGCAGCATGTTGCTATTGCTACTGATGATATTATTACAACGGTAACGGAATTGCGAAATAGGGGAGTGGAGTTCTTACATGTACCTGAGGTTTATTATGAAGAGGTTTGGGATCGTGTTGGAAAAATTAACGAAGATGTTGCTACCATTAAGAAACTGAATATTTTAGTTGATCGTGATGATGAGGGCTATCTGCTCCAGTTATTTACCAAGCCGGTTCAGGACAGACCAACAGTATTTTTTGAAATCATTCAGCGTTGTGGCGCTAAATCTTTCGGAAAGGGAAACTTCAAAGCTCTTTTTGAAGCCATAGAGCGCGAACAGGCATTGAGAGGGAATTTGTAAGTTTTCTTTGCCGTAAAAAATGGCATTACTTTACCAACGTATTTTCATACGGCACGCGGTTAATCAATGAGCGGCCGAGCGTAACCTCATCGGCAAATTCCAATTCGCCCCCAATGGCTACACCTCGTGCAAGTATTGATATTTTAACTTCCGTGTCCTTTAATCTTTTGGAGATATAAAACACAGTTGTGTCACCTTCCATGGTGGCACTAAGTGCCATTATTACTTCATTTATTATTCCATTAGCAGTTTTTTCAACCAACGAATTAATATTCAGTTGCGAAGGACCAATACCATCCATTGGAGAAATAATGCCCCCAAGTACATGATACATGCCATTAAATTGTGCTGTGTTTTCAATTGCCATAACATCCCGAATATCCTGCACAACACAAATTACACTGTTATCCCTTCTTGGATTTGCACAGATGGCACATAAAGTATTTTCAGAAATATTATGACATTGTTGGCAGTAAACCACCGATGAACGTAGTTGTATTACAGCATTACCCAAACGCTCCACATCAGCAGGATTTTGTTTAAGTAAATGCAATGCAAGGCGCAATGCACCTTTACGACCGATTCCGGGCAGGCGCGATAGTTCGTTAACTGCCTCTTCCAATAAACGTGACGGATATTGCTCCACCTGAAGTAAATTTAAATGATGTTGTCAAATATACGTTGTTTAAAAATACCATCTTGCTTACTCTGTCAAAGCTTTTCAAACAGTTATTCTTGTATTCTAAATCACAAGCAATTGAGTCCTGTATTAATTTTATCAGTGGTTTTGGTTTATACCATTCTACTGTTTGCTATTACATTTTACACTTCTCGTAATGCCGACAATCAGAGTTATTTTGTTGGCAACAGAAGTTCACGATGGTATGTTGTTGCTTATGGGATGATAGGCGCTTCATTATCTGGTGTTACATTTATGTCTGTGCCTGGTGATGTAGGAACAGGAAATTTCTCTTACTTTCAAATGGTACTTGGCTATCTGTTAGGCTATGCTGTAATTGCTTTTGTCTTACTGCCTGTTTATTACCGCATGAATTTGACTTCAATTTACACCTATCTGAAGTCGAGACTTGGAGAGAAAACTTATAAAACAGGTGCATTCTTCTTTATTCTTTCGCGAGTTGTTGGTGCTTCTTTCAGAATGTATATTGTGGTATATGTATTGCAGCTTTTTATTTTTCAGGCCTGGGGTGTTCCATTTTGGGTAACTGTCCTGGTTTTTGTCTTGCTGATACTTTCATACACGTTTAAAGGTGGTGTAAAAACTATTGTATGGACAGATTCATTGCAAACAACTTTTATGTTGCTTTCGCTTTTCATCTCTGTATATCTTATAGCCAAAGATCTTGATTTTAGTTTTGGTGATGTACTTTCTTCAATTAAATCAAGCCCATATTCAGATATTTTTGTTTGGGACTGGAAGTCGAAAGTGTTCTTTCCAAAACATTTTTTTGGAGGTATGTTTATTGCCATTGCTATGACAGGGCTTGATCAGGAAATGATGCAGAAAAATATCAGTTGCAGAAATGTTGGTGAGTCGCAAAAAAATATGATGACATTTAGTATCATTTTAGTTTTTGTGAACTTTATTTTCCTGTGTCTTGGTGCTTTGTTGTATATTTTTATTCAGAATCAGGGTATTGTTATTCCCGAACGCACAACAGATGATTTGTTCCCTACAATTGCAATGCATTATTTGGGCAACTTTTCAGCGATATGCTTTATCATAGGTCTCATTTCTGCGGCTTACCCTAGTGCCGATGGTGCTCTTACTGCTCTTACGGCTTCTGTTTGTATAGATTTTCTTGGCTTTGAAGAAGGTAAATACAATGAAGTGCAAAAAACAAGAATCAGAAAAAGTGTGCATATTATTTTTGGTGCTGTATTACTTGGTGTTATTGTTTTGTTTCATGCCATAAATGATCAGGCTGTGATACGTCAGATATTCAGAGCTGCCAATTACACCTATGGCCCGTTGCTCGGCCTTTTTGCTTTTGGAATTCTTACCAAAAGAAATGTAATTGATAAGGCAGTACCTGTAATTGGAATATTGTCACCTGTAATCTGTTATATCGTTGATGTCAACACAGTTCAGTGGTTTGGTGGATATAAATTCGGGAATGAGTTAATTATTCTTAATGGGGGCATCACCTTTTTGGGCTTACTTTTGTTAACCAAAAATAAAACCGCAACACAATTGTAATGGAAAATCTGAAACAGAATAGTGATGGCAAGTCGTATAATGTTGTCACAGAAGAAATACTTGAAAAACTAAAGGCTATTTGTGGTGAAAAGTTTGTTGCCAGTGATGATGAATCATGCACAACGTATGGCAGTGACGAAACCGAAGATTTGTTTTTTAAGCCTGAAGTAGTAGTAAAGCCGGCTGATGCCAAACAAATTTCAGCAGTTTTGAAACTTGCTAATAAGTATTTTATTCCTGTCACACCACGAGGTGCAGGCACCGGTTTAAGCGGTGGTGCACTACCTGTACATGGCGGTATTATTATAGCAACCGAGAGGATGAATAAAATTATTGACATTGATGAAAAAAATCTTCAATGCACTGTCGAAACGGGTGTAATTAATCAACATTTACGCGATGCTGTAGAAGCCAAAGGATTGTTTTATCCTCCGGACCCGGCCAGCAGAGGCAGCTGTTTCATTGGAGGAAATCTTGCAGAATGTAGTGGCGGACCAAAAGCGGTGAAATATGGAGTTACTAAAGATTATGTACTGAATTGTGAGGTAGTGCTTCCAACCGGTGAAATAATTTGGACCGGTGCTAATGTGCTGAAAAATTCAACGGGATATAATCTGACTCAGTTATTGATAGGTAGTGAAGGAACTTTAGGTATTATAACAAAAGTGGTGTTAAAGTTAGTGCCATTACCAACAGAAACGTTGTTGATGTTAATCCCTTTTCGTTCTGCCGAAAAAGCATGTGAAGCAGTTTCAGCAGTATTCAGAGCAGGAATTACACCATCTGCAATGGAGTTTATGGAGCGTGATGCCATAACGTTTGTGATGAAATTTACAGATGTGAAAGTTCCGCTTAAAGATGATCATGTTGCACATTTATTGATTGAAGTTGATGGCAACAACAAAGAGGTTTTATTTAAGGACTGCGAAAAAATTTCGGAAGTCATGTATCAGCACGATTGTGATGAAGTAATGTTTGCAGACAGCGCTCAACAAAAAGCAGACCTGTGGCGTGCAAGACGTGCTGTAGGCGAAGCCGTAAAGTCGCATTCTGTCTATAAAGAAGAAGATACTGTTGTGCCTCGCGCTAAATTGCCTGTGTTGCTTGCAGGTGTAAAAAAGATTGGGAGCAAATATGGTTTTCGCAGTGTTTGCTATGGTCATGCCGGAGATGGAAATCTGCATGTGAATATTATTAAAGATGGCATGACTGATGAAGAGTGGAATCAAAAATTACCTCTGGGTATTCATGAAATCTTTGAACTTTGTGTTTCACTGAACGGAACTATTTCCGGTGAGCATGGTATAGGATGGGTACAAAAAAAATATATGGCTATTCGTTTTTCAGAAGTTGAAATTGCGCTTCAAAAAGGAATTAAAAAACTCTTTGACCCCAATAATATTTTAAATCCTTCAAAAATATTTACCTGAATTTTATTCAACAATTTTCAGTCGTGCATATTTCAAAAGCAATTGTTTTTGACCTTCACCTTCAAAATTTACGGTAGCTTTCATGTCAGGCAGATTGCCTTCCAACTGCATCACTTTTCCTTTGCCAAATCGTTGATGTAATACACTCATACCAATTTCTATTCTTTTTGGATCGTCAGGAATAAAATTTTCAAACAGTTTCGGATCGGTTTGCCTGGCAACAGGTTTTTTAACCACAGGCTTAAGATTGTTTTTAGTAAAACTATTAGTGCTGAAACTAGGGATGCCATTGCCTTGTCTTATTGCTGAAGGAGACATCTTAGTGTCACTAACCGGTAATGTATCTAAAAACTCCGGATTAATTTCTTCAAGAAAGCGACTGGGTTCGCAGCCTGTTAATGTCCCCCAACGATAACGTGTCTTTGCATAACTTAGCGTCAGACGCTTTTCTGCTCTGGTAATGGCAACATAAAATAAACGCCTTTCTTCTTCTAATTCATCACGCGAGTTAACAGCCAACTGCGAAGGGAATAGATTTTCTTCAAGCCCCGTAACAAAAACTTCTTTAAACTCCAGCCCCTTGGCCTGATGAATGGTCATCAAAGAAATTTTGTCGTCATTATTATCATCAGTTTCTGCATCGGTGAGTAAGGCAATGTCTTGCATATATTCACTCAGCAATCTTATTTCTGATTGCGCCAGTTCTGATGATGGTGCTTCCAGCGGTGTCTGTGCACCGTCACTAAACTCTTTTATGCCGGCAAGCAACTCCTGAATATGTTCGTATTGACTGACTCCTTCTGCAGATTTATCATTAAACAACTCTTTCAGCAATCCACTTGATTGTGCAATATGACTTGCCACATCAAAAGCATTTTGAGTTTTTGCTAATACAGAAAAACTTTCCAGCATGGTAACAAATTCATTGATTTTTGTTTTTGTTCCTGATGCGATATCAATTTCACGGTCGTTTATATCTTGCATCACATCCCATAAAGTGCATGTACGTGCGTCAGCAAGAACTACAAGCTTTTCATAAGTAGTTTTACCAATGCCTCGTGTAGGGTAGTTGTATATTCTGTCGAGTGCTTCCTCGTCATAAGGGTTAATGGTAAGACGGAAATAGGCAAGCAAGTCTTTAATTTCTTTTCGTTTATAAAATGACAAGCCACCAAAAATGCGGTAAGGAATATTTAATTTTCGAAGTGCTTCTTCCAAACTACGCGATTGTGCATTTGTGCGATAGAGAATGGCGATGTCTTTATTTTTAAAATGAAGATTCATCTTGTCTTCAAATATTGCCTGTGCCACCTGAGCGCCTTCCTCATTGTCACTCAAGGCACGTAGTAATCTTATTTTTTCGCCTCCGGTATTTTCTGTCCAAATGTCTTTTTTAAGCTGATTTCTGTTGTTGGCAATCACGTTGTTGGCAGCACTTACAATAGTTTTTGTACTTCTGTAGTTCTGCTCCAATTTAAATGTCTTTAAATCCGGATAGTCTTTTTCGAAATTGAGAATGTTTTGAATGTTTGCTCCTCTGAAAGCATAGATGCTTTGTGCATCATCACCCACTACGCAAATGTTTTCATTTGCGGCTGCCAGTTTTCTGACAATAATGTACTGTGCATAGTTAGTATCCTGAAACTCATCAACCATTATATATTTAAATTTATTCTGATACTTCGACAATGCGTCAGGGTGATTTTTCAGAAGTAGATAGGTGTTAAATAATAAATCATCAAAATCCATGGCATCAGACTGCTTCAATCGTTTTTGATAAATTTCATAAAGCATACCTATTTTTGGCTTACCCGACATTTTATCTTCATTGGTCAGTTCGGAATGATTTACATAATCACCTACAGAAAACAAATTATTTTTTGCTGACGAAATTCTGTTGAGTACCAAAGAAGGCTTATAGGTTTTATCATCAAGGTTCTGCTCATTGATAATTTTTTTCATCAAACTTTTTGAATCATCAGAATCATAAATAGTAAAATTTGCCGGGAAGCCTATTTTCTCAGCCTCAATTCTTAAAATACGTGCAAAAACAGAGTGAAAAGTGCCCATCCAGAGATTTAAAGCATCATGACCAACTTTTTCCATGATTCGGTTTTTCATTTCCCGGGCAGCTTTATTTGTAAAAGTCAAGGACAGGATATTAAATGGGTCAACCTGATTGTTTATCATGTGAATGATTCTGTAAGTAAGCACTCTGGTTTTTCCCGAACCTGCTCCTGCAATAATCATACTTGGTCCATTCATGCACGCAACAGCGTCACGCTGCGATGGATTTAATTCATTTAAATAATTACTCATAATGAAATTTACTACTCTTCAAAGATAAGGTATGCTTTGGTTCTGAAAATGAAAACAGGGTATGTTTTTTCATACCCTGCTATGGAAAACTTCTTAATTAAACTTAAGCTTTTGATTACATATATTTTCTCAGAAAAGAATAATAATCATGTTTCAGGTCAACATAAATATGCTCAAAAGTCTTCATCCGTTCGCGAAGCGAAATTTCTACTTCAATAATCTGTTGTGATAATTTTCCGCCCTTACTCACAGCCTCAAATTCTTCGTCTAATTTATTTTCAAATTGCTTTACATCATGATGCAGCAAGTCTATCTGATCCACCTGAATGATTACCTGATTCTGAAAATGTTCAGCTTCACGAAGTATATCTTTGTTCGTATTGCTTACAACTACATGAGATAGATGTTTACGCCAAAATCTCAATTCATTCTTATAAAAATCAAGTGCCTTCAGCCATTCGAGTAATTCAACATGGTTCATTTCAATTTTTGTTATCATAAATAATATTCTTTTATTGCTGCTAAAATAGCACATTTACAACTTGTATTAGTTGCTGTCATAATAATATATTTCGTAGAATACTTTAAAAAACTAATTTTGCCGTATAAACATTAAATCAGTTCATAATGAAATCATTCGTCAAATATGGAATTATAGGATCTCTGCTTGCTTTTGCATGGACATTGGTCGGTTATGTTTTAGGTAACGAAACTCAGGAAAAGCTCAAATGGGTTAGTATGCTGGTGATGATTGTAATTGTAGTGTTTTGTTTTTGGACGGTCATCAATCAGGAGAAAAAAGCTAATGAAGGTTTTATTTCTTTCAGTCGGGCATTTGGTCTGGCTTTTAAAACCGGTTTGGTATTGGCTTTATGTAGTTTTGTGTTAACCTATTTGTATTTTAATTTTATAAATCCTGAATATATAAATTTTGCTATTCAAAAAGCACAAGAACAAATGCAGGAGCAAGGTTTGACGGATGAGCAAATTGAGATGTCAATGAAAATGCAGGCAAAGTTTATGACACCGGCTGTAATGTCAGTGTTTGCATTTATTAGCTCTATAATAGTTTATGTAATTGTAGCATTAATAATGGGTGCAATCATGAAAAAAGAAAACCCCAATGAGATGAATTAAAATTCACTTATTGTTTTCTTGATTATTGCAATACATTCAAAAAGCTGTTCTTCTGTCATCACCAATGGTGGTGTAAATCTGATAATATCACCATGAGTGGGCTTGGCTAAAATGCCATTTGCTGCCAGTTTCAAACAAACATCCCATGCATTTTTCCCTTTATTTGGTTTTATTACAATAGCATTCATCAATCCTTTACCTCTCACCGTGGTAAGCATTTCATGTTTAAATTTATTTAACTCATCACGAAGAATTTTTCCAAGGTTAGTAGCATTCTCTGCGAGCTTTTCATCAAGAATTACCTGCAAAGAAGTTTGTGCAACAACACAGGCTAATGGATTTCCACCATAGGTAGAGCCATGTTCACCGGGCTGTATGGTAAGCATAATATCATCATTTGCTAAAACGGCACTCACAGGAAGCATACCACCGCTCAAAGCTTTTCCAAGAATCAAAATATCTGGCTTTACGTTTTCATATTCGCAGGCAAGCATCTTCCCTGTACGAGCCAACCCTGTTTGGATTTCATCAGCAATAAACAAAACATTATTCTGCTTACACAATTCTGCTGCTTTCGACAAGTAGCCATCATCAGGAACTACAACTCCTGCCTCACCTTGTATGGGCTCAACAATAAAGCCTGCTACGTTAGGGTCGGAGAGGGCATCTTCCAATGCTGCCAGATTGTTATATGGAATAATGACATACCCGGGTGTAAAAGGACCATAGTTTGTTGATGCTGTTGGGTCTGTAGAGGCAGAAATTATTGAAATAGTGCGTCCATGAAAATTTCCTTCACAAAAAATAATTTTTGCCTGATTGCGAGCAATATCTTTGTTCTTATAGGCCCACTTTCTGCAGAGCTTAATAGCTGTTTCAACAGCTTCTGCACCCGAATTCATCGGCAACAGTTTATCATAGCCAAATAATTTGGTCACATACTTTTCATACTCTCCAAGTTTGTCATTATAAAACGCTCTGGAGGTAAGTGCTAACTTTCCTGCCTGCTCAACTAACGAAGCAACAATACGTGGATGACAATGTCCTTGGTTTACGGCACTGTATGACGATAAAAAATCAAAATACTGTTTGCCTTCAGTATCCCAAACAAAAACACCTTCGCCACGACTTAACACCACCGGTAGCGGATGATAGTTATGTGCGCCATAACGCTCTTCCAGTTCAATAAAATAACTTGCTCCGATAGTTGTTTCCTTATTCATCTTCTTTATAAAAAATTGTCTTTTGCAAATTTAATCAATTGCCACAACTTTAAAATAAATGCATCAAAATAATGGTACTCATTATATCTTCAAAACATCATATCAATTCAGGCAAACATATCAAATCAAATAAAAACAACTATTTTTAACGCTTCAACATTTTACATGAAAAGAAAAGCTTTTTCAATTGCCTTACTTTTTTGCATCATCAGTTTGTTGGTTTACGGCTGGGGATTTTTCGCGCACAAGCGTATTAATAAAATTGCTGTCTTTACTTTACCCTCACAATTAATGCGTTTCTACAAAATTAACATTGATTTTATTGAAGAACATGCTGTTGACCCCGACAAAAGACGCTATGCTGTAAAAGAAGAGGCCGCACGTCACTACATTGACCTCGACCGTTATGGCGAATCTCCTCTCGACAGTCTTCCTAAAAACTGGAAAGCTGCAGTCGAAAAATACACCAAGGACACACTCATGGCACATGGCATAGTGCCCTGGCATATTAATATAATGCTTGGCAGACTCACCGAAGCGTTTCGGAACAAGGACTACAATAAAATTCTACGCTACTCTGCCGACCTTGGACACTACATTGCAGATGCACATGTGCCGCTACATTGCACACAAAACTACAATGGGCAACTAACCAACCAGGTGGGCATACATGGCTTTTGGGAGTCGCGTGTACCCGAACTTTTTGCCGATAATTATGATTACTTCGTAGGTAAAGCGCAGGTCATCGAAAAACCTATGGACTATATATGGGAAATTATCAGACAAAGTTTTGCTGCAAAAGATTCTGTACTGCTCTTCGAAAAGGAACTCAACGCCAAATTCGATACAGATCGTAAATATGCATTCGAACAGCGTGGTACCAACATGACGCGTGTCTATTCTGTTGATTACTCCAAACAATATGAGGAAATGCTTAATGGTATGGTTGAGCGCAGAATGCGACAAGCAATCATTGCCGTAGGCAGCTTCTGGCTCACAGCATGGACCAATGCAGGGCAGCCTAATCTTGATGGCATCGAAAAAATTGTCGTCAGCGATGAGATGAAAAAAGAAATAGAAGCCGAAGACCAAATGTGGCGCACAGGTAAGGTACTTTCACCGGGCGGTCATACCGATGATGATCATTGAGTTTTTGAAGTGCCCATTGATTAAACAGATTCAATTTTTGCTCACTTGACTTGTCTGTTTTTTTCCGGCTCTATCTAATATCAAAAAATACAGTTTAATCAATGCAATTATTTTTTTAAATATTTAGATAAGGTGCTGTAAATATTGTGCAGCATGACAGTGTTTAAAATTTTGTTTTTTCCTGCCAAAAGTTCGTCATTGCAATATATAAAATATATTTTAAGTTTCCACAATTTCTAGCAAGACCGTATGGTTTTTCAACTTAGAAATTTTCAAACTCTTTTCTGATAATTGGTTAAGTAAATGCCGGTTAGAATTACAAATAGTGCTAAGAGATAAAACATGTTAAATGTCTCATTGTCGTAAAGCCCCCAAAGTACAGCAACAAATGGAATCAGATAAGTGACAGAAGAAGCATAAAGTGCAGAAGAAATTCTGATTAAATGATTGAATAAAACTGTTGAAATTACAGTACTCATTATTGCAAGCAAAGCAATATAAAAAAAACTGTTCCATGCCAAGGGCTCTGTGTGAAAACGCGAAACAAAATCAGTCGAAAAAAGATAGATGCCACTCGGTATTCCTGCAAAAAGCAATGCTGCACCCGTAAGTGTAATAGCATTTATTGATGCTAATTTATTTCTGAGAATATTAACACTAAAAGCATAACAAACTGTAGCGATAAGAACATAAACACCTTTCCATGGTTCTGTACTTTGTGTATCTTCAGTGTTGAGCCAAATCAGTGAGGCTGCTCCTGCAAATCCAATAATCACTCCCCAAAAGTGTCTTTTATTAAATTGCGTTGCAAAAAATATACTTCCCACCACAAGTGTAAACATTGAAGTTAAAGAGTTTAACATTCCTGCCATAGAACCACTGATGCCAGTTTCTGCATGGGTAAACAAATAGGCCGGAATTCCATTCCCTAATAGCCCTGTAGCCATTACAAATAGCCAAAGCTGTTTGGGTATATCCTTTAAGTGTGATGCAATAAATGGCAGCATCACCATACATGAAATAAACATTCTTATTGCTGCAACCTGATTGGCAGAAAAACTAACCAACCCACGTTTCATTAAAATAAAAGAACTTCCCCACATAGATGCAAGTACCAGTAAGTAAACCCAACGCATTACTTTACTTCCTGCCTGCATGTCTGCCTTTCTTGCCTGATTTGCTTTTTCGCTCGTGAAAGGCACCTTTAAATTCCGGATTATCTTTTCGTTTCTGACGGTCAATTTCCATCTCACGAAGTTTAATTTCTTCTTTTCCGGGCTGTACCTGTTCAACAGATTCCGGCATGTTCAGTCGTTTAATTGAAATACCGGCAAGTTTTTGAATTTTCTTTATGTGCCACTCATCTTGAGGCTCAACAAACGTTACCGAAAAACCTGATGCAAATGCGCGTCCGGTACGTCCAATACGGTGAATGTAATCTTCGTAAACTAAGGGCACATCAAAATTGATTACATGAGAAACGCCAGGCACATCAATACCCCTTGCGGCCACGTCAGTAGCTATAAGTATTCTAATTTGTTCTTCTCTGAACCTGTTTATTGCATTAACTCTTGTCTGTTGCGTTTTGTCACCATGCAAAACATTAATTCCATCTGTTTCATAGTTTGCCTGCAGGACTTCGGCAACTCTGTTAGCGTTCTTTTTCGATTTGCAAAAAATTATTAATTTATTAAAAATTTCTTTGTCTGAAAGCAAATGATTCAGCAGATTCAATTTTGTCTGAAAACTGATTACGGTATATAAATACTGTTCAACTTTTGCTGCGGTTTTAACTTGTGGAACAACATCAATAAAAACCGGAAACTCCATAAAGTCATCTGATATTTTTTTTACCCTGTCAGAAAATGTTGCAGAAAACAGCATGTTTTGCCTTTTACGTGGCAGCACTTCAAGTAAACTGTAAATCTGACCTGTAAAACCAAAATCCAGAAGTCTTTCAGCTTCGTCCATTACAAAGTGTTTTACCTTTTTCAAAATCAGATGACCCGAAAGATAAAGTTCCATAGCTTGTGCAGGCGTGGCAACAACAATATCGCAACCTGCTTCGAGTTTTTTCTTTTGATCAGAAAAACCTTTGCCGCCATAAATAGTCACAATTCTAAGGTCAATATATTTGCCCATTAGACTTGCAACCGACCCAATTTGAATGACCAACTCACGTGTGGGAGCAAGGATGAGAGCTCGCGGTTCATTGCCTTGTGCATAATTTAGAATGCGAAGTAAAGGAAGAATAAATGCAGCTGTTTTGCCTGTACCGGTTTGAGCTATGCCAATTATATTCTGACCAGAAAGCGCAGAAGGAATTACCTTTTGCTGAATTTCTGTAGGCGTTTCATAACCTAATTCTCCAATTGCATTTAATAACTGGCGGTTTAGTTTCAATGATTCAAAACCGATTGAAGCACTCATTTTGGCTGGTCAACCTTTTTGCGATGGCTCAGGCTACGCATTCTGATGTTGAGCATCTCTACCAACAACGAAAAGCCTAATGCCACATAAACATAACTCTTGTCAAAGTGAATATGTAAGGCTTCAACTACTAATATAACACCTATGACAACTAAAAATGCCAAAGCAAGCATCTTTAATGTTGGATATTTATTGATAAAGTCACTCACATAAGGAGCAAAGGCAATCATCACCAGCATAGCACCTATTACAGCACCAACCATTATTACAATCTGATTAGAAAGACCAACAGCAGTAATTATAGAATCGAATGAAAACACAACATCTATAACCATTATTTGAAAAATAGCCTGCATCATCGTCATCTTACGACCCGGGTTGCCGGTCTGATGCGTTTCGGCATCTTTAAATTTATGGTAAATTTCTTTTATGGTTTTAATAATTAAAAACACACCTCCTGCAAATAAAATAATATCGCGCCCGCTAACACCAAAACTTCCAATGAAAAACAGAGGGTTAATCATTCTTGCAATCCAGGAAATGGTGAACAATAGTCCGATTCTGAAAACTAAAGCCAACAATAAACCGATAATTCTTGCACGGCTTTGTTCTTTACGATCGGGAATGTAACCGCAGATTATTGCAATAAAAATAATGTTATCAATACCTAACACTATCTCCATAAAAAGTAGCGTTAGCAAACTGACAAGTCCATCAGCTGACATTAGAGGTTGAAAAAATTCTTGCATATATATTTAGAAGGTTGCAAAAGTATAAATTGACTATCACAGTTATTCGATAAAACATCTGTTTCAGCAAAATTTAATAAAAAAGATATTCTTGATATCTAAAATAGGTACGTTAACCAAGTTGTGATTTAATATAACCAGTCATTTTCAAAGACTATTCTAATTTTTGTACGTTTTAAAAATTCGTTTTTATCTGAAATAACATTACTTTGCAAAGTTTTAATACAATAAACCTTCATGTGCGGTATTGCCGGGATTGCATCATTTACTAAAAGTGCTAAAGATTTTCAGCAGCATTTGATTTCTGCATCATCATGTCTTCGACTGCGAGGCCCGGACAATGAAGGCTTTTTTATTGATAATGATGTTGCATTAGCACATAGACGACTGTCTGTTATTGACACATCTACAGCAGCAAGTCAGCCTTTTACTGATGCATCAGGGCGTTATACCATAATTTATAATGGAGAGTTCTTTAATTTTCGTCAGTACAGACAGCAATTGGAGTCGGAAGGAATAAGGTTTGTCTCCGATAGTGATACAGAAGTGCTTTTGCAGTTGTATATCCGCCATGGCATTAAATTCCTACAGTCTGTTAATGGCTTTTTTGCTTTTTGTATTTACGACAGTCTTGAAAAGACTATTCTTTTAGCCCGAGACCGAATGGGTGTTAAGCCACTAATTTATTATTGTGATAAAGATAAATTTATTTTCGCTTCAGAACTCAAAGCGTTAATGCAGTTTCCGATAGAACGAAATATTGATCACCAATCGCTATACCATTATTTCCAATTCAACTATGTTCCTGACCCCTGGACGATTTATAGCCATGTAAATAAGGTTAGTCCGGGGCATTTTATTCTTATTGACCTGAAGAAAAGTACTGTCGTTGAAGAAACTTGTTATTATTCAATACCTGAGACTGAGATGTTGGATATGCCAGACTATCAAGCAGCACAATCGCAACTTAAAAAGTTAATGGCAGATGCTGTAGAATTACGATTGGTAAGCGATGTACCATTAGGATGCTTTTTAAGTGGTGGAATAGATTCATCTGTAATAACTGCATTAGCTGCACAGAAAGTTAATAAGCTCAATACATTTTCTATAGGATTTAAGGATGAACCTTTTTTTGATGAAACTGCATTTGCATTAAAGGTTGCAGAAATGCATAACACCTCACACCATGTTTTTAAGCTCACCAACAGTGAACTTTTTGAAAATCTTGAGGAAATATTAAGGTATATAGACGAGCCTTTTGCAGATTCTTCTGCTATTGCAGTTTTCATTCTTAGTAAATATACCCGCAAGCATGTAACAGTAGCACTGTCTGGCGATGGTGCAGATGAAATGTTTGGAGGCTATCAAAAACACAGAGCAGAATGGCTTATCAGAAACAAACCCGGATTGACACCAATTGTGAAAATAGCAGCTGCATTATTACCCTCCAAATTCAGTTCAAGAGAGAGTCTTATAAAAAACAAAATCAGGCAGATACATCGTTTTGCTGAAGGTGTTACTCTAAGTAATAAAGAGCGTTATTTACGTTGGTGTTCCTTTACGAGTGCCAGCTATTTAAATGAACTCATCATAAAACCATTTGACAATGAAATAAAAAACAGGAATCATCATTTGTCGGCATCTGTTAAACAACAAATATCATTGAATGATGTGCTGTTAAGCGATATGAAACTTGTTTTAACAGGAGATATGTTACGGAAAGTTGACAGTATGAGTATGGCCAATAGTCTTGAGGTGCGTTCACCATTTTTGGATTATAGGGTAGTTGATTTTGCATTTTCACTAACTGACAGATATAAAATAGACAGAAAATCACAAAAGAAGCTGGTTAAAGATGCATTCAGATCACTCTTGCCGGAAGAAATTTATCATCGCAGTAAAAGAGGTTTTGAAGTGCCGTTAATTAAATGGTTTCAGACAGAACTTAGTAGTAAAATTGAATTTCTCTTAGGCGAAGAAATGATACAAAGTCAAGGATTATTTAATCTAAATGCCATTAAACAATTGAGGCATGATATAATGAACAATCCTTCCGGGGAGTCTCAGGCAAAAATGTGGGCATTGATAGTATTTCAGAATTGGTGGCTAACCCATCATTTAAAATCCAACTGATTATGCCACGTGTACTACGCATCATAAACAGACTCAATCTTGGTGGCATCACATACAATGTTACTTATCTTACCAAGTTTATGCAACCGGAGTTTGAAACCATACTCGTTTCCGGGGTTAAAACCGAAGACGAAGAAAGTTCAGAGTTTATATTAGATCAGTATGGGATAAAGCCTAATTATATCAGGGAAATGAAGCGTGAAATAAATTTTTCATCAGATCGCAAGGCATATAATGAGCTTAAATCATTAATACAGAAATTTAGACCTGATATTGTTCATACGCATGCTGCAAAGGCAGGAACACTGGGTCGTTTGGCTGCATTTTCTTGTAATGTTCCTGTGGTGGTGCATACTTTTCACGGTCATGTTTTTCATTCTTATTTCAGTCCATTAAAAACAAAATTATTTATTGGAATAGAACGTTATTTGGCTAAAAAAAGTTCTGCTATTGTTACCATTAGCGAATTACAAAAACATGAAATCTGCAATGTTTTTAAAGTGAGTGCACCTGAAAAAACACATATTATCCCTTTAGGTTTTGATCTTAGCAGGTTTCGAGAAAATACCGGGGATAAACGAAGTGCTTTCAGGCAGATGTATAAGATTCCTGATGATGTTATTGCAATAGGGATTATCGGAAGGTTTGCTGCCATAAAAAATCATTCGTTCTTTCTTGAAGCGATGCAATCAGTTATCAATAGAACATCACAAAAGGTAATAGCTGTTTTGATAGGTGATGGTGAAGAACGCGAATCTATTTTAGAAAGTTGCCGTAAACTGAACATGCCATTTGCAAAAGATGCTTCAAACTCTGAAACAAAGGTTGTATTAACATCCTGGATAAAGGATATTGATAGGGCTTTAGCAGGCTTGGATATAGTAGCATTGACTTCGCATAATGAAGGTACACCGGTTAGCTTGATTGAAGCACAGGCTGCCGGCAAAGCAGTTATTAGTACCAGAGTAGGAGGCGTAGAAAATGTAGTTGCTGAAGGGCAGACAGGTTTTCTATGTAACAAAGACGATATGCAATCGTTTGTAAATCAACTCTTACAACTTGTTGAAGATAAGATGTTAAGAAATAAAATGGCTGATAACGGCTGGGACCATGTTAGAAATAAATTTCATTATACCCGATTGGTTAGTGATATGAAAAACCTTTATAATGAATTGCTTTCTGCCAAAAGATAGCTATATTACTTTACTAAAAAGTTTACTTTTGCACTGCGAAAAAAAACACCATCCAAATAAAATGAAGAATATCGGAAAATTATTGTTAGTCTTAATGTTCGGAAGCCTTTTGACAGGCTGTACTATCAATTCCAGCATTATGTTTAAGACTCAAAAGGACTTCATCAGCCAACCTGACAGGACAATTGGAAATATAGAATATAAAATTGCGCCAAATGACATTCTAAGCTGTAGTGTTTATACCAATGATGGTATTAAATTGATTGACCTTACAGCAAACTCAAATTCACTTAATGAATCTTCGAATTTAAGTACAGCAATGAATGGTTCAAATCAATATACTGTGGATATTGACGGATTTGTTAAGCTGCCCATTATTGGAAAAGTTAAAATACAAAATTTAACAACTCGTGAGGCAGAAAAGCTTCTTGAAGAACAATATGCAACCTACTACAACAAACCTTTTGTAATTGTAAAAGTGTTAAACAGAAGGGTATTGGTGTTTCCTGGAGAGGGTGGTGCAGGAAAGGTGGTAACATTAACCAACGAAAATACCACACTTATTGAAGGACTTGCTCTTGCCGGAGGTATCTCTCAAAACGGAATTGCAAAAAGAATTAAGTTAATAAGAGGCGATACAAGAAACCCACAAGTAACCATCATTAACTTGTCAACCATTGAGGGTATGAAAGAGTCTAACCTTTTGTTGCAGGCAAATGATATTATTTATGTGGAGCCAAGAAAAAGAATTTCACAGGGAATATTGTCTGAACTTGCACCAATCGTAGCCATCTTTAGTGGCATTGCAAGTATATTTATTGCATATGACGTAATTAAAAGAAATCAATAATCGCTGATGCCTAAAAAACAAATAACCCCTCTAAACGAGGAATTTGATTTTAAGCTTTTTGTAACCATTGCACAACGTAATGTTGAGTGGTTTTTAATGTTCATGACACTTTCCGTAATCATTTGGTATGTCATTGTCCGCTACACAGCACCTATGTTTGAATCGTCAGCATTGATGAAGTTAAACACTGATAATAACGTAACAAAGGCACTCAATATCACTCGTGATATCTATCAGGAACAGAATAATGAAGTAGCAGGCAATCTTGAACTAATTCGATCAAGTATAATCGTCAGTAAAGCAATAGCCACTTTACCTGTGAGAGTTACCTACATCTCTAAAGGCACATTGCTTGAGAATGAAATGTATAAATCGAGCCCGTTTGAAGTCGAATTTTTAGTAAAAGATTCGCTTTGGATGGACCGACCTTTTTACGTACAATTTAACAATGAGAAATCGTTGGTATTATCTTATGTCCCCGTTGGTGAAAAAGATCAGATTGATGAGGAATATCAAAACGGAAAATGGATTCATTTAAAAGGGATATCAATAAAGATAAATATAATTAACTATCAGAGTATCTTAAGGCATCAGTCACAACTTAAAAAGAATACTTTTAAGTTTATCATTAACTCTGAAAAAGCACTCATTAAAGATTTTAGCTCGAAGCTTTCAGTCATCCTGGCAAACCCTGATGCTAAAACCATCAATATAAAAGTCAAAGAAAAAAATGCAACTAAAGCAGCTGACATATCTAATGCTATCAGTCAGGAATTTTTGAAGTTTGATGTTTTAAGAAGCCGTGAAGCAACCGATCGCATTCTTGATTTTATTGATACTACTCTATATAGAGTCAATAACGATTTGTCTGAGTCTGAAATAAACTTGGAGAGATTTAAAAGTCACAATCGTATAATCACTCCTGAGTTGCTTGCAACTGATTTAAGTAGTAAGATGAGTCAGATAGAACTCAGATTAACAGACTATTCTTTGAATCTTCTGGCTATTACAGAGCTTAAGAAAACAATAGAGAGTGAGAAAAAAGTTGATGAAAAAATGCTCAGCTTAACGGGAATTTACAAAACAGATGAGATTAAAGAAGTATTAAACAACCTGAATGTATTGCTTGATAAGAGAGAAGAAGCGTTAATACAGGTTACTGATAAAGCAGAGTATGTTAAGATGCTTAATGGGCGAATACAACGTCTGAAAGATTATTTTTTACAATCAATAACATATGAGGAGTCAGGAATTAAACAGAAAAAAGCCGAACTCGAATCGCAATATAAGAAACTGAACAGTAACTATCTTGGTATTCCGGAACAGCAAACAGAATTTGAGCGTTTGCAACGTATATTTAATGTCAATGAAAAGTTTTATTCATTATTGCTTGAAAAGAGAGCAGAGTTTTCAATAACACGTGCCGGCTTTGTTTCAAAGAATATTATACTTGAGGCCGCACGTCCAGCACCTGCACCATATTATCCAAACAAAAGCCTTATTCTTAGTTCATGTATTATGATTGGGTTTGTTGCCAGTTTTTTATTGATATTTATCAAATATCTGTTTTATAATCAAATTGGGTCACTAGAAGAAATTGCACAATATACAGATGCGCCATTATTGGGAATTGTGCCACGTTACAAAAGAGAAATTCCAATCTCACAATTGTTGGTTGATAAGAGTCCAAAATCAGTAATTGCTGAAGCATTTCGTTCTATTCGAACAAATCTTCAATTTATCAATAACGATGAAAAGCCACAACTGATGGCATTAACCTCAACTATTTCCGGAGAAGGAAAAACATTTAATGCAATCAATCTGGCAGGTGTTATTTCATTTTCAGGAAAGAGAGTTATTATTCTCGATTTAGATATGCGTAAACCTAAAATCCACCTTGGGTTTAATGTCGAGAACAACAGAGGAATGAGCACCATACTTATTGGAAAGGACACCATAGAAAACTGTATTAACCACAGTGCGCTTGACAATCTTGATTTTATCACAGCTGGCCCCATACCACCTAATCCTTCGGAGTTGATTATTAGCCCTAAAATGGATGAGTTGCTTGAGTATTTGAAAGTGCGTTACGATGTGATTATTGCAGATACACCTCCTGTTGGTGTGGTTAGCGATGGAATTCCTATGATTCAGAAAGCAGATTTCCCTATTTACATTCTTCGTGCTAATTACAGCCGTAAAATGTTTATTCATAACATCAATAAAATTATCTCCGAGAATAAAGTGCCTCGACTTTCAGTTGTTTTAAATAGTGTTGATCAAACCAAATTAAAGTATGGTTATGGTTATGGTTATGGGTATGGGTACGGATATGGCTACGGATACAGTTATGGCTATGGCTATGGCTATTATTCCGAAGATGATAAAAAACCAACCGGCTTTTGGAGCAGAATTATTAGTTTTTTTATAAGGAAATAAGCTTAAATGAAAATTATTAAAACTGCCTTAAACGGCATTTGTATTATCAAGGCTGATGTATTTTCAGATGAACGGGGATATTTTTTAGAATCCTATCATAAAGAGAAATTAAAGAACCTTGGCATTGAAGCCGAATTTTATCAGGACAATTTTTCATTGTCTGCAAAGAATGTACTTCGTGGATTGCATTTTCAAAATCCACCATTTGAACAGGGTAAACTGATAAAGGTAATTTCCGGAGTAGTTTTAGATGTTGTAGTTGACATTCGAAAATCGTCTGCTACATACGGAAAGAATTTTACCATTGAACTGAATGCAGAAGATCATCTGATGATGTGGATTCCACCGGGTTTTGCTCATGGATTTGTTTCATTAGTAGAAAACACACTATTTTATTATAAATGCTCTAAACCATATAATAAAGACTCAGAAGCCGGAATAATCTATAATGACCCCACTTTGAATATTAATTGGAGTGTAAATCAGCCGGTTTTATCGGAAAAAGATAGAATTTTACCAAATTTTAGTAATGCAACTATTTTGTTTTAAATTTCAATATTATATTTTTGCTCTAATTAAGTACAACAATAACCCCACCAACTCATCTCATGCAGGCGTAGCTCGAAGCGTTGGTTTAATACAAACAAAATGAAAGACATTGTAAACCACAACTATCATTTATTTATTTATGCCGTTTTATTTTTAGGATCACTGGCATTTTCATTTTTGATTAACTCATTATTCTTGCGTTTCTTTTTTACTTTAGGAATGCGTAATACTAATGACGGAACAGTAATTCGATGGGGCTCTATGTCCAAACCTGCCGTAGGCGGGTTGTCGTTCTACATTGTGTTTTTGCTATCATTGGCAACATACTCGGTTTTTTTTAATAATAATGATGCATTATACAACTCTCAATTTATGGGTTTTATCATGGCAATGGCAATAGGTTTTTTGATTGGACTTGCTGATGATGCGTATAATACTAAACCTGTACTGAAATTTCTTGCACAGGTATCATGTGCTTTTAGTTTTATTTTTACCGGTACCTATATTGATCTTTTCGATAACATGATTCTTAATTATCTTTTAACAATTTTTTGGGTTGTTGGAATCATGAACTCTATTAACATGCTCGATAATATGGATGGTATTACATCAACTGTTAGTTTGGGAGTAATAATTTCTGCAGTTGTAGTCATTACAATGAGTAACGATATCAATAACCTTTATCTGGCTTCAATAATCGGGCTTTCAGCAGGGCTGTTAGGTTTTTTATATTTTAACTGGCATCCTTCAAAAATGTATATGGGCGATACGGGTAGTCAGTTTCTGGGAGTATTTCTTGCTGGCATAGGTGTTATGTTTTTCTGGAACAATCCATATCATATCACAGAGTCACTCTCCATTAAAAAAATTCTTACAGTAGCCATCGCATTTTTACTTCCTTTAGTTGATACCACAGTAGTAGTTGTAAACAGAATAAGTAAAGGTAAAAGTCCATTTATAGGTGGTAAAGACCATACAACTCATAGTTTAGCCTATTTGGGATTGAAAGATAATCAGGTTACCTGGGTGTATGCTGTAATATCATTGATTTCTATCATTCTAGTTTATGTACTAAACTTTCTGATAACCACTTGGGATATTTTATATACAGTCATATTTGCCGGATATTTTCTTATCGTATTGGCTGTATTTTTTTATACAACATCACGCATCAGAGTTACATCAAAGAAACCTGTGGAGGCAACACCTGCATACTCAACCACACACTATAATTAATTTAGTACTTTTTTTATCTAATAGAAGGAATTGTTATATTCTGTAATTTTATGGCGTTACAGATTTCATGACAATTTACATCATCATTGCCAACGTTTTATTGAGTTTGGTTTGTTTTAGAAACAATGAATTGTTGTCTAAAATGATATTTAATCCATTTATGGTATCACAACATAAACAATGGTATCGTTTTATTACTTCAGGATTTGTCCATGCAGATTTTTTGCATCTCTTTCTGAACATGTTTGTGTTATATAGTTTTGGCCCCATTGTTGAAAATCATTTTACACTCATTAATGGTGAAAGCGGTTCAATATTGTTCCTGATTTATTATTTAATAGGATTGGTAGTTTCAATATTACCAACATATTTTCGTAACAAAGACAATCAATTTTACAACAGCCTAGGTGCATCCGGGAGTGTATCTGCTGTCCTTTTTAGTTTTATTTTGTTTTTCCCTCTACAGAAAATTTATCTCTATGGTTTGTTAGGTATTCCTGGAATTCTTGCCGGTGTAGGTTATTTATGGTTGTCAAGTTATATGGATAAAAAAGGTGGTGATAATATCAATCACAATGCGCATTTCTGGGGTGCTGTATATGGATTTGTCTTTCCAATAACATTTGCACCGGGATTAATACTCTCTTTCTTTGATCAGCTAACAGGTATGTTCTGATGATTCGTTTAAACAAAGCAATCTTCTTTGACCGTGATGGAGTAATCAATGACAATTCACTTTATTATACGTATAAAACGGCAGATGTAGTTTTTAATGATGGCATCTTTGAAGCTATGAAATTATTTCAGGATAATGATTATTTGATTTTTATAGTCACAAATCAAAGCGGTATAGCAAAGTGTGTTTATACTCATAATGATGTACTTGAGGTACATCAATTCATGTCAGATGAATTTAAAAAAAGAAACATAGCCATAACTAATTTTTACTACTGCCCGCACTTTCCTGAACAGAGTAAATGTATCTGTCGTAAGCCCGATAGCTTGTTATTGGAAAAAGCTATTGCGAGGTACAAGATTGATAAGAATTGTGCTCATTTTATTGGTGATATGGAAACAGACATGATGGCTGCAAATAAAGCAGGTGTAAAAGGTCATCTTATTGAATCAAATAGTAATATTGTTGAATTAGCAAGAAAAATTTGTCAATATGAAGTGGGCATATTATAATGGGCAATGGGTTGATGTATCAATGCCCGTACTACACTTAAATAACAGAGGATTTATTTATGGAGATGGCCTTTTTGAATCCATTCGCTGTAGCAGAGGTAAAGCAAATTTTTTATCACTACATGTTGAACGCTTACTTGCGGGGATAGCCGTGTTGAATCTTAAATGTGATTTTATAACGGAAGACTTTTTACATGAGATTATTTTAGAATGTAATCAAAAAAATAATTTTAGAACTGGCAGTAAACTACGTTTGGTGATTACACGAAATTCAGGTGGAACATACTTGCCTGAACAGAACAATGCTTCCCTATGTTTACTCCCGTCTGCTGAAGTAGAATCTGAATATATTGCTACTGAGAATTTTGTTGAAATAGGAGTTTACAGAGAACAGCAAAAGCCAATTAACAAACTTTCAGGATTCAAAAACTGTAATAGCCTTCTTTATGTTTTAGCATCAATATACACGCAAGAAATGCGACTTGATGACAGCTTGATTTTAAATAGTAAAAACAAGCTTTGTGAAGCAACATCATCTAATGTGTTTTGGCTGAAAGATAATCGGGTTTATACAACATCATTATCTTCTGGCTGTGTGAATGGTGTAATGCGAAGAGTAATAATTCAAATTACCAATGCAACTGAACAGGAAATTTCAATTGAACAATTGGTTGATGTTGATGAAATATTTCTTACCAATACAGGTTCAGGTATCAGATCGGTTAATAAAATGTCAGGTAAAGTATTTAGAACTGATTATGGACTGGAACTTACCGATAAACTTAACAAGTTTATTAAAGAACAAATATGATTTTACAAACTGACACAATTTGTGCTTTAATTACACCACCCGGTCGGGGTGCTATTGGTGTTATCCGAATTTCAGGAACAAAAACTTTTGAAATTATTTCCAAAATTTTTATGCCTGCAAGAAAAAATATTTCAACCTCCGAATTCGAGCATCAACATATTTATTTTGGAAAAATAGTTGACCAAAAAGACATAATAGATGAAGTCCTTGTTTCCATATTTAAAGCTCCGGCAACATACACCGGAGAAGATGTTGCAGAATTAAGTTGCCATGGGTCAGGTTACATCAGACAAAGAATTTTGCAGCTGATAATGCAGTCAGGTGCAGTAATGGCAAAGCCAGGTGAATTTACCATGCGTGCATACCTGAATGGGAAAATGGATCTTGCACAAGCAGAGGCCGTAGCCGATATTATTGCTGCCGAGAATAGCATTTCTCATCATGCAGCCATGCAACAAATGCGAGGGGGTTATTCTGATGAAATAAAGTCACTTCGCGATCAATTAGTAAAGTTTGCAGCACTCATTGAACTTGAGCTTGATTTCAGCGAGGAAGATGTTGAGTTTGCCAGCCGTGATGAATTAAAGGCGCTTGTTTTAAGTGTAAAGCATAAAATAAAACACCTGCTAAAAAGCTATGAATTGGGCAATATATTGAAAAATGGTGTGCCTGTTGTGATTGCCGGAAAGCCAAATGTAGGTAAGTCAACTTTATTAAATTCACTACTCAATGAGGAGCGTGCAATTGTAAGTGATATTGCCGGTACAACCCGCGACACAATTGAAGAAGAGTTGAATGTTGATGGAATACGTTTTAGATTTATTGACACTGCAGGTATTCGTAAAACTGATGATGCAGTAGAAAGCATTGGTGTAAAAAGAACATATGCTAAAGCAAGTGAAGCAAAAATTATTTTATATCTCTTTGACCCAATGGAGTCATCACCGGCAGATTTGCAAAATGAAATTTCACAATTGCAATTTGAACTTGAACTTTCCGGCAAGGATATGAAGAAAATATTTTTGCTTATCGCAAATAAGTCAGATACATTAAACTCAAACTTTGATTTACACAGTTATGATAAATGTGGGGAAGTAATTTTAATTTCAGCAAAGCATAAATCAAACCTCAATTTATTGAAAGAGACATTAATTGCGCTTTCAGGAATTGATGGTGTTGCATTGAACGAGTCAGTTGTTACCAATGCAAGGCATGCAGTTTCATTGACGCAGGCAGGATATGCTTTGGATTTATTTCTTAAAGGAGTGGAAGATGGTATTAGTAATGATTTACTTTCGACACATATCAGAGATGCTATTTATGCATTAGGTGAGATAACGGGGCAAGTGTCAACAGAAGACTTGTTGGATTACATCTTTAGTCAATTTTGTATCGGAAAGTAACTATCTTTCCTTTGTTTCATAAATGCTTGTTTTTATTGGGTTTAAGCTGATTTATCTTTCTTTTATTTGTTGCCCAACTCCACTTTTTTACCTATATTTGTTGCCTGATTGTTGCCCAGATTTGTTGCCCACAAATCAGGCAACACTCGGGAGAGAACATGCTACATACAGCTACAAGCTGCTACATGTAGCAACAACAGGCAACAAAATGAGCAGCAACATTCGTCTACAAAAAACTTGTCAGCACTGCGGTAACCGGTTTACCGCCAAGACTACTGTTACACAGTTTTGCTCAGATACCTGTGCCAAGAGAGCATACAAACAACGGAAGCGGGATGAAAAAATTGAAGTGGCCATCAAGGAAGAAACCGAGAAAGCCATGTACAACCCTGCCATTTCCCAAAAGGAATTTCTAACCGTAGATGAAGCCTGCCAGTTAATCAACGCCAGCCGATGGACCATTTACAGGCTCATCGACAAAGGCGAACTAAAAGCAGGAAAGTTGGGCAGAAGTACCCGTATCCCCCGAACAGCTATCAACGAACTATTCAAATTAACTGAAGCATGACAGTAACTTTAAGACAACGCAAAAAGGGCGATAAAATCAGCCTGTATCTTGATTACTATGGTGATGGTAAAAGAGACTATGAGTATTTGCAATTATACATCATACCCGAGCCGGAGAAAGGCAAGCTCACCAAAGAGCAGAAGGAAGAGAACCGTAAAACAATGATCCTGGCAGAAGCCATCCGGTCAAAAAGATTGCTCCAGATAAAGAATGAAGAATATGGCTTTCGGGATACCGATAAAGCCAAAGGCAGTTTCATTGCCTACTTTGAAAGGCTAACCGAGAAAAGAAAAGGCAGCGAGGGTAATTGGGGCAATTGGGATAGTGTGCTGAAACACTTGAAGAAGTTTGCCAAGAACGGTGCATCATTTAAAGACATTGATAAAAACTGGCTGGAAGATTTTAAAACCTATCTCATATCCGAAGCCAAGAGTAAAACCAATAAACACCTTTCGCAAAATTCACAGTCCTCCTATTTCAGCAAGGTAACCGCAGCTTTGAAGGAAGCAGTAAAAGAAGGCATCATACAAACCAATCCGGCAAACCAGGTGGAGGGCATCAGGTCAGATGATCCTGATAGAGAGTTTCTCACTTTGGAAGAATTACAGGCAGCAGCAAAAGTGGAGTGTGAAATGCCGGTGCTCAAAAATGCTTTCATCTTTTCTGCATTGAGTGGTTTGCGTTGGTCGGATATTGAAAAGTTAGTTTGGTCAGAAGTGCAGCACTCCGAGCAGTCCGGGTATTACATCCGTTTCAGGCAGAAGAAAACAAAGGGAGCAGAAACATTGCCCATTTCAGAACAAGCCTTTTCGCTATTAGGCGAAAGAAGAAAGCAGGATGATAAAGTATTTGAAGGATTGTATTACAGTGCCTGGCATAACTTAAAACTCCGTGAATGGGTAATGAAAGCAGGTATCACCAAGCACATCACTTTTCACTGTGCAAGGCACACCTACGCCACTTTACAAATTACATTGGGAACAGATATTTACACGGTTTCAAAACTCTTAGGTCACAGGCATTTAAAAACAACCGAAATTTACGCTAAGGTAATTGACCATAAAAAACAGGAGGCAGCCAATAAAATTAAATTAGACTTATAGCGATGGAAGTAAAAGTATTAGACAGCATCATGCACGGAGTATTGAAGCCGTGGAAATTAGACACCACCAACACAAGGCGGTTCACTGAATTGGTGAAAGCTGCAAAAGCAGCTTCACCCAGTACCAATGCAGAGTTGCTTTCGCAACTCACAGCATTGTTGGTTGATTACCCTTCGCTTCAAAAAATAGTGGCGGATGAAACCATAGGCAACACAGCATTGCAGCAGCTTTTATACAAAACCGATTTGCCAAAGTATAAAGATGCCGTTACCCACTTTTATTATTTCGTAATCACAGCAGAAACACTTCGTGTTTTCAATGCAGTATTGCAGCAAGCTGCAAACTGGACAGAGTTAGTTGATATTCGCTATCAGGTTGGCAAGACCCTTACCAATGTGAGAGTATTAGCCAAGCAGGTTACCACAGAATTAAATGAGCAGGGTTTTACAACGGTTCCTGATGCACAAAGCAGCGTTGTTCACTTCGCTTTGTATTACTTAAAACATAGCCTCATTCAGCTTTATTTCAGCATACAGGAACAGTTCAAGGCAAGCCTTTCACAAACAACAACCATTGAAGATTTTTATGTGTTGGATTTGGAAGAACCATTGTCCACCGTTCTGCAATTAGAGTATGTTAGGACCGCCAGCAGCAGATGAAAAAGGCAGCACCGAATACAACGGCAACCAGGAAGCAATTCACTTTGGTTTCAAGGATGATATTGCAAAGCTCACAACGGTAGTAAATCAGTTGTGCCATCAAATAGAATTACTGAATGATGATGTTACCAGTGC
Source organism: Bacteroidia bacterium (assembly GCA_037045145.1). Classification (NCBI taxonomy): domain Bacteria; kingdom Pseudomonadati; phylum Bacteroidota; class Bacteroidia; species Bacteroidia bacterium. Next base: position 1,998,262 of record JBAOIA010000011.1, read on the forward strand.
TGATGAATTGATAAAGGCATTAACAGCAAAAAGCATATTACCCGGTGCAGTTAAAATTCAATTAGGCTGCGAAACAAAACACTTCCGTTATTGCATTGATAAGTTTACACCTTACTTCAATAGCCTGTCATTGTCGAACATTGAAAAGTCAAAAATCTTCTATTCCAAAAAGGATACACTGATAACTGCAAACAACCTTTCAGCAAGTGGTTCAAAGAACAAAATTGAACCAAAGGAAAAGGCAAACATTGACAAGATTTTTAAACATCTGCAATAAAAAACATTAAGATTATTCAGTAATGTGAGTAAGGGATTAACCCCTTAACCATTGCCCCTCTTGCATTTAAGAGGTTTGTGCCATCATTCATTAAAATAAAAAAAGATGGCACACGAAGAATTAATCTTAGACAAGCTCACCGAAATCGCTAACAAGCTGGATGAGCAAAACCTGTTACAAAAAACAGTACTGAACTTTAATGAGGCTTGCAAATATTTAGATGTAAGCCCATCGCATTTGTACAAACTCACCAGTACAAAGCACATTCCCCATTTCTGTCCTCAGGGCAAAAAACTCTACTTCAAACGGGAGGAGTTGGATACCTGGTTACAACGTAACCGCAAATCAGCAGCAGATGAAATTGATCAGATGGCTGCCGATTATGTTATCCGCAACAAACGCAAGAAGTAGGATTTTTTTATTAACTGAAAGAACAGAACAATGGCATCAAGTACCATATTTAAAAATTTCACCGTGCCGGTGGAAAAGAAATCATTGCTTTTAATAGCCAATGATATTGCCTCCGGCAAATACAAAGCGGAGGTTGAAGAAATCAGGGCATTGCTGGAACAAGGCAAAACGGAAGAAGCTGCCAATAAGAAAAAGCAATTGTTGGCCTTCACTCCATCCGCAGTATTCAGCGAGAAAAGGCAAATGCCTTTCCTTGAAATGTACAGCGGCTTTGTACATCTTGATTTTGACAAGCTGACACCGGAACAGTTGGATGCAGCTTTCAAAGTCATTGCTGAAATCCCTTACACCTTCTTATGCTTTATCAGCCCAAGCGGTAACGGCCTTAAAGTGTTCATTGAGGTGAATACTGAAATTGAACACCACGACATTGCCTATTTGCAGGTGCAGAAGCATTACGAAGAAGCAACAGGTTTAAAAGCAGACCCAAGCTGCAAAGACATTACAAGGCTTTGCTTTATGAGTTATCACCCTGGGCTGTTTAAGAACATCCGTAACGAAAAGTTCAAAGTACAGTTACCCGAAATCTTCACCCAACCGGATGCGCAGCCAAAAGCACAGCCGGTAATCCCACCAGTTCAGGAAGAACCCGAAGAGGATCTGAACATCGCTTTTATTTTCAATCAACAAATTCAATTTACCAATCAAAAAACACAATACACCGATGGAAACAGGAACAATTATATTTATCGGCTTGCTTCTAATTGCAACAGAGCTGGTTTATCGCAGTCCGATACTGAACTTTTATGTACGCAACATTTTGACCTACCTGAAAGAGAAATTAAAGAGGCGGTAAAAAGTGCATACACCCACCATTCAGGCGAGTTTGCAAAGTTTGCAAACACTGCAAAGTTGCAACCTGCAAAGCAGTTGCAGCCATTGCCCGAAGAAGACCCTTTGGAAGATTATTTAAAAACCACTCCCACCATTCCCGATGCAGTGTATGATGCTTTGCCACTATTGCTAAAGGATGGTGCAAGGGCATTTACCGACAAACGAAAACGGGATGTTTTCTTTACTGGTGCAATCTCTATCATCAGCGGATGTTTGCCCAATGTTACAGGGGTGTATTTTCAGGAAAGAGTATATCCGCATCTGTACACTTTCATTATTGCCCCGGCAGCAAGTGGCAAAGGGGTGTTGAAAAACGCCAAACGATTGGCCGACAAATACCATCAAAAGATATTGCAGCAAAGCAGGGATGCTCAAAAGATACACGACAACGAAATGTCCGATTTCAAACAGTTGGAACGCAGCCGCAAAAAAGGTGAACCAAGTCCCGAAAAGCCAAAAGCACCACCGTTTAAAATCATTTTCATTCCTGCCGATTGCAGCAAGGCAAGGATGATAGAACATTTGAAAGCCAACGATGGCCAGGGCATTATTTGCGAAACCGAAGCCGATACCATGAGTGGGGCAAAAAAGCAGGATTGGGGCGATTACTCTACCATCCTCAGGGCAGCCTTCCATCACGAAACAGTTTCCAGTACCCGTAAAACCGATAACCAGTACGATGAAATCAATGAACCCCGTTTGGCAGTGGCCTTGTCAGGCACACCGGCACAGGCTCCCCGTTTGCTTTCCTCCGCAGAGGATGGCCTGTTCAGCCGTTTCCTGTTCTATGCCTATAAAAACTGCATTGAGTGGCAAGACCCTTCACCCAAAAGCAATGGCGTGGTGTACAACGATCACTTTGAAGCCCTTTCTGTGCAGGTCTTGGAACTGATTAGCCTGCTGGAACTTTCCCCTACCACCGTTGAATTAACCGAAGAGCAATGGCAACGCATCAATACCGATTTTCCTGTAATGCTTTCAGAAGTGGTAACCTTTACCAGCGAAGATGCTGCCGGAGTGGTGTACCGCTTGGGCTTGATATTTTTTAGGCTCTGCATGATATTTTCAGCCCTCCGAAAGTTTGAGAATGGTGAAATGTCCTCCACCATCATTTGCACCGATGAAGATTTTAATACCGTTATGCAGATAGTACAAACCTACTTAGACCACAGCCTCCTTATGTTCAACAACCTGCCCAAGCAGAACGAACCCATGCAGTTCCAGTCTGGCGATGGCAAACGCAGGTTTTTTGAGGCTTTGCCACAAGAGTTCACCCGTAAAGAAGCCACCGAAATAGGCACAAAATTCAAACTATCAGCCCGTACAGTGGACGATGTGCTGAAATCCGCCACCGGTGTTTCCCTTACCAGAATAAAGGCAGGACACTACCAAAGAATTTAAAAAACGGATAAAATCGCTATCAATCAACTGTTTAAACTGTATAGGTAGCCAGCTTTGTAAAGCTATAACTTTACCAAATGCTAAATAAAGTAAAGTAATAACTTTACTATCTACTTGTAATTGTCAAGTATTAGCTTTACTTTTGCCCTGTCAAAGTCAATATATAACTTTACTTTATGGGCAAGAAATCACTTCAATTGCAACAGCTAAACAGCAAAATGCTGGGCTTTGCTTCACTCAAGCAGGTAGCCATTCCACCCACCGGTTGGATAAAAGCCATCCGCACCGCCATTGGCATGTCTATGCAGCAATTAGGCAACAAGCTGAATGTTTCCAAGCAGGGAATACTGGATATAGAAAAGCGGGAAAAAGACGGGTCCATCACCATCAAATCGCTGAAAGAAATAGCCCGGGCATTGGATATGCAATTGGTATATGGCTTTGTTCCAAATGATGGATCATTGGACGCATTAATTGAAAAGAGGGCCACCGAACTGGCCACCAAAATTGTATTGCGTACTTCTAATACCATGAAGCTCGAAGACCAGGGCAATACCAACAAGCGTATTGAAAAGGCCATCAAAGAAAGAGCTGAAGAAATTAAAAACGAAATGCCTAAAATTTTATGGGATTAGATTTAGACTACATAGATGGACAAACCCCCTTAGACGAAGAAGAAAAAGATGGCCTGCTTATTCCAACCATTGCCACCCGTGGCGAATTAGACGAGTTTGAGCAACAGAATATTGAACAGGCAGTACAATGGACATTAGGGCGTTCCTTTAAGCCGGAGGTGCTTTTTACCGAAGACTTTATCCGCACAGTACATAAGCGGATGTATGCCGATGTATGGGCATGGGCAGGTGAGTTCCGGAAAACCAACAAGAACATTGGGGTTGACAAATGGCAAATACCATCCGACCTTAAATACCTGCTGGATGATGCTAAGTATTGGCACGAAAACAATACCTACCCACCCGATGAAATTGCTGTAAGGTTCAAGCACCGCATTGTAAGTATTCATTGCTTTCCAAACGGCAACGGGCGGCATAGCCGGTTAATGGCCGATATTATCATCGAAAAAATATACAAACTGCCTGTTTTTAGTTGGGGGGCTGCCAATCTTTCCAGCGAAGGCGATACCCGAACAGCCTACCTTAAAGCTGTTAAAACTGCCGATAAAGGAGATTACAGTTTGCTGCTGGCTTTCGCCAGGTCATAAGGGATAGCGACAATTCATTTCATATACATTCAAAAGCCTCCTTCGGGGGCTTTTTTCTTGCCATTGCCTTTGCAACCATTACCCTCTTTGCAGACTTTGCAAGGTTTGCAACTTTGCCAATTTTGTTAGTAATACTTTTCTTTTGTTTTCTTATATTTGCCAATATTTGACAAGTCAATATTAAAACGATGAAAAGTCAATTTGGTGAGAGAGTCAGGACACTCAGAGAGAAGCAGCATTTATATCTGCGGCAGGTTGCACCATTGCTTGAAATGGACACGGCTCAACTGAGTAAAATTGAAAAAGGGTTGCGGCAACTCAAACGGGAACAGATACCCATAATTGCCGATATACTCAAAGCCAGTAGCGATGAATTAATGACGCTATGGTTAGCCGACCAAATTTATGCAGTCGTAAAAGATGAGAAACTTGCGAATGAAGCCATGCAGGTAGCAGAGAAAAATATAAATAGAAAAAAACGTAAGTAATGACAGCAGACCAACTTAAAGAATTAGAGAACACCCTCTGGCAGGCAGCAGACAAGCTTCGTGTGGACAGTGGATTGAAGGCCAGTGAATATGCTACCCCTATTTTGGGTTTAATATTCCTGCGGTTTGCATCTATCCGTTATAACCGTATCAAGCCTGAAATTGAAGCCGAATTAAAAGCCCAGAAAGGCAGCCGTATGCAGCAAAGTGAATCAGAAATTGCGATTGCCAAATGTGGTTTTTATTTGCCAAAGGAAGCTCAATACGAATACTTGCTTGCATTGCCAGAAGAAGAGGACATTGCTAAGGCCATCAAACATGCAATGGAAGAAATTGAGAAGTATAAACCTGAACTACTCGACAGTCTTGCCCAAAGACGAATACTTTAAACTGTATTCGCCTGATGATAGAACATTGCCAAAATCGTTATTGAAAATATTTGCCAATATTCCTGAAGATGCCACCGGTGATGTGTTTGGTAAAGTGTATGAATATTTCCTGAGTGAGTTTGCATTGGCAGAAGGACAAGGTGGTGGTGAGTTCTTTACGCCAACTTCGGTGGTAAAACTGATGGTAGAAGTAATTGAACCCTATAAAGGAACCATCTTCGACCCGGCCTGTGGCAGTGCTGGTATGTTTGTGCAAAGCTCTTATTTCGTTGATAGAAGAAGAGAAGAATTGCATGATACCGATACCAAAGACTTGATGGTGTATGGTGCAGAACGAACACCGGAAACGGTGAAACTGGCCCGGATGAACATTGCAGTAAATGGTTTGCGTGGCGAAATAAAACCTGCCAATAGCTATTATGAAGACCCCTATAACAGCTACCAAAAGTTTGATTATGTGATGGCCAATCCTCCCTTCAATGTGGATGATGTAAACCTGGACAGGGTAAAGAACCAAACCCGTTTTAACGAATACGGCATACCGCAAAACAAAACCAAAAGTGCCGCCAAAAAGGGTAAGGAGAAAGATGTAAATACCGTACCCAATGCCAATTACCTCTGGATTAATCTTTTTGCTACTTCACTGAAACCCACAGGCAGAGCCGCTTTGGTAATGGCTAACAGTGCCAGCGATGCCCGTAATAGCGAAGCCGATATTAGAAAGAACCTGGTGAAAAGCGGTGTGATAGATGGGATGCTTACGCTACCCAAGAATATGTTTTACACCGTTACACTACCTGCTACACTTTGGTTTTTTGATAAAAGCAATGCAGGTACTGAGCATAAAATATTGTTTGTAGATGCCCGGAATACTTTCAGGCAGGTTACCCGTGCCTTGCGTGAATTTACCGAAGAGCATATACAAAACATTGCCACCATTTTCCGTTTGTTTCGTGGCGAAACCGACCGCCTCACTGCTTTATTGAATAAGTACAAAGCCCAGGCTGATGATTATGCCAATCAAGCAGCAGCTCAATTAAAAGTAGTGGAGCAACTCAAAAAAGAAAAGCCTGAAAATACAACTGATAGCAAGGCCGAAGAAAGAGACAGTAAGCGTTGGGAAAAACAAGTAGAAGAAGCCGAAAAGCTATACAAGGCTTTACACGATAAGCAAGTTTATTTTGAAGCACAAATAAAATGGCTGAACGAACGCTTCCCCAATGGTGTGTACGAAGATGTAACCGGCTTATGCAAGGCCGCAACTTTTGCTGAAATAGAAGAGCAAGACTGGAGCATGAACCCCGGCCGCTATGTCGGTGTGGTGATTGAGGAAGATGGTTTAACGGAGGAAGAGTTTTTATCAGAGATGAAGGAAAGGCATCAGTTATTTGCTCAACTAAATATGAAAGGAAAGGGTTTGGAAGAAACAATCGAAAATAATCTTATAAGTCTATCATGAGTTGGAAAGAATATACTATAGGTGAGTTGTGCATTAAGGTTACTGATGGGTCGCACTTTAGTCCAAAGGAATTAACCGAAGGTTATCCTATGTTTTCTGTTAAGGATATGACAGAAAATGGTTTCGATTATTCGGATGTGAAAAGAGTTTCTAAAGAAGACTATCTTAAACTTGAAAGAGGCGACTGTAAGCCAAAGAAAGGTGACGTCTTAATTGCGAAAGATGGGAGTTATTTAAAACATGTTTTTGTTTGCAAAGAAGAAAAAGAAGAAGCAATACTTTCCTCAATAGCTATTTTAAGACCGGATAAAAATAAAATCGAGGCCGAGTATTTCATGCATTTATTGCGAACTCCATCAGTAAAAGGGATGATGGAAAGTTTTGTTTCTGGATCAGCATTACCTCGAATAGTATTGAAGGATTTTAAAAAAATGAAGCTTTCAATACCAGAACCTAAAACCCAACAACATATCGCCTCCATCCTCTCTGCCTATGATGATTTAATAGAAGTAAACAACGATCGCATCAAACTGCTGGAAGAAACAGCCCGTGAGTTGTACAAAGAATGGTTTGTGCGGATGCGGTTTCCCGAATACAAAAAAGCAAAATTCAAGAAGGGAATACCAACTGATTGGCGAATTGAACCAATTGGAAAAATTATCGACTATCATATTGGCGGTGGCTGGGGTAATGACAATAAAGACAATCAATTTTCGGTTGCAGGTTATGTTATTAGAGGTACTGATATTCCTAAAGTAAGAGCAGGCCAAGCAAATCAGGATGTTTACCGTTTTCACAAAGCCTCCAACATGAAATCAAGAGAGCTTATTGAAGACGATATGGTTTTTGAAACTGCCGGAGGTAGTGAAGGGCAGCCATTAGGCCGCACTTGCTATATCACTCAGGAAATGTTGGATGCGTATGGCGACAAAGTAATGGCAGCAAGTTTCTGCAAACAAATTCGCACAACATGCATTCCTTCCCTCTACCTCTATTATTTTCTGAACTACCTATACGATACAGGAATGATTGAAGCCTATCAGGTACAATCAACTGGTATAAGCAACTATCAGTTTGAGCCTTTCTTAAAGTTTCAGCAAATCATTTTGCCAAAAGATGAATTGATGCAATCCTTTCATGATAAGGCGATACTCATGCAAAAACAAATTGCCATTTTAGGACAACAAAATACCCAACTCCGCCAAATCAGAGACAGGCTGTTGCCGAGATTGATTAGTGGCAAGTTGGAGGTGAAGGCGAATGGAATATTTACTGAACTAAAACAAAATTGATTTAAAATGAATAGAACAAATACTCCTTATTATAAACCTTCGAAAATTGACGAAGTTTTTTTTAGCCTTTTTGGATATTATCCAACTCAGGAGGGTAAATCTTATGAAATGCTTGTTGGGGCTGTTGTTAAGATTCTTTTTAAGAAAAAAGTAATTCTTGATGAAAGAAAAAGAGGGGAGTATGACGATAATCTATATCAGATTGATGCAAGTCTATATGAATTAACTGGTTCTAAAATGATAGAGGCAAAAGATTTTACTTCAGCAAATAGAAAAGTCAAACGGCCTGAACTCGATAAAATTGCAGGAGCGTTGCTTGAATTAGACTTCGATGAAGGTTACTTTTTCTCGGCAACTAATTATACCAGGGATGCCAAAAAGAAAGCTAAAGCTTCTAGCGAAAACCCTCGTTCGACCAAACTTTCATTATATCATTTAGTGCCTTCAACTTCGGGGGATCTAAAAGGTCGATTAGAAAAAATTGAAATTGATATTATTTCATATGAGATTGACCCCAATGGAACAGTTTTTAATCCGTGCATTTCGGATGAAGCATTCAGAAAATGGACTGAAGAATATAACATTCCAACGGGTCTAAAAAGTGCTACAGAATTTTATTATGACGAATCAAGTATTCATTGCAAAGGATACCTTCATGATGATTTAGATAATTACATTGGGGAGTATGAGTTTTACAAGCCATTAGATAAATCTATTTATATCTCTGCTTCAGAGAACAACAATGAAATCTCAGGTAAATGGCAAGTTGACGATGCATTTATTCAATTCAATGGAATAAAAGAAAAAATAGACGAGATCAATTATAAAATCAAATTCAGGGAAATTTCTATTCCTCTTGTAATCGAAGCAACAGGCAGTCCAATATTAAAAGTTGTCTCTGAAGATGGTAAAATAAATAAGCTAATTACGGATAAGCAACTCAAAGGGATAACATTTGAAGATAATGGAGAAATATTATTTGATGGTTCAAATCCTTAATTAGTGCTCATTCCAAAACAAAAATAGATAATGGCAACAATAGGCTGGATAGACTTTTCAACTAACGACAGAAACCGGGTAGGATCGGTTTTAGACCTGCTACGTCCTGAAGGCATGGTAGATGAGTTGGGCATGGGTACTATCCGTGATGCCTTGGCCAATCAGTTATTTCCGGGTATCTCTACCATCCAAACCCGGGCTAAATACTTTTTTATCATTCCATATATTTTATACGATTATCAAGCCACCAAACCAGCACAACGCAGGGGAAAAACACCTTCTAAATTTCTGGAAGATAAAGAGTACGATATTATGTGGGCATTGGCTGAGCAATATGAGTATCAGGAGGGCAATGGTGTAATAGGTATCAGTAAACGTAAGCCAAACAAAATCGTAAGGCGGCCATCGGCTATTTATTGGAATGGCTTGTACACTTATCAATTCATTAATACGAACGGGTTGGCAGCAGATAGTTTTTTAAGGCAGTCTGTCAATCCTTCAATGGAAACATTACTTTCCTCAGTGCAGCAAGGTGATGATACTACAGGCGATGATGCAGATGCGGAACATGAGAATGTATTTAAGATAAGAGTATCGCCTAAATTAAACTGGAGTGAAAATCTAACGCTTGAATTGGATAAAGGGGAAGCTGAATTTTTTCAGGACCGCATACTATCCATTGCCAAAAGCAAATTGATTGCAGAACTCTTGCAACAAGACAAGCTCTGGAAAATATTTATACAAGCTGAAAACTTTATGCAGTTTGCAAAAGCTGCATTGTCACTTCCACTTTCAGATAAACTGAAAGCAATGCTCATTTTAGCCCACGACTTTTCTGAATTAATGTATGGTGCACATTTGGCATACAACTGCCAATTGCACCACAAGGTTTTTAATAGCGATCACTTTGACGATGATTTCCAGGAGTGGATAGACGGCATTGAGGATAATATGCTCGACTATTCCAACTTTAATCCCGATATACTATTCAGTTACGCCACCACTACAAAGTCAACAACAGTTCAGTTTGTAAAAGACTGGTGGAAACAAACACAAAACGGATGCAAGGATGTAAAGAAAAGAGATACCCTGATAGAACAACAGGAAGCAATGGTAAAAGGTGGCAAAGCCCGTTTGCGTTGGAAAAAAACAGATGATGTAAAAGAAAATAATTGGCTTGGGTTAAGGCATTTTGATTACCGCTTTTTTCAGGCACGAACCATTTTAAAAGATATTAGAACAGGAATAAATAACTAAGATGCTGCACCCTAAACACAATAGAATAGATTATGGCGATCAACTCATTCCACCAGATGGGTATGAATTGGCCTATGCTATTGGCACATCTTATTCCTTAGACCTCGAAGCCCTGATGATATTACCTGTGGCTTTGTTTTATGCTCAAAAATTAGATAGTAATGCTGATGAATTGAGGTACGATATGTTAGATGCCATTACTAAAGCAGCAGATAAAATTACGGTGTACTATCAAAACGGGCAGTTGAAAGTACCGCAGAAATACCATCACCTGATGGCATACTGGGAAAAGGGTATTCAGCCTGTTACCATGCCTCACCATGCAAGTTCATTTCATCCAAAAGTTTGGGTAATCAGGTATGAAGGCAAAGGTTTAACTCCTAAGTATAGGGTATTGGTTACAAGTCGCAACCTAACCTTTGCCCGTGATTGGGATATGGCTTTTGCAACAGATGGTGAAGTGTCGGACAAAGAGCAGCCTAAGAATAAACCATTGGTGCATTTTTTACAATACCTGAATACTACTGGCAAGAAAACCATACCGGCAGCATTTCTGAATGATTTACTAAAAGTAAAATTCGACCTGCCTGAAAAATTTGATGCGTTCAAATTTGTTCCAATAGGCATACCTAATACAGAAACAAATAAGCCTTATACCAACCCAATTACAGCGGGCAAAAACCTTTGGGAAGAAATGCTGATTGTTTCACCCTTCGTAGATAAAACAACATTGAACAGCATCTATGAAGCCACCAGCAAAACTCCGTACCTGTTAAGCAGAAAAGAAGAATTGGATGCTGTGGATGAGGAAACACTGAACCTTCTTGACTGTTGGCAGTTTTCCACCTTCTTTCAGGAAGCAGAGTATTTTCAGGAATTAGAAGACGATGGAACGCCTCCACTTTCACAGAGTTTACATGCAAAGCTTTTTGTGGCCATGCAAGACCGTGTGCCTTATTGGTATTTAGGTTCAGCCAATTGCAGTGACCCAGCTCAGGGTAGGAATGTAGAATTTATGGTTGAATTAAAGGCCGGAAATTGGGCTGGCTTAAAAACCAAAGACATTTTTAAAGCCCTTACAGATCCTGCCAAATCAGAAGGCATTACTTTATTTACGCCTTACACTTTTGAAGCAAGAGTTTCGGTAGAAGAACAAAAGAATATTGATTTAGCCATCCGCAAAATCAAATATGATTTAACACAGCTTACAATAAAAGGTACAGCAACATTAATTGAAGGCGGCACAGCTTATAACCTCACTATACAGATTGATGCAAGCCACCTGACATTGCCCAAAGGATTTGAAGTAAAGTTAAAGCCCCTTCCTGAAAACCAAAAAGCAGGTGTAGCCATTAATCCGGAAAAAACAAATAGCATCGAAAATTTTGGCGGATATGCCGAAACAGCATTGAGTATATTTTTAGTATTTGAAATTGCAAAAGATGGCCATGTTCACAGTCAGTTTCTACTGCCAATGGAAATTGAATTACCAAACAGTAGGCTCAATAAAATATTCTCCGCCATCATTGACAGCAGAGAGAAGTTTTTAAAATACCTCACATTCTTATTAACCGGTGAAGAAACCGACCTCATTGGTAATGCCAAAGGAAATAAGGATAAAACATCTGCAAATGGAAATGATGCGTGGGCTTTTACAGGTACACCCGTTTATGAAAAATTACTCATAGCATCCAGCCGTTTTCCGGATAAGTTAAAATCAATTGATACTTTAATTCAACGCCTGAAAGAAGAAACAACCGAATTAGATGAACCTATTATAACCGCAGAGTTCGAGGGCTTCTGGAATGTATTTCAAACCTTTATTAAAAACAAAAATTGATAATGAAGGAAAAAATACAAGAAACATTAGCAGGGCTAAAAGACTTCCAGTTAAAAACGGTGGATTACGTTTTTAAGCAGTTGTATGTAAAAGGCAGGGGCAAAATGTTGATTGCGGATGAGGTAGGCTTGGGAAAAACCATTGTGGCAAAGGGCATTATTGCAAAGGCATTTGGTCAGTTTACACCCACACCGAATAAAAAGGTTTTCAATGTTATTTATATCTGCTCCAATCAGGCATTGGCGAGGCAAAATTTAAAGAAACTCAATTTCTCAGGTGATAATTTAGCCATTGATTATTCAGAGGATGATGATAGATTAACGGGCTTGGCCTATATATCTGCAAAAGAAGAACAACAATTCCCTTTCAGAATAAAAGCCTTTACCCCTGCTACCTCCTTTGATGATAAAACACATGCTGGCAAAGCTGATGAAAGAGTTCTGTTGTATAGGCTTCTGTATTCATACAGCGATTTCAAGCCTTTAAGCAATAGTTTAAAATGGATACTGAAAGGCAATAGAAGAATTAAGGATGAAAATTGGGAGGCTCGTATTCAGTATGCCGAGGAATTAGACAACGGAAAAGAAATAGCCTGGTTAAAGAAAATCAGGCCAAAAGTATATAGTGAATTTAAGAAGGCATTAGATAAAACAGTAAGTCCTGCGGATTTACCAAAGTCATTCAATGCAGCAGGTATCAGCTACCCTGTAAAATATTGGACACTGCTGAAGAACCTTTGTCAATTGGGCATTCGTAAAAACAATTACTACCATTACAATTTCAGTAAGGAGCTTATCAGTTCATTGCGTTTCCTTTTGTCAAGAGTTTGTATTGAGTTTTTACAAGCAGATATTTTTATCCTTGATGAATTTCAACGCTACAAGAAATTAATTGACAAAACAGGTGGTAACGAAGAAGACGACAAAGAAGAAGTAAGCCCTGCAATTCAGTTGGCAAGGGATATATTTTCATTTGAAGATTCTAAAATCCTCATGCTGTCTGCTACACCATTTAAGCCATACACAAATGACTTTGATGAATTGAATGGAGAGGTGCATTACAATGAATTTATTACAGTTCTACAGTTTTTGATGGCAGATAAAGCAGCTGATTTTTGGAAGGAGTATGAACATGATCGTAAAGCATTATTTGGTTTTTTACGTCATCCGGATACGTTGGATGCACAAATGCCAGGTGCAATAGGATTGAAAAACAAATTAGAAACCCTATACCGCACCAGCATTGTTAGAACAGAAAAGCTGCTTGCGTCCAACGACAGGGATGCATTGATAAAACATGTAAATAAACCAATTTCCATTCAGCCCGAAGACATCAATGATTTTGTTGTTTTAGACCAGATTACCTTATTGCTTAATAAAGATCATAAAGCATCACTACCTGTTCCTTTGGAATATGTAAAGTCTTGCCCTTTTGCCTTATCATTCTTAGACAATTATCAGCACAAGGAAAAAATCAGAAATCTGATTTTAGAAGATGCGGCACTTCAGCAATTGGTAAGGCAAACAAAGCACGGCTGGGTTAATCTGAAAGACATTAACGATTACAAACCACTTATTCCACCGAGAGCAAAATCGCTTCCTAATGCTAAGCTGCGTTTGTTGTTAGATGAAACAGTACACAATAATGGTTGGAAATATTTGTGGATACCCCCTTCCATTCCATACTATGAGTTAGATGGTGCTTTTAAAGATAGCTGGGGTTATTCTAAAACATTAATTTTTTCATCGTGGAAATTAGTTCCTCGTATGGTGGCATCATTGGTTTCGTATGAAGCCGAACGACTTTCAATTGGAAATCCGAAATCAATTTCTGACAGAGAGAAAAAGGAGAAAGAGAATTTTAAACCGTATTACTTTCAAAAAAGAAGATCACCAAGACCACAGTTTACATTCAAGGTTTTAAAAGAGGAACAGGAACCTCAGCAGATGAATAATTTCATTCTTTCTTATCCTTGCCTGTTTCTTGCCAATTTGTATGACCCCGCAATAAATGTTGCAGAGAAAAAATCAGTTCAACAAATCAAAGCTGAAATAAAGAGCCAGTTGATGGCTACTTTCAAAAGGCTTAATCTTAACCAATATGTAAGTGGTGAAGGTGACTGGCAAAAGTGGTACTGGTTGGGTCCTCTCTTTTTAGATAAAGCAAGTGAAAACAATAAGGTGCTAACAGAATGGCTATCTAAAGGAATACCGCCATCAGAACTTTCGATTGATGCTGAGAGTATCGGTACTGATAAAGATGAAAGTATCGGTAGAAAAACACATTTTGAATTGGCAAAAGCTGCTTTCACCAGCCATTCCCCCATTGCGGCAGGTAAACTAAGCAATGAGCAACTGGAAGTAATTTGTGAACACATGGCTGAGCTTACAATTGGTTCACCGGCAATATGCTATTTGAGAAGCCAAAGAAGGTACAAAGAATTGTCAAATGATTTATTCGATGCCGCCTTCAATGTCTGCTCTGCTTTTCTAACTATGTTCAATAAACCGGAGAGCATTGCCATCGTGAGGTTGCACACAAAGGATGGTGATTATTGGGAACGGGCATTGCGATACATGATTGATGGAAATATGCAGGCTATGCTGGATGAATTTGTGTATCTACTGATAAATGGTGAGAATATTCAATCCACAAATGAGCTGAGTGATTTCATTTCCGATATTCTTTCTGTAAGAACTGCCACTTCAGACATTGAAGATTACCCAACATTTTTAGAAAATCTAACTAAGGAAAAGCCAAAGCGTAAAGCCATCAGGTCGCATTATGCCGTTGACTTTGGCACTCAAAAAATTAACACTGCTAAAGGTGCAGGTCGGCAAATTAATATTCGCCAAGCATTTAATTCACCTTTCAGACCTTTTGTTTTGGCCTCCACTTCCATTGGTCAGGAGGGCTTGGATTTTCATTTGTATTGTAAAAAAATATTCCATTGGAATCTACCTTCTAACCCCATTGATTTTGAGCAAAGAGAAGGCAGAATACATCGCTATCAAGGGCTTGTAATCAGGCTCAATCTGGCAAGTAAATACAGAGATCAGATAGCCTATGGTAATACCCAAAATAATATTTGGAAAGAGGTCTTTAAATATGCTGAAAAGGAAAAAGCCCAGGCTAAGTTTTCCTGTGATTTAGTACCATACTGGCATACCGAAACATTGAGTGATATAAAGATAGAAAGATTCGTGCCTTTGTATCCTTTCAGCAGAGACATAGAGAAGTTCAATAATCTAATTAAAATACTCACATTTTACAGATTAACATTCGGGCAACCACGTCAGGAAGAATTGGTGGATGCTCTTCATGATTCAGGTTTTAGTGATGAGGTAATCCAAAAATTAGATGATTTAATTATTAACCTTAGCCCAATAAGATTTACATAATATGGCAAATTTTATATCAGAAGATCAAATAGAAAAAGCAACCATAGAGGTGTTTGTACACAACCTCGGGTATCGTCATCTCAATTGTATTGATAAAGACTTAACGGGCCGTTTGAATGAAACTGATGTCATCATTAAGCCATTGCTAAAGAAAAAGTTGATTGAATTAAATCCAACGCTTCCTGTCTCAGCCATTGAGGAAGCCTACGAACAGCTTTGCCAAACAAGATTAGATAAAAGTGATCTGATGGCTAATAAAGAAGCCTATGGTCTGATAAAAAATGGAGTACAGGTTGAAATTAATAATGCACAAGGTCGTAAAGAGCCCGCCACCGTTAAAGTGATTGACTTTAATGAGAAGACAAAGAACGATTACCTGGTAGTTTCACAATTATGGATACAAGGTCAATTTATTCGCAGAAGACCAGATTTAATAGTATTTGTGAATGGCTTGCCCCTCATTTTCATTGAGCTTAAAAATAGCAACATTGCTCTTCGTAATGCTTACGATGATAATTTGCTCAATTACCGTAAAGACATTCCGTTGTTGTTTCATTACAATGCAATATGCATTCTCAGTAATGGTTTAGAAACAAAAGTGGGTAGTTTCAATTCCGGGTATGAGCACTTTTTTCATTGGCTAAGAGCGGAGAATGAAAATCAAGTCCCGGATAAAAAACGCATTAAACAATATGGAGTTAGTTTAGACTATGCTGTATTAGGGCTATGTGAAAAACAACGATTCCTTGACTACGTAGAAAATTTCATTCTCTACTACAATGATATTGCAAAGATTGCTGCTAAGAACCATCAGTTCCTTGGAGTAAACAATGCCATCAGTAATTTCTCACTTCGCTTAGAACACGATGCTGCCGGCACAGACACTGGAAATAAAGGTAAGTTGGGCGTTTTCTGGCATACACAAGGTAGCGGCAAAAGTTATAGTATGATTTTCTTTGCCCGTAAAGTGTTCAGAAAATTTACCGGCAATTACACCTTCCTGATAGTGACAGACAGAGATGATTTAGATGGCCAGATATACCGTAATTTCTTGGGTGCAGGTGCATTCAGTAAAGACACCAAATGCAGACCAAAAGATAGCGAAGACCTTAGAGCGATGTTGCAAACCAATACACGGTATGTTTTTACACTGATACAGAAATTTCGTTATCCCAAAGGGCAAGCTTATCCTGTATTGTCACTTCGCAACGACATCATTGTTATTATAGATGAGGCCCACAGAACACAGTACAAAGACCTGGCTGAAAACATGCGTACAGGTTTGCCAAATGCACAATACATGGCCTTTACTGGCACACCGCTATTGGGCAGTAAAAAATTGACGCATGAATGGTTTGGAGACAATGTATCTGAATACAACTTCAAACAAAGTATCGAAGATGAGGCTACTGTTCCTCTTTTTTATCATAAAAGGGTTCCCGAAGTATTACTTCAAAATGACGATATAGATGATGATCTGGCTGATATTGTAAGTGATGAAAATCTCACGGAGGAACAGCAAATAAAATTAGAAAGAGAATTTGCTCAGGAAATGAGTGTGCTCAAAGCAGATGATCGCTTAGAAATAATTGCTAAAGACATCGTCTATCATTTTCCACGCAGAGGCTATCTTGGTAAAGGCATGGTTGTGACCATTGACAAGTTCACCGCTGTAAAAATGTATGATAAAGTAAAGCGATTGTGGGAAGAAGAAAAGCGGAACATCCAGCGTCAGATAAACGAAGAAAAGGACAAAGTTGCAAAAGATGATTTGAAGCAGATATTAGAATGGATGCGTAAAACCGATATGGCAGTTATTGTGAGCGAGGAGGCTGGAGAAGATGAAAAGTTTGAAAGGCAAGGATTAGATATTAAAACGCATAGAAAGCGGATATTGACTGTAGATGAAAACGGTCAGGATTTAGAAAGCAAATTTAAAGACCCTAAAGATTCACTACAATTGGTTTTTGTATGCAGCATGTGGCTAACAGGTTTTGACGCACCAACTGTTTCTACTCTGTATTTAGATAAGCCAATGAAAGACCATACCCTAATGCAAACAATTGCAAGGGCAAATAGGGTTACAGATTTTTTGATAAATACCAAACCCAAGAAAAACGGTTTAATAGTAGATTACTACAATGTTTTCCGCAATCTTAAAAAAGCGTTTGCATCATATGGTGGTGGTTCAATTGGAGCCGGTGAAGGGAAAGGTGAAGATGCTCCGGTTCAGGAAAAAGACCAGTTGTATGTATTGCTGAAAGATGCTATAAATGAATGCAATGAATGGTGTCTAAATATTGGTATTGATTTAAACAACATAAAAGAATCAAACTTAATCTTTAGCAAACTTAGCCTGTTTGATGAATACGCTGATACTATTGTTGCAAATGATGAACATAGAAAACAGTTCATAGTTTACGACAATACCATTGATGCTTTGTACGAAGCATGTAAACCTGAAATATTAGGTCGTAGAAAGGAGTTTCCATTGGCAGCTATTGTTCATTATCTCCGTGAGGTGATTGATGGCAGGGCTGACAGAGGAAATCTGGACAGTGCTAAAAGAAGAATTGGTCAATTATTAGATGATAGCATTGTTGCTCAGGAAGAAGAGAAATCAAACGAGCCCCAATTTGAAAATATGGCGGCAGAAGGTCCGGTATATGCTATCAAGGCATGGAAACAAATTGACCTCAGTAAATTAAATATTGAAAAGTTAAGGGAAGAGTATAAAGAAGCACCTCATAAGAACATTGAAATTTCAGATTTGAGGGCTTTCATATCTGACAAATTACAGCAGATGATGGAGCGAAATACCACCCGTACCAGCTTTGCTCAAAAATTACAGGAAATTATTGACCGCTACAATTCCGGCAATGCAAGCAATGAGAGTTATTTCGATGATTTGATGGATTTTGTAGAAAAGATGAGAGAGGAAGAAATGAGAGCTGCAAGGGAAGGCATGACCGAGGCGGAACTCGAAATATTCGATTTGATAAAGAAAGAAAATCTTACCAAAGATGAGGAACAGAAAGTAAAGTTAGCAGCCAAGAACTTGTTACATAAATTGAAAGACGACAAACCAACTGTGTTGATTACAGATTGGTATAAGGATACACAGACAAGGTTTCAAGTACAAGCTGCAATTAAAAAGGTATTGAACGACACTTTGCCTCAAAGCTATGATAGGGCTGTATATAGTAACAAATGTGATATTGTTTTCGATCACTTTTTAATGATGGCACAAAACGGGAATTTCAAGGCTTATGCTTAACACATAATAAAAAAAACATGGCATTATACACTAACCAAACTGGCAAACTAAAAGAGGTAAAAGAAAAACCTTTTAAACTGGAGAAAGACATTCAAAAAGTCTTTGAGGAAAACCTGTCTGCCATCATGGGGCTTGTATTGGTTAAAAGCGAGTTCACCATTAAAAATAAGCGGATAGACACATTGGCTTATGATCCACAGGCATGTGCCTTTATCATTATAGAATACAAAAGGGATAAAAACATCAGTGTTGTTGACCAGGGCTTTACTTACCTCAGCTTGATGCTGGAAAACAAAGCTGATTTTATTGTGGAGTACAATGAAAGCCTCCGGCAAAATATGAAAAGAGAAGATGTGGATTGGAGCCAGACAAGGGTTGCTTTTGTATCAACAAATTTTACCGAAAACCAAGTTCAGGCAACAAACTTTAAAGACATTGCCATTGAGTTATGGGAAGTAAAACAATTTGACAATGATACCATCATTATCAATCCAATTAAAAAATCGAATGCAGCAGAAAGTATAAAACCATTAACCCAAAATAAAGAAGCACTCAAAAAAGTAACAGAAGAAATAAAGGTGTACACCGAAGAAGAACACATCCAAAAGACAACCGAACTGATTGCCGAACTCTATCAAAAATTCAGGCAGGGAGTTATACAATTAGCAGATGACATTGAGATTAAGCCCAAGAAAATGGAAATCGGTTTTCGTAAAGACAGCAAAGTATTTGCGGATATATGCATTTTGAAAAACTCTCTTAAAATATGGATCAACCTAAAAAAGGGAAAGTTAGATGACGCCAAGAAATTGGCAGAAGACGTATCAGAAAAAGGACATTGGGGCAATGGAGATTATCAGATACAGGTTGAAACAGACAAAGACCTTGAATACATAATGAGTTTGATAAAACAAGCAATAAAATAATGAATTAAATACAAGCCGATGCAGCAAGAATTACTCTTAAATATCATCCCGTTTAACCCGCCAGCAGGGAAACAAACATTTGCCTTTTACAAGCAAAAGCAGGAAGGTTATTTTCCTGTGTTCAAAGATGATTTGCAAGGGCTTCTTGATGATAAGTTCACTCCATTAGAATTGCTGGAGTTGCAAAAGCTGTACACCGATTTTCAACCGGCAAAAGACGATGCAATAGAATTGGATATTGATTTGTCAGTTTCTACAAGGTTTGCCAACCACTATTACCGCTACCTCATTAGAAATTACTTTGAAGGTATTGCAGACATCATGCACGAAAATTTCACCAGTGAAACAGAAGTATGGTTTCACAACTCTGATAAAAGCACTGCAAAATACAAAGTGTACAATCAGTTTACAATAAAGGTGCAGTTTGCCAGGGTGAGTGATAAACCTGAATTGGTGCTTTCTTATGATGGCACTACCAAAGTATTTGCAAAGCCTGTTTCTGAGATTTACAACTTCAATACGAACCTATACAATTGGATTGTTTGCAACGGTGTCATCTACAAATGGAAATACAGACCGGCAGAAGTAATCAACCAGCCACAGAATTGTTATCCAATTCTGAGTAATGAACTCAAACCACATTTGGAAATAGCTTTTGATGTGCCGGACTTAAAAAACCGTTATCCGAAGTACCTCGGTTTTCTACAAGATTTTTACAACAAGTATTTAAACAAGGATGCTTTCCGCAGCATCATACCCATAACGGATGAAGGTTTTTATAAACCCAAAGCCGACCAGTTCAGGGTGATTAATTCAACATCCAACGATTTGTTGTATGCTGGCGGCAAAACAGGCAAAGAGCCAAAGAAAGACTTTAAATCCAAAGGCCCTTATCAGTTACCAAAAAAGCCAAGCAACTTTAAATTCTTCTTCATTTACCAGGCTGCTGATAAGGCAACCGCTGTTACTGAATTATACCGCTACCTGCATACTGGCTATAAAGATGATCGGTTCCCTTTCCCAAAAATGCAGGATTACATCAAAGTTCCATTTGAGTTAGATATTTCAAAGAATGTTGAATTTGATACAGTAGAAAACGCAGTAGCTACAATTAAGAATGCAGTTAAAAATGCAGAGTGGCTTCCTGATACACAGTACATGGCTTTATTTGTTAACCCTGTACCCAAGTTGGAAAAGGATGAATCAAGAAAGAACATCTACTACAAAATCAAAGAAATCTTATTGTATGAAGGTGTGCTTTCGCAGGTAATTAAAAGCGAACACCTGTATAAGAACGGAAAGCCCAATTCATTTTTCAATACCTTTTTACCACACATCGAAATTGCCATGCTGGCAAAATTGGGCGGTGTACCCTGGCGGTTGAACCGGCCAACCAATAATGAATTGATTGTGGGTGTAGGAGCATTTTATTCTGTTACCAGCAAATCAAGATTTGTAGGTTCAGCTTTCTGTTTCAATAACGAAGGTATTTTCAAAGGCTTTGACTGTTTTAAAGGACATGATACCATAAGTCTTGCAGGTTCTATCAGGGAGGCAGTGGCTAAGTTCATTGCAGTCAATTACACCGCTTCGAGGCTCATTATTCATTTCTATAAAGACATTGGTAAAAAGGAATTAGAACCAATCCTGAAGACATTACATACACTGGGCTTGAACATCCCTGTAATTGTTGTAACCATCAATAAAACGGAAAGCAAAGAACTCATAGGGTTTGATTTAAAGGATAGTGAAAACCTGATGCCGTATAGTGGCACAATACTGAAAGTGGGCAAATCGGAATACCTGTTATTCAACAACACCCGTTACGATGCAGCAGCAAAACCGGCACAGAAAGAATATCATTTTCCGGTTAAGATTGCCCTGTCATGCACAGTTGAAGGCATGTTGGATGATATGAATTTGGTGGAGCAATTAATAGATCAGGTTTACCAGTTCAGCAGAATGTATTGGAAAAGCACCAATCAACAGAGCTTACCGGTTACCATAAAATACCCTGAAATGGTGGCAGAAATCTACCCCTACTTTCAGCATGAAAAACTATCACCCTTCGGGCAGGAAAGCCTTTGGTTTTTATAAAACAGTAATAGAATGAAAATGAGCAGAACAAAAAATACCCAGCATTTCAATAATATTTTCATCAATGCAGATACAGTGCACAGGTGTGTATTTACTTTGCTCCATAATCTTAAAAACGTAATTATATGGACTCATTAAACGACTTCTTAATTCAAAAACCAAGACCACTCCCTGTTATTGTTGCAGTAGACAGAAGTGGCAGTATGGGAACAAATGGTAAAATAGATGCCTTAAACATCGCACTAAAAGATTTTATTAATTCAATAAAGGACGAAGACAGCAACAAGGCAGAAATACACATTTCTTTATTCAGCTTCGGGGGTGAAAGTGCAACTTGTGATATCCCGTTAACACCAATTAGCCAAGTAAACACACCGGCTTACCAGGCACAAGGCAGGACCCCTATGGGTGGTGCGTTTACAATGTTAAAAGAACTAATAGAAGACAAAGTACAAATACCATCAAGATCTTATAAACCTACAATAGTTTTATTGACTGATGGAATTCCGACTGATGATTTTCTTTCTCCAATGAATGACCTTATTAATGATGGTCGGTCTTCAAAAGCCTTCCGTATTGCTATGGCAATTGGTGATGACGCAGACCATAATATGCTATCAAAATTTGTAAGCTCACCTGAATATTTGGTTTTGGGTGAAAGTGCAAGAGATATAAGGAAGTTTTTCAGGTTCGTAACAATGTCTGTTACCCAGCGAATGAAAAGTCAAACACCGGATATGCAGCAAATTCCACAAATGCCTGATGACGAAACTCTTGATTTCTAATGGAGTTGAAAACTACAATCATACAAGCAAGTATCCGTGGCGATAAACATGAAGCTATTCCCAATCAAGACTATATAAACGTCTTTGAGAATGATGAATTTCTGATAACCACAGTTTCAGATGGATTAGGTTCATCTAAAAATTCGTTAGAAGGAGCACAAATTGCTTGTAAGAGTGTAATTGATGAAATACAAAATTTTCAACTTTCGTCTGAACTTCAATTCCTCAGTAATAAGATAAAAGAAAGGTGGAAAAAGGAAATAGAATCAATTTCCAGCATTATAAGTGATTATCGAACTACCAACTCCTTTATAGCTGTTTTCAAAAAGGAAAAGAAAATAATTGTTGGTCAGATAGGTGATGTTCTGGTTTCGCTTAGAATGGATGGTTTATTCCGCTATTTAGAAACAACAAGTAAAGATTTCTCTAATGAGACCGTTTGCCTTGGTTCTGGTAGAGATGAAAATTTCAAACTGGCCTTATTTGAATTTGGGCACACATTTGATTTTTTGATTGCAACTGATGGCATTGCTGACGAATTACAAACAGAAAAAATTGAAACATTGCATGACTATTTTAAAAATAAATTTCAAAATATTGAAGTATCAAGAAGAAATGATGCTTTAAAATGTGATTTAGAAGAATTCCTAAACGAAAAAAACAATGATGATAAATCAATGATTTTCATCTGGTCAAATAAAAATTAAATGAACGTAGTAGATTCAAAAAATATCAGTTACGAAGTGCTTGAAAAACTTGGTGAAGGTTCTCAAGGTGTCACCTATTTGCTAAAAGACAAAAAGCACATTGTTAAACTTTTCAACCAAAGTTTTGATGACAATACAACCAAATCCAAAATTAATTTCCTAATAAATTTAGGGTTAGATAAAAAAGTGTTTGCAGTTCCGTTAAGACAAATTACACAACCAAAGAATGGTTACGTATCTGAATTTGCATCTGGAATGATTCCCTTGTCATCATTAAAACTTGGAACAGAAAATACAAATCTTGCAGAATGGTATTTGTCATCAGGGGGTTTATTAAAAAGATACAATGTTCTTATTCGATTAGCAGCATTATTGAGAGCATTACACAGTAAGGGTCTCGCCTATTGTGATCTATCACCTAACAATGTTTTTATATCTGAAAAGTCTGAATCAGATAATGTTTTTTTAATTGACTTAGACAATCTCAGGTATAAAACAAGTATAGTAAATAACATCTACACCCCTTTCTATGGTGCACCTGAAGTTATTTCTAATAATGCTCCTAATACAACCATGTCCGACTGTTTTTCATTTGCTGTATTGGCTTATGAACTGCTCACATTAAACCACCCTTTAATTGGCGATTATGTTTCTGAAGGTGAACCAGAACTGGAAGAAGAAGCCTTAAAAGGTAAATTACCCTGGGTTGACCATTCTGAAGACCACACCAATGAAAGGACTACCGGCCTACCCTCAGAAAAAGTAATGCCCGAAAAACTCCTAAATCTTTTCAGGAAGAATTTTGAAGAAGGGCTAAATAATTCTCTTGAAAGACCAAGTATGGCAGAATGGTTTGACATGCTAAATCTTGCATTAAATGAGCTTCTGAGATGTGGTAACATCAATTGCAATCTTAGATACCCATACAACAATTCAAAAAATTGCAATTTCTGTGGACAAGCACCTCAAAAAGTGACTCGTATTCAAATGAGAAGATGGGAGGAAATTGAATATTATGATGAGAAAACACACGAAGTAAAACAGCAGTTCTGCTTACAACCGGAAGTTTATGATGAAATTTTAATTGATGAAAACACTCCAAAGGAAATTGCTGCCTTCAATTTTCTTTTAACCGAAATAGAGCCATTAGCTCCCCTTTTAAAAATTGAGTACTTGAAGGAAAAGGATGAATTAAAAATTTTACTTACACCATTAAATGGTGTAAAGTTCAATATAAGTCCCCGCAATGGGTTGTCTGAAGGTGGCAAAACCATTCTTCTTGACACCCCAAAGAAAATAAGGGTAGTTGATGCTACCCAACAGGACAAACAAAAATATATGCTTCACTTGAAAGACTTAAACACTCCACAAAGGGTGCTAACAATAGATTAATATGGCGGATTTAAAAGACATACTGAATAATTTTCCTGAAGAAACACTTCAAAACACCATTAATGGAAAAATCCTCAATGGTGTTATAAATTGGGAGAAAAAGCCAATTCTCTTGAAAGCTGAACAAATTGAATCCAACCAAATTTTATTCAGCCTTAACACAGCCCCACTGCGTGTATCATTCACAAGTAATGCTATTGGCGACAATGAAACTGACAAAGCAACCATTGCTCAAAGCTTATTCTGGATTACTAATGTAAAAGATGAAAGCATTGAGATAAAATATCTTCCCTGTGGCACTAGCCAAACTTTCAACGAATCTCTTGAAATTGGTTTTGGCGATAATATAATCTTGGCAAATAAGAATGTTAAGATTGAGAAGTTATCTGAAAATCTTAATAATGATTTTGTATTCCAATCCGAAAGATCTGATTTTATTTTTGTTCAAACCTATCCCGGCAATACAGATTTAAGCTTCACAATACACGGTCTTCGCAAACGAGTTGATATTTTGGTGAAAGAGAATAAATGGATTGTTCAGAAAATAACCAATAAGCCATTTGCCAAAAAATACGCAGACTTTTCAATCCTGAATGTAGCTGAATACCCGTCAATCAAATTTGTAGAGGCATCAAAAGCAAAAGAAGCTTACGAAACTATTAAAGCAGAAGAAGCTAAAGGCAATACACTTATTGCACTATGGCAAACCTATTCTGCAGTTGAATTAGAAAGGGCAAACCAACTCAAAGAAAAGGTTGGTGAATTAAGCTTCAACCGAATTAGATTTCTTCCAGATGGAATTACGAAAGTTCGAATTGGTAATTTGACAGAAGAACTGAAATTAGCAATTAACGAAAGTAAGGATGATTTATTAAACACTTCACTAGAACTTACAATAGAAAAGGAAGGTGAAGTAAAGCAGGCAGAAAATAAGCGGTTCTTAATGAAATCAATAAGTAATGATTTTTCTTTTGAACTATATGATGAACTAAGTTCTATTCCTGAAACAGGTAAATTCCTTATCTCTCTAATAGGCGATGAGATTGTAAACAAAAGAAGGGAAAGGGCATTAAAGAGTCTTAGAGAGGATAGGAAATTTATTACCAGAAATCTGCTTTTTGCAATCGAGGGTGCTTCTGATGCTATGTTAGCAAAAAAGAGGAATGAAAAAGCCTTAACAGAAAGAACCAGAAAGTTTTTGAAAGACAAATTTGGTATAGATGATTTAACGGCAAATCAGAAAGAAGCTGTTGAGATTGCTATTAATACCCCTGATATTGCAATAGTTCAGGGTCCTCCAGGAACAGGTAAATCTACAGTGGTTGCCGCCATTTGCGATAGAC